>CAZFTD010000179.1:0-6635 GCA_964521525.1 uncultured Marinilabiliaceae bacterium | reverse complement strand
AACGGTGGATAATGACGAAGCCCGCAAACCGCCACTGGCCATATTGCCAACCGTTAGGGGCAAGCTGAAAAAACGACAACGACAATGGTAAATTTTCTACTTAAAGACAAGAAAGAAAAAGGAAATCCCGCCCACATTCAGGCACATTTGGCTGCCCCTACGCACGGGCGACCGCTTGGCAGCCAAAAGAGCCTTCATCTTGCCTACGCGCCCAAGCCCACCCACCACCCTTGATAAATCGTTAATAAGATTATTGGAAAGGATTTAGATACCTGACTTTAAAAGTGTATTTTTGGGAAAATTGTACAAGATGAAACAATTAAGTCTTTTTGAAGAAGTTGAAGTTGAAGATGTAAGCTCTGAGGAGATTTCTCATAAAGCAGAATCGTATACAGGTTTATACGCTTTACATAAATATTGGGGGAAAAAGCCATACAATATTATGGCTGATTTCATTAAAAAGTACACTCAAAAAGGAGATATTGTACTTGACCCATTTTTAGGTTCAGGTGTTTCGATTTCAGAAGCAGTTTTTAATGGTCGAAAAGGTTTTGGTATTGATATTAATCCAAGTGCGACATTTATTACTGAACAAGTTATTAAAAAAATTGACCCTAAATTATTAACATCAGAGTTTCTTAAAATTGAAAAGGAAATTAAAGATGAAATTAATTCATTTTATGTAGTACAACGTAATAAAGAAAGGTTTGTAGGTCAAAACTATCTTTGGGAAAATGGTTTATTAACAGAGGTTAGATATACAAATGGTTCAAGAAGTAGGCATGTTTCAGAACCTAATGACTCAGATTTAGAACTTTATAACTCTTTGAAAAAAGAAAACTTAAATAGATTTTATCCGCAATCTAAATTTTACCATAACTCAAGAATTAATGCAAAAGGAACTCAAGATATTTCTGATTTATTCACAGATAGGAACTTATACGCTTTAACAGTTCTCTATGAGAGATTATGTAAGATTGAGAATGAGGATTTAAGAAATATGTTTCTTTTCTGCTTTACATCTTCTATTGGACAGGCAAGCAAGATGGTATTTGTGATTAAACGAAGAAATAAAACAAAAGAAAATGGTTCTGAAATTGTTAATGAAAAAAAAGAAATTGGCAGTTGGGTAATAGGTTATTGGCAGCCTAATGAATTTTTCGAAAATAATGTTTGGACTTGTTTTGAAACAAGATTTAAGAAACTTGTTAAAGCAAAAAAAGACCAATTTCTTATTCCAAAACAATATCATGCTGCTAAAGATTTTGATGAATTAAACAATTCAAAGGACTATTTAATAATCAACAAACCAAGTCAACATTACTTAAAAGAGTTACCTGATAATTCGATTGACTTTATACTTTCTGACCCACCACATGGCAACAGAATTCCTTACTTGGAGTTAAGTATGCTATGGAATGGATGGCTAAATAAAGAGGTTAATTATGAAGACGAAATAATTGTCAGTGAAGCCAAAGAAAGAAAGAAAACTCCAGCCGATTACAATTTACTGTTGAATATAGTTATCAATGAATGTTTTAGAGTATTAAAACCCGATAAATGTTTCTCTTTTATGTTTAATAGTCTTGATGATGATGCATGGTGTAACGTTGTTAGGACTTTCCACATTTCTGGATTTAATTTATTATCTATTGAGACATTAGGTTATTCTGCGAATTCAGTTGTTCAAGATAATAGAAAAAATGGATTACAAACTGATTTTATTATAACATATAAAAAACCAATTGCTATTAACCACAAAAAAGAATTGGAGATTGTCGATTTAATGGATTACCCAGATACAGTAATGGAAATAATGACATTAAAAAACAAAGGGTATAAACCATTTCAAATAATTAATAGAGTTTTGTCTGATTTTCTCAATCAGAATAAATTCATTAAAATTTCTGAATTACTAAAAATCCTATAACATGACTAAAGATTTCAATTATTGGAAAAAGCAACACGATAGCAATGAATTAAAAGAGTTTAATAACGATGATTTAGGAACTCTTTGGTTAAAAGTTAAATCAATAGTAAGAAGAGGGATTATTGATGAATTTATAACAAAAGAATCCATTGAACTTGAAAGTTCAGGTTTAAATGACCAATTTAAAGAACTATATACAAAACTTTCAACAGATTCAAGGAACTCTCATAAAATTCTAAATAATTACATTTATGAAAAAAATGCGAGTGTTCTAGAACATCTAGATATTAACAATCTTGTTAACGAATTATATAAGGTTGACAATTTCAAATGGGGTGCAGATAATCAGAATGATTTAGGTAAATATCTTGTTAAAAAGTATGTTAAGGATAATAATTCTTACGACTTTCTATTAAGTCAAATGGAAATTGGTGTAATGCGAACGGTTCAGGATTATTTAATCTGTAGTTGGTATAACCATTGGTCAAGTATTTTAATCGAGCATATTTTTAAAACTCACAATATTGTTCTTCCAACTGTTGGTCAAATAAAAAGTGTTGATTTCTTTATGAATAACATCCCTTTTGACCTTAAAGTAACTTATCTTCCTACAAATTTTATAGAAGATGAACGACGTAATAAAGGGTTAAGACCTGAATTGACAACTTTGAAACAAGCTGCTAGAAATGTTGGTATTCGTTTCAATAATGATGATTCGAATTTGTATTATGTTCTTTCTGAGCGGTTGAAAGATAATGCAACTCAAGAAGCATTAGATTGCTTAAAAGGTATTAAAGACTTTCGTATTAAGTTATTGCAAGATGTAAAAGCAAACCCTCTTTATTTAGCAAAGAATCTTTATGAAAAACAGAGTGAATTTAGATTTGGCGCTGAAAATAGGATTTTTTTAATTTTAGTAGATACGGATACTTTTGAGGATTCATGGAAACTAAAAAGAAATTTTGACCTTTTAAAACCAGGTATTCATAGCTACTTAAATACTTTTGCTAATAAACGAAAGGATGATTTAAAACTGGAATTTTTTCAAGAAGGTGATTCCAGTAGATTCCCTAAAAAATATGAAGTATTGACAGATGTAATTATAATTGAAAAATAGCCTTCGCTTCGTATTCAAGCACATTGGCTGGTCGCTCGAAAAAGCCAACGCTCAACCTAAACCAGCCAAAGAGCTTGCCTACCCAAACGCACGGACTGAAAGACAATGCAGCAAATTTGATGATAAAACTTGACAGAAATATAAACAGCCAGCCCCTAACAAGCGGTATAAAACATTGGGGTTTAAGCGGTTATTCGAGCGTTCTGCCTCGCATCAACTTTTGTAACGGTGGATTCGGACTCAGCCCGTACTCCCCAACGTTTCATACCGCCAGCCGTTAGCAGCTATATTAGAAAAAATCACGAAAATGGAAAAGCCAACAAAACACAAGAATGAGAACGAACGGCTAAAAGCATTAAAAAGCTATTCTATTCTCGACACATTGCAAGAAAATGAATACGATGATATTACATTTATTGCATCTCAAATTTGCAATACCCCAATTTCATACATAAGTTTAATCGACGATGAAAGACAGTGGTTTAAATCAAAAATAGGTTTGCAAATTGAAGAAACCCCAAGAGAAATAGCCTTTTGTGCACATACGATTGTAAGCGAAACAGAATTTATGATAGTTGAAGATGCGAGAAAAGATTATAGATTTTCAGACAATCCACTAGTTACAGATGAGCCAAAAATTGTATTTTATTTAGGAATTCCTCTTATTACAACAGACAAATATCCGATTGGAACACTGTGTGTTGTTGACAAAACACCTAGAACCCTATCTGAAAGCCAGATAAAAATGATTCAAGCGCTGTCAAGGCAAACTATACGTTTACTTGAGGCAAGGAAGAATAATCTTGAATTAGATTTAAGAAAAAAAGTATTAGAAGAACGTAATAAATCATTAGATAGTTTTGCCAGAATAGTGGCCCACGATTTAAAATCGCCATTAAATAATATTATTCAATTTATTGAATTGCTCAGAAATGAACTAGACCTTGAATCTAAAGAAAACATTAAAGAACTTTTAAACATCATAGAAAAATCGACTAATAATGTTACACAATTAATTGACGGTATACTAAAATATAGCCGTGATACATCATTCGACATAAAAGATAATATTGTGTTCAATGTTAAAAACACTCTCAATGATATCTTTACTAATTATTTTAGTAAATACACACTTAGTTTTGAATTAGAATTGGATATTGAAGACAAGATGACTATCTACTCTAACTTAACAGCGTTTCAACAAATATTTATAAACCTAATCTCGAATAGTTTAAAGTATAGTGATAAAGAAATAGTAAGCCTTAAGATTGTAGCGGAAAGAGTTAGAGAGAACATCTTTTTTACATTTCAAGACAATGGTATGGGAATAAAAAGTGATGAAATTTTTAACATTTTCAACCTATATGAAACTACATCAAATATTGACAAAAATGGTGAAAAGGGAACAGGTGTTGGCTTATCAACAGTTAAAAAAATCATTGATTTGCTTGGTGGGTCTATTCAGGTAAGTTCTGTATTAGGTAAAGGAACAACTTTTACATTTTCGATAAAAGACAAATAAATACAGCTGCTAACAAGGCGTGTAGCCAATGTGGGTTGATACTGGGACTTCGGAGCGATTTCGCCCGCTCGGGCGTTTTCGTCGGGGGACGAAAACGTAACACGCTCTCCCACACTTGCCACACCCCCAGCCGTTAGCTGCAATATTAGGAAGCTGCCACATAATTTTATATATTTGCAAAATCTAAAACTAAACAGTCAGTAGGGATGAAAAAATAATTTCTTTCACATATAGATAAAAAAATACAGTAGAATATTTTGCTGTGAGTGTTTCATTTTTTATAAAGAAAGAAATTATGTTGACTTTACATAGTGTATCATATACACACCCTAATAAAGATTTGCTGTTTACTGACATCAACCTAACGATAAACAACCACGACAAAATAGCTTTGATTGGTAGCAACGGAGTTGGAAAATCAACGTTGTTGAAAATTATTGCTAAAGAATTAGAACCGTCAGGCGGTAAAATAAATGTTGATGCGGAACCGTATTATATCCCACAAATTTGCGGACAGTTTAACCATTTGAGCATTGCTCAGGCATTAAGGATTGAAAATAAGTTAAATGCCTTAAATGAAATTTTGAACGGAAACATAAGTGAAGAAAATTTCAACCTGCTTAATGATGACTGGACACTAGAAGACCGTTGTAAAGATGCTCTGAACTATTGGCATTTATCCAATTTAGACTTGTTTCAAAAAATGGACACCCTTAGTGGAGGACAGAAGACAAAAGTTTTTCTCGCAGGCATTTCTATCCATCAATATGAGTTGGTTTTGCTGGACGAACCAAGCAATCATTTGGATATTTTTGGCAGGCAACTGTTGTATGATTATATTCAATCTACAGAAAGTACTTTGGTTATCGTAAGCCACGACAGAAAATTACTGAACCTCTTAGATACCGTTTGCGAATTAAACTCAAATGGAATTAAAGTCTATGGTGGTGATTACGACTTTTATAAGGAACAAAAACAAATTGAAATAAATGCGCTTAACCAAGATATTCAAAGCAAGGAAAAGGACTTGAAAAAAGCCAAAGAGAAACAACGTGAAACTTTGGAACGTCAAAGAAAACTGGACACACGAGCAAAAAAAAGTAGTGGTAAAGCGGGGCTTCCTAAAATAGTTTCCAATGCTATGAAAAACAGTGCAGAGTTAAGTACTGCTAAAATAGCGGGTGTTCACACAGAAAAAATAGGAATTGTCAGAACTGAATTACAAAAGTTGCGTTCTTCCCTTTCTGAAATTAACCAAATGAAGTTTGGATTTGACAATTCAAAACTTCATAGAGGCAAAAATCTTTTTATTGCAAATAGTATTAATTTCGGGTACACAACCGAAAACTATTTATGGAGAGAAAATTTGAATTTTCAAATTGTTAGTGGGGAACGAATATCTGTAAAAGGAGCAAACGGTTCTGGTAAAACGACTTTAATAAAAATGATTTTGGGATATCTTGTACCGCAAATCGGCACAGTCTTTATTGCAGAAAACAAATCGGTTTATATTGACCAAGATTATTCGTTAATAGATAACAACCGAAAAGTTTATGAGCAGTCACAGCAATTTAATACTTTTGCATTGCAGGAACACGAAATAAAAATAAGACTAAATAGGTTTTTGTTCCCAAAAGAAGATTGGGACAAGCCTTGCAATGCTTTAAGTGGTGGGGAAAGAATGCGTTTGATGTTATGTTGTTTAAGCATTTACAATCAATCGCCAGACATCATAATCTTGGACGAACCGACCAATAATTTGGATATTTATAACATAGAAATACTAACAAATGCCATCAATGATTATCAGGGTACATTGATTGTCATTTCGCACGATGAAACTTTTTTAGAGCAAATAAACATAGAAAGAACAATTAATTTATAAAAATACAGCAGCTAACACGCGGTATAGCCAATAAGGGTTTCAGTGGTATGCGAAGGTTTGTTGCCCGCTTCAATTTTCGTGTAACTTGATAGGACATCGCCCGCAATCCCTTACTGTCCATACCGCCAACCGTTAGGCAACATTAAAAAAGACACTGCGGAATGACTAATAAAATGGATGA
>CAZFTD010000178.1:0-6689 GCA_964521525.1 uncultured Marinilabiliaceae bacterium | reverse complement strand
TGGTTAATTGCTATACCCTCCAGCATGAAAATAGGTGCAGAGCACCAAAATGTTTGTAATATGCCATAAACAATATCTCTAAAGGTGCAGAGCACCGTGATGTAAAAAAGCAAATCTAAATCTCAAAAAAAGTACGCATCATTGTGATGAACCAAATATTTTAGATAAATGGACTATCAATGAATAATTCGGGTTAAAGATATTGGCGAATATTTTAATATGTTTGTGATTAACAAATAATTCAAAGATATGATACGACTGTTATTGGTTTCAATTATAGCTGTCACTTTCCGAATTGGAGTCAGCTCTTTTATCAAGTTAGGATAACAATGATAGTAATGGTAGCTATTGGTGGTCTTTATTACTTTTTTCTTACTCTTCATTTGCAAATCATGGTCTTTGAGGAATTTAAAAAGCTTAGCTCGTCCCATTTTAATATTGTTCCGGTTTAGTTTTGGTTTTATCAAGGTGTAAAGAATCCTTCCACTTCCTCTTTTCCAAAGTTTTCTTTTGGAGTGAATAAGATCTAATACGACCTGTTCTTCCATATGCTTTGATTCTTGTGTATTAATTTGTCTGTAAAACGCTTGTTTACTGTAGCCAAGCAATCTAAAAAGAAACCCGACACTTACTTTTTGTTCGTTTCCTTCTTCGATTTGCCGGATTGCTTGGCTCCATCTTTTTTCTGATCTCGTCATTTTTTTTGAGAGGTATAACCAACCGAAATTTTAATTATTTTCGCACCGCATAGGAAATAATTAAAAAGATGGAAAAAATCTTTCCCCGGTGGATGCCGCTTCAATGGATATTTGCAGGATACGCTCTGATTACAGGGTTTTTAGCACTCTGTTTTTCTACAGCCGATGATTGGTTTACCATACATATAATACCCCGAATTTTACTCACGGTTTGGCTGGTGGTATGGCCGTTGTTTAACAACAAACTAACCAAACGAATCTGGGATTTTATAAATATGGTGTTTCCGGTGGCCATTTTGGGCTCTTTTTATTATGAAACTCAATTTTTAAACCAGTTCCTGTTCACCTATCGCGATCCGCTTTTAATTTCCATTGAACAATGGATTTTCGGATTTCAACCCAGTTTGGCATTTAGCCAACGTTTTCCGGCATACTGGATGGTTGAAATTATGAGCATGGCTTATTTTTCGTATTATTTTATAACCTTCGGATTTTGCCTTTATTTGTTTCTGGTTAAATCGAGGTATCTTAATAAGCTTGTATTTGTTGTAATTACTTCGTTTTTATTATTTTATTCGTTTTTTATAGTATTCCCGGCAGCCGGACCACAGTTTTATTTTACAGGAGAGTTAACCGCTTTACCCGAAGGTGGTTTTTTCCAGTGGGCGGTGCGATCGGTTCAGGCTATGGGCGAGGGGCCTACCGCTGCTTTCCCAAGCAGTCATGTGGCCATGACAATTATTATTCTTTGGCTGGCCTATCGGCATGCCCGCCCGGTTTTTTATGTGGTTTTGCCAATAGCTGTTTTGCTTTCGTTTTCAACAGTATATATCAAAGCGCATTACGCGGTTGATGTTTTGGTGGCCTTTATTGCTGCACCGGTTGTTTACAAAGGAGCCGATACCTTGTGGGGATTTCTTCAGCTAAGTTTGGAAAAAGAGAAAGAGGTAGCAGATTCTGCCATCATTATTCGTGAAGTTAAAACCCGCGACGATTTGCGCGATTTTATTCATCTTCCAGCCAAACTGCATAGTCAGCATAAAAGTTGGACACCTCCGTTATATATTGATGAATGGAGCATTTTCGACCCTAAAAAAAATGCAGCTTTTGAGCATTGTACGGCTGTTCGTTTTCTGGCTTTTAAAAATGATGAACCCATAGGCCGTATTATAGGGATTATTCACCACGATTACAATAAGAAAAACGGTGAGAACAATGCCCGCTTTTCATTTATGGAAATTCCCAACGATTATGCCGTTTTTACTACATTGATACGAGAGGTTGAGCAATGGGCCAAAGCTAATGGCTGCACCGGGTTGATTGGTCCTTTCGGGTTCTCCGATAAAGACCCACAGGGTTTTGTTATCGAAGGTTTCGATCAGCAATCGGTTATGTTTACCAATGGAAGTTTTGAATACATGCCCCCAATGATGGAGCGATATGGATTTGAGCAGTTCAGACGTTTGGTACAGTATAAGGTGCCCATAAACGATGAAACTTTAGGTCAGCTGGTCCCATTTTCGCAGCGCGCGTTGCGCAGCGGCAATCTAAAAGTGGTTGAATTTGATAAAACAAAAGATATACGCCCATATGTAGGACAGGTTTTTGAGCTCATAAATGAAACCTATGCATCCATATATGGCTTTTCTGAAGTAACCAAAAAAGAAGCCGAGGAGTTTGCCAATCGCTTTTTGCCGTTACTCAACCCTCGTTTGATAAAGATGATTTTCGATGAAAATGACCGCATGGCTGCGTTTATAGTTGCCATGCCCAATTTGGCCGATGGATTAAAGAAATCGGGCGGAAAGCTGCTACCCTTTGGCTGGTATCATCTTTTAAAAGCCAATAAAACATCGAAAGAATTGGTTTTACTTTTAGGAGCCATCCGTTTCGATGAGCGTAACCGTGGAATTGATGCGGTGTTAGGCGCTACTTTAATGCAAACCGCTCTGGAGCTTGGTTTTAATCAAATCGACAGCCATCTGATACTGGAAGATAATCATAAAATGCGACGAGAGCTTGAACGACTCAAAGGTCATTCGCTATATCGAAGGTACTGTTTTTACAGTAAGTCTATTTAGTGGTTACCTGGTTTTAATCAATTTTAAGATTTAGAGTATATATTGTAAAAGTCAGATTCTGAATTAATTATTTAGAGTCTGGCTTTTTATGTTATCAACATGATATTAACAATGAAGTGTTGATATCTTTTTTGAGTTGAATGATTTTAGTCCTTTACAATAAACATATTACTATTTAAATTGACGCTTCTGAAATAAGATTCAAATCGTCGGTTTTTTTATGCTTTAAATGACTTTAAGTGGATGTAAATTAAGTTGTAGGAATATGATAAAATCTATTAGCTATTGAATCCAATTATTATAACTGGGAGTTTTAGTAATGCATTATTAATGAGGTGGCAAAAAAAACGATTAGAAATTAATAATTCCATAATATTAGAATTCCTATCAGATACCAGCTCTTTTATATTTTTGGACCAATAAAAACAATCGAAACCTAATGATTAACGTATGAAGAAAATTTTATTAACGTTGCTGCTTGCGGCAACTATTAATTTTGTTGCCTTAGCGCAGATAACCACATCCGGTATAAGTGGTTCGGTTACAAGTGACAATGGTGAAACCTTACCCGGTGCAACAATCGTTGCCACACACCAACCCTCAGGTACCCAATATGCATCCATCACCAACGAAAATGGCAGGTTTATGGTGCAAGGAATGAGAACCGGAGGTCCTTATCAGATAAGTGTGTCTTTTGTAGGTTACAACACTCAACAGGTTAATGATATAACTCTAACGTTGGGTAACGTTGTGGATTTTAACTTCAGACTTAAACAATCTGTGGCGCAGTTGGAAGAAATTGTTGTAGTAGCTACAAAAAGCAGCGTTATAAATTCCAAACGGACAGGGGCATCGACCAACGTGTCAAATGAGGTTGTTAATGCGGTGCCAACCATTTCACGGGGGCTACGCGATTTTACCAAATTAAGTCCATTAGCAAATATTGCAGGCAGCGGAACGTCATTTGCAGGAACCAACAATCGGTACAACCAGTTTGCTATTGATGGGTTAATAAACAATGATGTATTTGGATTGGCCGCTTCGGGTACCAATGGCGGGCAAACAGGCATTGAGCCAATTAGTATGGATGCTATTGAAGAGTTCCAGATTAATATAGCACCTTACGATGTACGTCAAAGTGGTTTTACCGGGGGGGGTATTAATGCTATAACAAAGAGTGGAACCAACAAATTTCGTGGTTCTGCTTATTATTATGGGAATAACGAAAAACTGGTTGGTCAATATGATGCTACTAATAATAATGCAAAAGCTAAATATCCCGATTACAAGGATTATATGGCCGGCTTTACTTTGGGTGGCCCCATCATTAAAAACAAATTGTTCTTTTTTGTTAATGGTGAAATCTTACGTAGTAAAACCCCTATTGCTTACGTTCCGGGAACTGCCAGTTCTAAATTCACCATTCAGGAGGTTGAAGATTTTCTGGCAGTACTGAATCGTGTTGCACCTAATTACGATCCGGGTTCTTATCTTGATTTAAGCGATGAGACTAAAAGTAACAAGTTGTTGTTTAAGGTTAACTGGAATATCAGTAATAAGCACAAATTAACTGTTCGTCACAGTTATACTTATGGCGAGAATACAGATAATAGCCGAAGCGCTACCGCTTTGCGTTTTTATAACAACGGTTTATTTTTCCCAAGTACCACTAATAGCACAGGTCTTGAGCTAAACAGCTTGCTGTCAGGAAAAATGTCGAATCGATTGTTATTGGGATACACAACTGTTCGCGATAACAGAGACCCACTGGGAGATCCTTTCCCTACAGTAATGGTTAATCTTGATGGTGGAAAAACAATTACGGCGGGAAGCGAGATGTCATCGGTAGCCAATCAGCTTGATCAGAACATTTTAACCTTTACAAACGACCTTAATCTCTATTTAGGTAAGCATACCTTAACATTTGGTACTCATAACGAAATGTATTCCTTTTACAACCTGTTTGTACAAAATATTTTTGGTAACTATGCTTATAAAAATATGGCACAGTGGCAAACAGTTGGATTACCAGGCGAGGTGGCTCCAACTTATTATGCTGTTGGTTACTCTTTTGACGAAAATGATAATCCAATGCAAACCAAGGGTGCAGCCGATTTTAGAGCCATGCAATTTAGTTTGTATGTTCAGGACGAGTTTCAGGCAATGGATAAATTGAAACTAACATTTGGTTTGCGTGCTGATTTGCCTGTTTTTCCTGATAAACCGGAAGGGAATGAGGCATTTAATGAGGCTTACAAGTCACAGGGAGTAGCAACTGGCCAACTTCCACAAACACGGGTTTTGTGGTCGCCCCGCTTTGGTTTTAACCTGGATGTTCTTGGAGATAGGACTCTTCAGGTAAGGGGAGGAACAGGATTATTTACCGGTCGTGTACCATTTGTATGGGTGTCGAATCAGTTTACTAATAACGGACAGGTAAATGGTACCTTCAGTCTTGGTAGTTCAGCCTCTAGTGCTAATCCAATTACCAATCCTGCCGGAATAACCTTTAATCCAGATCCTTTTACGCAAAAAAAAGCGGAAGATTATGGTCGCAATCCTGGTCGTGGAGCAATCAATGTAATAGATAAGGATTTTAAGTTTCCTCAGGTATTCAGGTCAAATCTGGCTGTTGACAAATCATTGCCATTTGGTATTGTGGGTACTCTGGAAGTTATTTACAGTAAAACACTCAATAACATAAACTTCATTAACCTTAACCGTAAAGTTGACGAGAACTACACCTTTACCGGGGTCGATACCCGTCCACGTTATTTATCAGGAAGGGTTGATGCTAATTATGATGAGATAGTGAAACTTGAGAATACTAATAAGGGTTATTCGTTAAACTATGTTGCTCAATTGCAGAAAGAGTTTAACAAAGATTTTATTGCTTCAGTATCATACTCATATGGAGAATCGTACGATTTGAATTCAGGTACATCAAGCGTTGCCTATTCAAACTGGCGCTATGTTAATCAGGTTAATGGCTTGAATAACTTAGGAACCACTCGTTCCAACTTTGATATGGGATCACGTATTACCGGGTTGCTGTCGTATAAAAAAGATTATCTAAAAGGGTTAATGTCAACACAGGTGTCATTGTTTTATAATGGGCAGTCAGGGCAGGCGTTTTCATACCGATACAATGGTGACTTAAACAACGATGGAACATCAAACGATTTGATTTTTGTGCCTGCTAAAATGTCAGATATAAATCTCGTTTCGTATAATAAAACCGTTAATGGCGCAACAGTAGTTGTTACTCCTGAAGAGCAATGGGATGCATTAAATGCATATATTGAAAGTGATGACTACCTTAAAACAAGACGCGGAAAATATGCCGAGCGTAATGGTGCTCGCTTACCTTTTACTCATCGTTTCGATTTGAAATTGCTCCAAGAGTTTAAAGTTGATGTGGCCGGAGTTACCAATAAATTCCAACTTTCTATTGATATTATGAACGTTGGCAACTTGTTAAATAAAGAATGGGGAGAACAACAATTTGTTTCGAATCAGGAACATGCTTTAATTAATTATACTGGAATTCAAACTGGTACAACCCAGCCTAACTACACATTTACCGGCACAAGTTTGGTTAATGGCAAACCATATTCTATTTCGGATTTTGGTTCACGTTGGAGAGCGCAAATTGGGTTAAGGTATATTTTCTAATATTATTTCTTTTTTCTCAAAAGCTTCGGTTGCATTTAGCTACCGGAGCTTTTTTTTAATTCTCTGTGGAATAACTTCCCTTATAGTCGACTGTTTACCTGCGGTTGTTATAATTTCATCAAGACTCGAAATTAGGTTTAATGGACATTTTTCAGGCTGAGATATAGCTAAACGTCAATAATGATATAGCTTCGGTGTATTTGAAAGCTATGAATAAAAAAAAATGTTTTTATTG
>CAZFTD010000177.1:0-6715 GCA_964521525.1 uncultured Marinilabiliaceae bacterium | reverse complement strand
AGTAGCTCCCACCACAAAGGCTGCTTTTGAAGCATGGATTGAAGCCAAAAACGATGGTTCAAAAACCCGCGAAGTTTCAAATGCTGTATTAAAAGCTCTTGAAACAGAAAAACATGCCGTAGCTAAGGAAATCTTAGCGCTTAAAGATTATCTGGTTAAGAAATCGGAGTGGATATTTGGCGGCGACGGCTGGGCTTATGATATAGGCTTTGGCGGCTTAGACCATGTTATTGCATCGGGCAAAGATGTGAATATTCTTGTAATGGATACTGAAGTGTATTCCAACACAGGTGGTCAGGCTTCAAAATCAACACCTGTTGGTGCTGTTGCTAAATTTGCTGCTGCCGGTAAGAGAATCCGCAAAAAAGACCTTGGACTGATGGCTACCACCTATGGCTATGTTTATGTAGCTCAGGTAGCTATGGGAAGCAATCAGGCTCAATATTTTAAAGCGCTTAAAGAGGCCGAAGCTTATCCTGGTCCATCGTTAATTATTGCCTACTCACCATGTATCAACCACGGTTTGAAAAATGGTATGGGCGATGCTCAAAACGAATCCAAACTAGCCGTTGAAGCCGGATACTGGCATTTGTACCGCTACAACCCAATGCTTGAGGCTGAAGGTAAAAATCCATTCCAGCTCGATTCAAAAGAGCCTGACTGGAGCAAATTCCAAAGCTTCCTGATGAATGAGGTGCGTTACACATCGCTGATGAAAGCGTTCCCCGCCGAAGCAAAAGAACTGTTTGCCGCTGCCGAGGAGAATGCTAAATGGCGTTACAACACTTATCGTCGTTTTGCCGAGATGACTTACGCTCCGGCCCAATAAAACGAAACTTTCTTTAAAACAAATAGGGCGTCTCAATAACACGGGACGCCCTATTATTTTATCAATGCATCTGAACAACCCCTGGTTGATTTTTATACAGATGAAGAGAGACTCTATGGCCGGCATACATTAAATCTACCGCTGTATCGAAAGCAGATGTAATAGTTACCTCATTAAGTTTGCCTTCCTTCCAGTTAAAATCAAGAGTGAACCCACCACGTGCCTTTAATCCTTTAACCGAACCTTGCGGCCATTGCTTTGGCAATGCCGGCAATAACTCAATATATCCCTGATGCGATTGCAATAACATTTCAGCAATACCCGAAGTGCCTCCAAAATTTCCATCAATCTGGAAAGGAGGATGGTTATCGAACAAGTTGGGTAAAGTTGACTTAGTAAGCAGTGCCCGCATATTTTGATATGCTTCTTCGCTATCTTTTAAACGTGCAAAGAAATTCACCATCCAGGCCCTGCTCCAGCCGGTATGCCCTCCACCGTGTTGAAGTCTTTCTTCAATAACACGTCTGGCCGCTTCCATAAATTCAGGGGTTTTCTCCCATGAAAACTGTGCCGATGGAAATAAACCATAAAGATGAGACATATGTCGATGGCCGGGTTCCGCTTCCTGCAAATTCACCGCCCATTCTAAAATGCGACCATCTTCGCCAATTTTAGGCGGGGTTAACCTTGTTAGCTGATTTTGCAACTTCCGGATAAAGCTTCCTTTGGTTTTGAGGATTTCTGCCGCATCAATACAGGCATTAAACAGATGAAAAATAATTTGGTGATCCATTGATGGCCCCATAACCACAGATGCCCTGTTTCCCTTTGGAGTGATAAATTCATTTTCGGGCGACATGGATGGGCCTGACACCAATAGTCCGGTTTTTGGATCTTCAACCAGGTAATCGGATAGGAAACGTGCGGCATCAAGCATTACTTCAAAACCATAATTCTTTAAATAGGCTGTATCGCGGGTAAAAAGAAAGTGTTCCCAAATATGGGTGGCAGCCCATGCTGCTCCCATAGGCCACATAGCCCATCTGGGCTCTCCTTGTCCGGTGGTGTAAAACCAGGCATCAGTGGTATGATGCGCAGTAAACCCCTTGGCACCATACACTTGACGAGCAGTTTCACTCCCTTTTGGTCTTAACTTTCCAATAAACTCAAGAAATGGCAAATGACATTCTGAAAGATTGGTAGTTTCAGATGGCCAGTAATTCATCTGAATATTGATGTTGATATGATAATCGGCATTCCAGGGTGGCGTAAGCGTTCCTTCCCAAATACCCTGCAAATTTGCAGGTAACGATCCGGGCCGTGAGGAGGAGATTAACAGATACCGGCCATATTGAAAAAAAAGTGCGAATAAACCCGGATCAGAAGAGCCATTCCTGAGTGCATCCAAACGTTGATTGGTTGGAAAATAAACAGCATCGGTATAACCCAAATCAAGAGACACCCTGCCAAACAAGTTACGGTAATCGGCGATATGTTCCGACTTTATTTGTTGATAACTTCTGTTGTTTGTTAAGCCCAAATAAGCTTTACAGAGCGAAGCCGGATTGTCTTTCCTGTAATCAGTAGCTGCCACTTGAATCAGCATAACCTCATCGGCACCTGTAATCACAATTTCTTTGTTTCCTGACTTTACTTCTCCACCTTTATTTACAATTCGTACACGGGTTTCAAAAGTTACTCCATCCTTATTATCAACTTTTTGCCGCATTATCAGTTCGTTCCCTTCAACCGTAACCATTTCTCCATCGCCGGGACGCGATAATTCAGCTTTAAAACTAATGCTGCCGGGTTTATTGGCCGATAACCAAATTATACTTGATTTGGCAGGATTTGAAGAAAAATATTCGCGTTTAAAATGTACGTCGCCCGATTTATAGCTGACTTTTACCAACGCACTATCAAGATTCAGTTCGCGGTGATAATCGGAATATTGCTCGTGACCGAAAAAAGTTAAATGTAAATCGCCCAAAGTTTGATAGGAATTTGTAGGGCTGTGCACATGTGGATTAAGGATATGCTCGTTAATAAGCTGCTCGGCCTCTTCGTATTGCTCCTTAAACAGTAGCGAACGTATTTTTGATATATACTTGTGTCCGTTTGTTTTATCGCGGTAAACATGTTGGTGAGTCCAAACTGTTTCTTCGTTAAGCTGGATTCGCTCATTTTCAACGCCGCCAAAAATCATAGCTCCCATGTGCCCGTTGCCAGTGGGCAATGCTTCAACCCATTGCTGAGCCGGTTGGTTATACCACAGCGATATAGGAGCTTTAGAATTTTCCGACGCAAACGAAGTGACTACAGAAAATATTAATAGTATAAGGATTAATGGATTTCTCATCAGTTTATAATTTATTGAATAGTGGAAACATAGAAACCGTTACTGAAAATATACCTCCCCAAAATAAGCGGGCTGGTGAAAATCAGGCTTTGGGGTTCCAATCCTCTTCCAGCTTAAATAATGGGGTTGTTTAAGTTCATCGCCGCATTTATAAAAGTTGGCTTTCGCTTTAATTCCCGCCAAAGATTTAAAACTATGATGCACAAACACTTCAATCGGTAAATAAAGAAACAACTGCCAGTTAAAACCTTCATCATTAATCCGCTTAATAGCAGATGATGTTTTAATTTTATTGATGGCGTTTAATGGCAGGCGGGGACGTCCATGCCTGTTGGGGCCATATGCAGCCAGACAGGTTCCAAAGTTATTAAATTCGAAATTGTAATAATTATTATCGCCCTCAAAGGTTAAAAACATTTCAACACAGCTATCCTTATATACAGGCTCCAGATGATTGTTAAACCGCGCCAGCAATTCATTCTCAACAATATTATATTGAAGAATGATAGCTTTATTGTTGTGCGCTATTTTAAAACCCGCAGATACTTGTTGCGATGTATTGCCCCAGGATGATACGTCAATTTTATTCATAGGCTTATCAGCCAGCACTCTGTCAATGTCATCATTTTCATCATATTCAATGTAAGGAATCTGCAATATTTCTTGTGTAATCATCATAATTGGTTTTAATCAGCTAAGATATCAATTTCGGCAGCACCAACACGTTTTAAATTTCCGGGAGCTTTTAATTCGGAGAATTTTACAAAACGTGCAATATATCTATCATTGAATAAAACTAACCTTTGGGATGGGTCGTTTCTGATGTTGCCAAAACTACCGGAATAAACTTTCTGCCACGAATTGCCATCCTTGCTTATTTCCACTGAAAAAGATTCAATGAACCCATCATAAACATTTGGTAAGTATGAAAATCCTGCAACCGGATACTCATGTTTCATATCAATAGTGATATAAGGTTTGCCACCAGCTTTAATCTCCGCGGAAATCCATCTGGTATGTTCATTTCCATCAACAATTTTTGAAGTTTCAGAAATATCACTAATGCCGTCAGTAGCAGTCCATCCAGCCTTATGTATTCCAATTCGCATTTCGGTTACTGCACCCATTTTATCGTCTGCAATGGCTCTGGCTTTTAAATGGCCACCGTAAGGCAGGTTGAGCGGAGCCTGATATCTGGGTGATGTGATGGTGGGTTCTGAACCATCCAAAGTATAATAGATATTTTGCGACAGGTCGATGGCGCCATGGTTATTCCACGAGAAACCAGTTCCTACGCCCATAATAACTTCACCTTGTGTATTTCTTTTTACGACCACCGGTTTTGGAGGTTCATCGTAATAATGAACTGAAATATTAGATATGGCCGGGGCAAGTCGCGATTGCGTGATAACCAGTTTGAACCGGTTTGTTTGAATCGTTGGAAATCGTAGAATACGTTTGTAACCAATTGTTTTTCCATCGGCAATTTTCACCCAGGAGCCATTTATCCATGCCTCCAAATGGTGTTCCTCCACCCTCTCGCCCCGATGTGCAATGGCCTCCTGAATTACAACACGGTTAACCTGAGTTACATTGGGTAATTCAAATTCCATTTCAGCATTTTTATCAGGAGCCTGCCACCAGGTGTCGCTCTTCTGATCTATAATCTTTTTACAGTCAGCGGTACCGCCCTTCAGCAAATCGTTACCATAAACAGCTTGTATGCGGCGGCCAACTTCTTTTAAAACTTCGGCATCACGATGAGAAAACAGCCCTTCGGTATTTGGAGGAATATTCAAAAGAAATATACTATTCCCTCCCACCGATCGCTCGTAAATATCAAACACATCATCGGCACTGCGCACCTGTTGTTCATTATCATTACGCCAAAACCAGCCATGACGAATGGATGTGTTGGTTTCGGCCGGGTAATAATGAAAATATTGTGTTGCCTCGGTAATCATATCCCGACCGGCAATGTTATCATCCATTTTGTCGGGCCAATGGTAGGTATCAGGCGATTGATCCAAAGGGATAACGTTATACTCGGCTTCGCGGGTGGCACCGCCTTCGTTGCCACACCAACGTGTATCGGGGCCCTTACCAAAAATAACGGCATCGGGAGCCAGTTCCCTGATAATATTAAACCAGGCTTCGTAATTATAGGTCTGGCCTGTTCCCGGTTTTGGATGAGCGCCATCGAACCATAACTCGTAAACAGGGCCGTATTCGGTTAACAGTTCAAACAACTGATTCAGAAAATATTCGTTATAATCGTCGGCATTATAGGTAAAGGTGCGTTTGCTGGCGAACGGACGCCCTTCAACAGGTCGTGGAATAACTCTATCGGTAAACGCACTACCATTGCCATAAAGTCCATCGGGGGCTTCAATTTGATAAAGGTCGGCCGGTGATAAATAAATGCCCAGCCGCAGTCCATACTTTTTGCACGATTGTGCCAAATCACGCACCACATCGCCTTCTCCATCACGCCAGGGAGAAGATGCCACCGAGTGACTGGTATAACGTGTTTGCCAAAGACAATATCCATCGTGATGTTTCACCACCATAATAACGCGCTTAATTCCGGCAGCTTTCATCAACTCGCACCATTGGTCGGTATTCAGGTTGGAAGGATTAAAAATGGTTGCATCTTCAAAACCATTCCCCCATTCTTTACCGGTAAAAGTGTTGGGGCCAAAATGAATAAACCCAAAAAATTCGTCTTCGAACCATTTCATTTGCCGGGGATGAGGCACCACCATGGCTGAGAGTTCAACCTTTTGCTGATGGGAAAGCCCTTCGGGAATTTTTACTGATTGAACATGAAAATTACTATCGGCCTTTTGGCATGAATACCCAAAAATTGCCAGCAAAACAATCACAACAGACTTTAAATATATATTCTTCATTATTAAGTAATTATGAATTGGTTACATCCATTAGTGTAATCAATATTAAAGCTAATCATTTTAAATCTAATACACCATTTTTACTTACCTGAATTAGGTAATCGGTATCGGCGCTGTTCACCGGGATGAATATGAAACCATATTCGTAATCTCGGTTGGGTAAAAGCGTGTATTTCGCTAAAGGTCGTGCACCCCAACTATCAACACCACCCAGACCGCGCTGCCCAAAATCTATGTTCCAGCGAACAAACGCCCGGGGCTCAATATCAACTATGTTTTTCTGTTCCAGATGCACAGGGCCATAATCAAAGTCCTTTCGGGCATCAAAATCCTCGGTCAGGTATGGCATGGCAGTCATTTCAAAACCATCCTTATCGTACGATTCATTTAACACCATTAAGCCTTCACCATTTTTTTTGGAAAGAACCGCCCATCGAACATCGGTTTTATTTCCATTTTCCTGCGGACGAATATATGGAACCATTTGTTCACTTACATGGCTTTGATACAAATCTACAAAAGCAGAAGTCTTACGGTCGATGTAGTTTTCCCATGGACCACGGCCAAACCAAGTTAAATTATCGAATTCTTTATTGAGCAGAAGCATTAATCCAA
>CAZFTD010000176.1:1716-6724 GCA_964521525.1 uncultured Marinilabiliaceae bacterium | reverse complement strand
TGGGGGAATCCATTCCCATTCCCAATTTGATGGCAGCCATTGCTTCTCTTCAATGGATTCTCGGCCCCTTTATTGATTATCATAACGAGACTACGCACTATAAATACAAGATGTATGTAGATGAAGAAACGTACATGTCGTATATTGTTCCGGCTATTTTACTTTTTAAGCTTGGGCTAAGCATTTTCCCTGTAAAAGCAAACCTTGATGAACTGGGAAAAAGGGTACAACAACTTTTAACTAACCACCCAAGGCTACCGTTTGTTCTCATTATTTCAGGGTTTCTGCTACCTTATCTTTCAGGATTGTTGCCAGCTGCCTTAGGGTTTGTTTTCTACTTATTAGGCAACTTAAAGTATATTGGGGTTATTTATCTGCTATTTAGCTCCAATCCCAACCGATGGATTGTTTTTTGGGGTACAATGGCTTTTACAGCAATAGTTTCCATTGGATTTGGGATGTTCCACGATTTATTATTATGGGCCATGCTAACTTTTACATTTGTGGCTTACGAATTAAAATTATCTCAACTCTCCAAATTAGCCCTAGCCATAATAGGAATTTTTGTGGCCATTACCATTCAATCGGTTAAAGGCGAATACCGTGGAATTGTTTGGTCGGGCGCTTACACCGGAAATAAAACATTGTTATTTATAAATCTGGCGGTTGAAGGGTGGCGAACCGGCTCAATTGTTAATCCAAGTTCTGATGTTGATATGAATGTTAGGCTAAACCAGGGTTGGATTATTTCCTCCATTATGAATAACATTCCTGAAAAAGAGCCCTTTGCCAACGGCACCTCTATAAGAGAGTCGTTAATAGCCAGCCTTGTTCCCCGGATTCTCGTACCCGATAAGAAAACCGCCGGAGGCCGTGAAAATTTCAGGAAATTTACAGGCTTGCATATTAGTGAGGGAACATCCATGGGCATTAGTCTTGCTGGCGAAGGATATGCCAATTTTGGGAAAAGCGGTGGTATGATTTTTTTGTTTGTTTGGGGTGTTTTAGTGGGATGGTTTTGGCAAAAATTAGTTAATCTTCGACATGTATATCCAACATTGCTTATCTGGAGTCCAATTATTTTCCTTCAGGTTATTAAAGCTGAAACAGAATTTGCAGTTGTTTTAAACCATATGCTAAAAGCTTCTATACTCGTTTTTATGGTTATAATAATAATCAGAAAACATTGGAAAATATCTCTTTAAACCTTGTTTCCATGGGCTACCTCTACATTTTTGGTTGCATACTATTTACCGTTTACGGACAGTTGGTGCTTAAATGGCGCATGAACCTGAAAGGTGCATTGCCCGAAGCATTAACCGATAAGCTAGTATTTATGGCCAAACTTTTTCTCGACCCCTGGTTGGTGAGTGGCTTTGGAGCTGCATTTATAGCCAGTATGTTCTGGATGGCTGCTATGACCAAATTTGAGTTGTCGTTTGCCTATCCGTTTATGAGTTTAAGTTTTGTATTTGTGTTTGTTTTAAGTATCGCTATTTTTGGAGAGGTATTTACTTGGGGAAAGTTGATAGGGCTACTTATGGTGATAATAGGGTTGATTATCTCGGTAAAATATTAGTAAGATGCACATATCTGTTGTCGTTCCGCTTTATCGTTGCGAGCCTTTTATAATAGAACTATGCTCGCGGCTATGCAATACCTTGGACATAATCCATTCAGAATACGAAATTATTTTAGTTAATGATAATAGTCCAATGCACGACTGGGAGCAGGTTGTTGCTGTGTGCCAAACAAATTCAAAAATAAAAGGTATTAACCTGTCGCGTAACTTTGGCCAGCACTATGCCATTACTGCAGGTTTAAACTATTCTACTGGCAATTGGGTGGTGGTAATGGATGGCGATTTGCAGGATAAACCCGAAGAAATATTACGTTTATACGACAAAGCAACCTCCGGGTATGATGTGGTTTTGGCCCGCAGATGCGAAAGACAGGATTCCTTTTTTAAACGAACTTCATCGCATCTATTTTACAAAACCCTTGCTTACTTAACCGATACCGAACAAAATGCCGAAGTGGCCAACTTTGGCATTTACCACCAAAAAGTAATCCAGGCCATTATGAGCATGCACGACAAAATCCGTTACTTCCCAACTATGGTAAAGTGGGTAGGCTTCAAAAGCACTGAAATTGAAGTGGAACATGCCGCCCGCAGTGCCGGGAAAAGCAGCTACAGCTTTAAAGGTCTTTTGCGTTTGGCGCTTAACACCATTTTAGCATTCTCAGACAAACCTTTGCGATTGACCATGAAATTGGGTATTGCTATTTCAGGATTGTCATTCCTTTTCGCCCTCATTACTTTATTCCGGGCGATAACCGGGCACATTGCTGTAATGGGATATAGCAGTATGATTATTTCAGTGTGGTTCCTTTCAGGTGTAATTATTACATTACTGGGAATGATAGGCTTATACATTGGACGCATTTTCGATCAGGTAAAAAACCGCCCGATTTTTATTATTTCTGAAACTGTAAACATCCCAAAGCAATAAAATATGATAGAGTATTTGCAATGGGACAGTGATTTTTTCAACCTAAAAACAGGAAGGACTTCACTTTATAAAGCCACTGCCTCTGATGTATCAGAGTTAATTGAGGAAAAACAAAAGGAGCGTTACGATGTTGTCTATCTTTTTGTTCAGCACATAGATGCAGACGCTAAGCAGCTAATCTTCAACAGCGGGGGCATACTTGCCGATAACAAAACAACCTATCATAAACATATAGACTCAAATGACGATATAGAAGTATCCCCAACAATCAAAATTTATAACGAAGCATTAACCAACGAATTGTTAAAACTGGCCATTGACAGTGGACATAAAAGCCGTTTTGCAAGCGACCCTCGTTTGATATCATTTTTCCCGGAGTTATATAAACAGTGGATTGAGAAATCGCTTACTGGACAATTGGCCGATGTGGTAATGGTGTATTGGCACAACCAGCAAATTACCGGATTTGTAACAGCAAAAATTAACAATAAGCATGGACAAATAGGACTTATAGCCGTTGATGCGCAAGCACGTGGTAGAGGTATTGGCAAACAACTCCTTCAAGCAATTCACCAATGGTATTTTCAGCAACAAGTTGAAAGCTGCACGGTGGTTACCCAATTGCAAAATAACGAGGCTTGTCGATTATATGAAAAAACAGGTTACACTCTACAAAGCGTCCAGGAAATTTATCACTTATAATATTGAATAGAATCTATCCTTCATCAGGAGGGTGTATTGCTACCGATTTCGCCTAAAACTCATCCCATGAAATCTTTCACGCTTTTAACTATTTTTGGTTTTCAGCAACAACCAATAAAAATAAGAATAATCAAGTGCGCCGATTAGAGTGCTAAACTTTGATTCTTCAACCATCAACTCAGAACCTCAACTAATAACACAAAAAATCATGATCCCATTCAACAAACCCCATATCACCGGCAAAGAAGTGCACCACATTTATGGCGCTGTGGCCACCGGTCACATTAGCGGCAATGGTAAATACACCAAACTGTGCCAGAGCTACTTCGAAGAGCGCTGGGGCTTCAAAAAAACATTGCTCACTACCAGTTGCACCGATGCGTTGGAAATGAGTGCCCTGTTACTCGACATTCAACCGGGCGATGAAGTGATTCTTCCCTCCTATACCTTTGTGAGTACAGCGCTGGCTTTTGTGCGTCAGGGGGCAGTTCTAAAATTTGTAGATAGCCGCCCCGACCACCCGGGCATGGACGAAGATGCCATCGAAGCACTCATCACCCCAAAAACTAAAGCCATTGTGCCCGTGCATTATGCCGGAGTTGCCTGCGACATGGATAAAATAATGGGCATTGCTAACCGACACAACCTGTTTGTGGTTGAAGATGCCGCTCAGGCCATCGACAGTTACTATACCCCCATCCATCTTATCCCCCATCCCCCTAAAGGGGGAGAAGTAGCCTCCTTACAAAGAAAAGAAATTACCGACACCTCACGGCCGCTAGGGTCCATTGGTCATTTGGGTTGTTTCTCGTTTCACGAAACCAAAAACATCCAGTGCGGCGAAGGGGGATTACTGGCCATTAACGATGAGCGCTTTGTAAAGCGTGCCGAGATATTGTGGGAGAAAGGCACCAACCGGGCCGAGTTTTTTCGTGGCGAAGCAAACAAATATGGTTGGGTAGATACTGGCAGCAGCTTTTTACCGGGCGAAATTACAGCCGCCTTTTTATGGGCACAACTGGAGGAATTGGAAAAAATTCAGAGCAAACGTATTGAATTATGGAATGTATATCATAACGGGCTTTCGCAATGGGCAAGCATTAATAACGTTAAACAACCATTTATACCCAATTATGCAACCGTTAACGGGCATATGTACTATTTGGTTTTCCCCAATGGAGATGTCCGCACCCGCTTTATAGCCTACCTGCGCGAAAATGGCATACATTCGGTATTTCATTACTTAAGTCTGCATGCAAGCATATATTATCAAGGCAAGCACGACAAACGCCCATTGCCTCACTCCGACTTTTACACAGACCGTCTGGTGCGCCTCCCACTCTTTTACGACCTCGACCAACAACAATATATTATCGAAACCATTCTAAAATTTCAGGTATAATAAACAACCACCTCCAATTAAACGTATCGTTATCAATGATATCGCGCAAAGAGCGCAGAGAACGCATTTTTTCTTGCTGATTAGCGCTGATTAAAACCGAAATATCTGCGAAAATCTACGTAATACTTCTACGAAAATCTGCGAGAAACCTACATTGATTTCACGCAAAGAGCGCAGAGAACGCATTTTTTCTCGCTGATTAACGCTGATTGAACCGCTGATTCACACCGAAATGTCTGCGAAAATCTGCGAGAAACCTACATTGATTTCACGCAAAGAACGCAAAGAACGCATTTTTTCTCGCTGATTAGCGCTGATTAAAACGCTGATTCACAACGAAATGTCTGCGAAAATCTGCGAGAAACCTACATTGATTTCACGCAAAGAACGC
>CAZFTD010000176.1:0-1616 GCA_964521525.1 uncultured Marinilabiliaceae bacterium | reverse complement strand
AAAGAACGCATTTTCTCTTGCTGAATAACGTTGATTATCGCAGATTTCTTACTATTGATTTAACCGGTGCGAGATAACTCTGTAAGAATACTTTTAGATATACATGAAACTTTTAAAATTATAGGCACATATTTCATTTATACATGAAATAAAGTTGTATATTTAGAAAAAAAATCAAATACAACAAAAAGAAAATGATAATTGAACGTCCGATATATTTAGAGAGAATAAAGCCATTTATTGACAAAAATCTAATAAAAGTCATTGTTGGACAAAGGCGTGTAGGAAAAAGTTTTTTGCTTCTACAAATCATCAATTACCTGAATCAAAACAGGGAAAATATAAATACAATTTATATAGATAAAGAAAAATATGAATTTGATAAGATAAAAAATCATGAAGATTTAATCAACTTTTGCAATATGTACATTGTAAAAGACCGCAAAAATTACATTTTAATAGATGAGATTCAAGATATTCAGGATTTTGAAAAAGCACTTCGTCATTTTTATGCTTTCGAAAATATAGATATTTATTGCACCGGAAGCAATGCAAAACTTCTTTCGGGCGAATTAGCTACTTTTTTAAGTGGCAGATATATAGAAATTAAAGTTTACAGTTTATCATACCTCGAATTTCTAAATTTTCATAACCTTGAAAATTCTGATGAGAGTCTGGAAAAATATCTACGCATAGGTGGACTTCCTTATATTATTAATTTACAGCAAGAAGAAAACGTTATTTATGAATATTTAAACAATATCTTTTCAACAATAATTTATAAAGATATAATTTCGAGGTACAACATCAGAAATCATTATTTTTTAGAAAACTTAGTTAAATATTTGTCGCTAAATACCGGCACCTTAGTATCTTCCAAACGTATAAGCGATTATTTAAAATCGCAAAAAATTAAAATGTCGCCGCAAATTGTTCTGGATTATTTAGCCTATCTGGAAAATGCTTTCCTGATTTTTAAAGTAAAACGAACCGATTTAACAGGCAGGAAGATTTTTGAGATAAACGAAAAATACTACTTTGAAGATTTGGGTATTAAAAATGCAATTATCGGGCAGAACAATTACTCAATCAATCAAATTATCGAAAATGTAATATTTAATCATTTAAAAATATGTCAATACCATGTTAAAGTAGGAGTTTCAGGCGATAAAGAAATAGATTTTGTTTGTGAAAGAAACGGAAACAAAGTTTACATACAAGCTGCATATCTAATTCCGGATGAACATGTTGTAAAAAGAGAGTATGGCAATTTATTGGAAATAAGAGATAATTACCGAAAATTGGTAGTTTCTTTAGATAAATATGCCCCAAAAAACATTCATGGAATTGAGCATATCTTACTCAAAGATTTTTTAACTAATTTTAAATAACAACGTGGTGAAACCAACTAATTTGCGAACCCAAGTAAAATATAATAGCCGCAGAGAACACATTATTCTCTCGCTGATTAGGGCTGATTGAACCGCTGATTCACGCCGAAATGCCTGCGAAAAGCTGCGAGAAACCCACATTGATTTCACGCAAAGAACGCAAAGAACGCATTTTTTTTCGCCGATTAGCGCTGATTAAAACGCTGATTCACAACGAAATGTCTG
>CAZFTD010000175.1:0-6777 GCA_964521525.1 uncultured Marinilabiliaceae bacterium | reverse complement strand
GGTCGATAATTTTCCCATACCGTGCCTGCTCTTCTGAATTGTGCGGTAATTGAATCCCATGCGTTTTAAAAACGGTAAACAATAAACCCGAGCAGTCCATACATTTTTTAGTTGTTCCTCCCATGCAATGTTTAACGCCCAAATATTTCCTGGCAGTTTTAATAATATCATCAGCATTAGTATTTCCAACCTTAAGAGGTTTCTCTACTCCTGATTCCTTGAAAGCTTTCAATTGTTTGATCTCGGTAGAACTATCAATCTGATTAACAGTACGGCCATTATAAACATGTTTGGAACAAGAGGCTATAAACACCATCAGGCTAAAGAGTATTATTGCAATTTGCTTTTGGTTAATCGTTTTAAATTTCAACATCCTTACGAATTAAATGTTAAGTATTCATTGGTTTATCGTCCAGAATTATGACCCAAAAAAATACCCATTGATTATCTGCAATATAAATAGGTTTTCTGATAATCAAAACTCCTAAATGCAAAGAAATTTCTTCTAACATATCTGATAGCTATCTATAATGGAACTCGCGTATAAATTATTATATTTCTATCGTGTTTCCATTTGGTAAAACATGGTTGTTTCATTATTTTAGTAATTAGCTATTTGATTTTTTCATTGAGAAAACATTCCTATGCTACGAACCATGAGAGCCTTTTCATTACACAGGGGAATCGAAGATCTATGTGGCAACTGAAAAACAAATTATAAACAGATGAAAAATAAGCTTCCATATTTAAAGCAAGGATTGATGTTAATGGCATTGATAGCTTTGATTCAATGTGCACCCAAAAAGAAACTGGCTCCATCAAAAGAGTTGCAAGCCTTCGACAAAGTGACAATTGGGATGAACCTGACCGCCGCCATAGAACAACTCAAAAAAGATTACTGGGTTGAAACGGTTGAAATAAGCGAATTTGATGGAAACAAGAAGTTATATGAGTATTTTATTTATGAATCGGCGGCCAAATCAAATGCTCTGTTTAGTTTTAATGGTGGCTATGAAGATCATAACAGGAATAAGATTTTCAGATTGTCGATAAAAAGCGGGCAATACAAAACGGCAGAAGGTGCCTATGTTGGAATGACTGTTAAAGAACTTAAAGAAAAAGCACGCTTAAAATCAGCCTCTTTTGATTTTCATAGCGGATTGTTTCTGCACTCGGGGTCGTTTGATGGCGGTTTTCTGTTGGATTTATCAACATTAAAGGATAAAAACTACAATTACGAAGAGCCCAAAATAGAAACCTTACCAGGAGAATTAAAAGTTAAAGAGATAATTATTTTTTGATTTTATTCTCAATCAAAATCACTTCAACTTTATTAATGTCGCTTATCGCTACATTAAAACACTGCTAAAAACAACGGCAAAGCCAACGATATAACCCACATAAACCTGTGCAGGGTTATGAGCGCCCTGATGCAAACGCGCCGAAGCGGTTATTCCCGAAACAATTATTAGCAGCGAAATCCAGAACGTCAGGTCAACATTATAGCGCAATGCCAGTGCCAGCATAGCCCCGGTAACCCCTCCAATGGCAATCATATGCATGCTTATTTTCCAAAAAATAGTGATTACTACTGCCAGAAAAACGGCCATTAACGACGATAGAATAAAGTTCCCTAAAACAGCAGGCATCCCCATTTTTTTCAGTAGGAGATATCCCATAAAATAAAACAGGCCTGTAATAAAAACCGGAAACAGTCGCTCCCGGGCGGTTTCCATTTGAAAACTTTTAATAATACGCAATTGCAAAAACAGGGGCAACAAAGAAAGCGGCATAATACAGGTGGATATGAACACCGTAAGATAAATAATCCTCCGCGCTTCGATGGGCATGTAAGATAAGTGTGTTCCCGCCTGAAAAATCAGAAAAATGCCAAGTGTTGGCATTAACATGGGATGAAAGATAATTGAAACTATTTTGCTGAGTGCTTTCACTTGTCTTTGTCTTAAATAATGAATTGGCCACAATTTACCAGGCCTCCTTCTGTATTTGATTACTGGCTTGAAGAAAAATGATTCAGATTAAAGTTCCTTTCGCAACCGGGCCACCGGAATATTCAACTGTTCACGATATTTGGCCACGGTACGACGGGCAATATTATACGATTTTTCTTTCAGTATCTGGGCCAGACGGTCATCGGTCAATGGCTTGCGTTTATCCTCATTACCGATGCACTCTTCAAGAATTTTTTTGATTTCACGTGTTGAAACTTCCTCTCCTGAATCGGTTTGCAAACCCTCAGAAAAGAAATACTTTAATGGAAATATGCCAAAATGTGTTTGTATATATTTGCTGTTCGATACCCTTGATATGGTTGATATGTCGAGCCCGGTTTTGTCGGCAATATCTTTCAGAATCATGGGTTTCATCTTTGTTTCATCGCCATCGTAAAAATATTCATCCTGATACTCGAGAATGGCATTCATAACGGTAAGCAAGGTGTTTTGGCGCTGTTTAATAGCATCAATAAACCATTTGGCTGAATCGAGCTTTTGTTTTACAAACATCACAGCTTCCTTCTGCTCCCGTGTCTGATTCTTTTTGTTGGCCTGATATTCAATCAGCATATCGTTATAAGTCTGACTAATACGTAATTCAGGCAAATTACGGGTATTAAGCATCAACTGATATTGACCATCTTCCACCTCCAGAATAAAATCAGGGATTATGTGCTGCACCGTTCTATTTAAGGGGTTACTGTATGAGCTGCCAGGCTTTGGATTCAGTTTCAGAATCTCGTCCATGGCCTCTTTTAAGTCTTCGTCTTCAAGATGCAGGCGCTTTGAAATTTTATCGAAATGTTTACGTGTAAACTCTTCGAAGTGATATTTTAATAACTGGTAAGCATTTTCAACGGCAGGCTGAGTGCGGTCTTTGCGTTTAATCTGTAATATCAGACATTCCTGCAAATCGCGGGCTCCAATTCCGGGAGGGTCAAAATCATGAATAATCTCCAAAATATCGAGAACTTCCCGCTCGTCGGTTTCAATATTCTGGGTAAAAGCTAAATCATCGACAATCTCTTCAATTTCGCGACGCAGGTATCCATCCTCATCAATATTACCAATAATATATTCGGCAATGGCATTTTGCCTTTCATCCAAAATTCGCAGTCCAAGCTGAGCTACCAAATGCTCATGAAATGTGGTACCGGTACTAAAGGGAATATCTTCGTGCTTGTCGTCTTTGGAATAGTTCCGCGATTGAAGTTTATAGGCGGGAATGGATTCGTCGTGTATGTAATCGTCGATGGAAAGCTCATCTTTTTCGCGTTCGTTCTCACGCGGTTCTGGGTCATCGCCATATTCACCGGTTTCGGGATTGTCGCCTTCATACTCCAGCACAGGATTAACCTCCATCTCTTCTTTGATTCGCTGTTCAAGTTGAGCTGTAGGAACTTCCAGAAGCTTAATCACCTGTATTTGCAAAGGAGAAAGCTTCTGTAGCAATTTTTGCTGTAGACTTTGTTTCAACATATCCTTCCCGTTGTTTCGGTTACGTAAACTGCCTGATTATTGGTATATGTTAAAGCAAAAATAGTGTTAATTACTCAATTTGGAAACAATCCGGAGCATAAAATAAGAATGGTTGCATCATATATTGGCCCTTATAGCCGGGGGATAAAAAAACCGGCTCCCCACATGCCAAAAGAATTGGGAATCTTGCCACGGGGAAGCAGGTTTGTAAAAACCTTGCTGAAAAACGGGGTTTCAGATGGTTTGTTAATTCAAAGGTTGCAAAAAAAATTATTAAACGGTTTTCATATTGTAAAAGCCCCTGTCAAAAAGTAAAAAACGTTTGTAACTTACGGGGAATTAGGATGATAACTTTTGAACGTTTAAAATTAGACAAGCGTCTTATCTATTTTTATTCTTTTGATTAAAATGCTTTTATTGTGTGAATTAGTTTGAGCTGGATATACCAGACACCAATTCCCGATAATCGACTTTATGTAGATACAGCATAGTTGTGATAATAGAATTTAGAAATGAATTCTATAGGTTTAATTAATTCAGTAATCAATACGGATCAACATCGGCCACAATTGAAACATAGCGCCAGGCATCCTGACTTAATACATGATTGATGCAATCCTGAATTAACATTTTTGCCCTGCCTGCCGACGATTGTCGCTCCAGCTTAATCAGAATACGTTGTAGATGATAATCGGCTATTTTTGTAATAGGTGGAGGTTGCGGCCCAATTACACGGTTTCCGAAAACAGCCCTGAGTTTCTGTACCAACTCAAAAGCTGCACGATTGGTAGTGCTCTGATTTTTATGTTTAACGGTAAGAAAAATAAGCCGGTAAAAAGGAGGATATTTAAATTGTTCTCTCTCTGCAATTTGCTGGTCAAAAAATGAGCGATAATCATTTGTTTTAACCTGATGAATAACCGGGTGTTCAGGATTGGATGTTTGAAGTACAACTATACCCCGTTTGTTTTTTCGCCCGGCGCGACCACTTACCTGGGCCATCATCTGAAAACTTCTTTCAAATGCTCTGAAATCGGGATTGTTAAGCATTTGGTCGGCATTTAAAATGCCAACTAAACTCACTCTGTCGAAATCCAAACCTTTGGTAACCATCTGGGTACCTACTAAAACATCGAGTTGCCCATCTTCAAAGGCATGAATAATTTTATCGTAACCCGATTTTGAGCGGGTGGTATCGTAATCCATTCGTGCCACTTTTGCTTCCGGGAAAATGGATGCAATTTCTTCTTCAATTTTTTGTGTGCCAAAACCTCTTGTAAACAACGATGGATTACCACAAGCCTGGCAGGTTGAATAAACCGCTGCCGAATGGCCACAATAATGACAAACCAGCTGGTTAATGTTTTTATGGTATGTCATGCTTACATCGCAATGCGGGCAGTTGGGAATCCAGGCACACTTGGCACACTCAAGGTAAGGCGCGAAGCCGCGTCGGTTCTGAAACAAAATAACCTGTTCTTTATTACTCAGTGCGTCTTTCATTAACTCTATCAAATCGGGAGAAAAATGAGACATCATGGTTTTCCTCCTGTAAGCATCGCGTGTGTTAACCACCAATATTTCAGGAAGCTGAATACCTTCAAAACGGGTGTTCAACTCCGTAAGATGATATTTCCCCGTGGTGGCGTTATAATAACTTTCGATGGAAGGCGTTGCGGTGCCCAATAAAACAGAGGCATTAAAACTTTTGGCCAATACCAGAGCCACATCTCTGGCGTGATACCGTGGTGCCGGGTCGTATTGCTTAAAGGAATGCTCATGCTCCTCGTCAATAATTACCAATCCCAGGTTTGAAAACGGTAAAAATATGGATGAACGAACACCTATAATAACCTGGTAATTGTTATTTTGCAATAAATCGTTCCACACTTCAACTCTTTCAGCATCATTAAACTTGGAGTGATAAATACCAAGCCGGTTGCCGAAATGAACTTTTAACCGATTGGTAATCTGGGTGGTTAGGGCAATTTCGGGCAGCAGATAAAGCGCCTGCTTACCTGCTTTAAGAGTTTCATCAATTAAATGAATGTATATCTCGGTTTTACCGCTGCTGGTAACGCCATGAAACAAAACCGGTTTTCCCGCCTCAAACCCTTTCTTAATATCCAAATATGCAGTTGCTTGCTCGGCAGAAAGCGGTTTTTTATCAGCACCGTCAATTGGCGAAAAATTAAGCCGGTCAACTTTTTGCGATTCCTGAATAAGAATCTCTTTTTTAATTAATTCAGATAAAGCAGCCGTGCCGTTCTCAACCTCATTGAGCAAATCCTTTCTAAGCACATTGCTGCCCGACAAACATTTGGCAACCCCTCCGTTTTTCTGAATAAACTGCATAAAAACCTGCAGTTGCTTAGGCGCCTTTTCAAGCTGGTTAAATATTTGTTTTAAAGCATTTTCGGTTCGTTGTTGGGGATGCAGGCTAATAAAATTGTCAACCTTTGGCTTATACTTTTCAGATAAATGCTCATCAACCATTAAAGCCTGCTGTTCAATAAGCTTTTTAACAATAGGCAGGCTGTTTTTAAGTTCTGTAACTTTATTAACCTCATTAATGGTTCCTTCCTTTTCGCGGGCAAAAAAATCGAGAACCATCAGTTCCTTTTCCGATAATGTTTCCGATTCAACAAACTCCGGATTATAAAAAAAGCGAGTTTCGCTTTCCAGTTTTAAACCCGAGGGAAGCGCCGCCTTATATACTTCGCCTAACGAACATTGATAATAGGTAGATATCCATTGCCACAAACGAAGCTGCTCGGTGGTAACCAATGGTTTATCGTCTAAAACCGAAATAATCAGCTTGGTATCGTAATGCTCAGGTTTGTTTTGATGAATTTCAAACACAACACCCGATAATTGCTTCTTCTTGCCAAATGGAACCACTACCCTCATCCCTACAGATACTGATTCTATTAGGCTCTCGGGAATTTCGTATGTAAACAACTTTAAAAGTGGCACCGGCAAAATGATATCGGCGTAAAGTAAACTCATCTGTACACAAATATTCGGTTCGATGTAAAGATAAGAATTGATAACTGATGCACCAATTTATGGGAAAGAGTGTATTCAATAAGAGTTCAGATTAACAACATAGAAGGCAGAAGTTTTTTAGTTCAAAGTTTCATGCACAGTGCATTTAGAACAAATGTAATATTCCGATACTGGAATTATAACTGCTTCGTAACCCGGGAATCAGCATAAATCAAAGAATATCACTACTGTCCGATTAATTTTTTTGAATTTACGTGAATGTATTTGTATATAA
>CAZFTD010000174.1:5214-6886 GCA_964521525.1 uncultured Marinilabiliaceae bacterium | reverse complement strand
AACTAGCTGATTCCCGAACAGGAATTTCAGAAGTTAAAAAATAAATTTGAAAACAATATTGTTGGTGGCAATCAACGCATTGCCGAACGCGCCTCAAATTTGGCTACTTATTATACCTATTTTGGCGACGCCTCACTTATAAACAGAGAACTGGAACAATACATGGCCGTTACCAGGGAAGATATTCAGAGGGTTGCCCGCGAGTATTTCAAGCCCGAAAACAGAGTTGTTTTATATTATATGCCTAAAGCCAGATAAAACTTATATAACCTAATAAAATTTAAATTATTAACTGGCTTATAGCCCAGATTTAGTAATCATTATTAAATGATTGATAAAAACTTTTTACAATGAAACAGATATTTTCAATTATATTATTCAGCCTGTTTTTAACAGGTATGCATGCTCAGGTTGACCGGAGTACACCTCCTACTGCCGGCCCGGCTCCTAAAATCAACATTGGTGAGTATAAAAAATTCAAACTGCCCAATGGTTTACAGGTTTTTGTAGTGGAAAACCACAAACTTCCAATGGTAGCTTACAGTCTTACCCTCGATTTAGATCCTATTTTTGAAGGCGAAGCTGCCGGATACACCTCTTTGGCGGGTTCGCTGATGCGTTCAGGAACCAAAACCCGCTCCAAGGCTCAGATTGATGATGCTGTTGATTTTATTGGCGCAACTTTTAATACCTCTTCACAGGGAATGTATGGTCGCTCGTTGAAAAAACACAGTAATACGCTGCTGGAGATTATGTCGGATGTGCTTATGAACCCAGCTTTCCCGCAGGAAGAGCTTGACAAGAGCCTGAAGCAGATGAATACTGCCATACAGGCCGACAAAGACGACCCGGGAACCATTGCACGTAATGTTGCTCAAACTCTAAGGTATGGAGCTAATGACCCCTATGGTGAGTTGATTACAGAAAAAACACTTGAAAACATTACGGTTGACAAGCTTAAAAACTATCATCAATCTTATTTCCGACCCAATGTTGCTTATCTGGTTATAGTAGGCGATATCACGCTAAAAGAAGCACAGGCACAGGCCAAGAAATATTTCGGGAAATGGAAAAAAGCTCCGGTTCCAAAGAATTTCTTCGAACTGCCTAAATCTTACGACCAGCCAAAGGTGGCCATTGCCAATAAAGATGGAGCCAACCAATCAACTATTCAGGTAACCCACATTGTTAACCTTACCCCCGGTCATCCTGATGCCATTAAAGCCTCTGTTATGAACCAGATTTTGGGTGGAGGTTCTTTCAATGCCCGCTTGTTTCAAAATCTGCGCGAAGACAAAGCCTTTACTTATGGCGCCTATTCAAGTTTGAATACTGATAAACGTATTGGTTCTTTCACAGCTTCATCGCAGGTGAGAACCTCTGTTACCGATAGCGCATTAAACGAAATTCTATATGAGATGAGACGTATGCGCAACGAGTTGGTAGCCGACGAAGATCTTGATCTGGTAAAAAACATGATGAACGGAAGCTTCTCGCGTTCGCTGGAAGACCCTCAAACCATTGCCCGCTTTGCGCTAAACATTGAGCGTTATAAGTTGCCAGCCGATTACTACAGCACCTATCTGGAAAAACTGGCTGCCGTAACGGCAAAAGATGTTAAAGAAATGGCCAACAAATATTTAAAACCCGATAACGCCATTATTCTTGCAGT
>CAZFTD010000174.1:0-5114 GCA_964521525.1 uncultured Marinilabiliaceae bacterium | reverse complement strand
ATTCAAAAAGCGCCCAATAAAATTCTGCTCGAAATGCTGATGGGTGGAAATGTTATCTCACGTCAGGTATTCGATGGTCAAAATGGAAAAGTAACGTCTCCTATGGGCGAACAGGAACTGGAGGGTGCCATGCTTGAGGAAATGAAAGAAAGTGCCCAGATTTTCCCCGAACTGGAATTTGAAACCAACGGTACCAAACTGGAACTTTTAGGCATTGAAGAATTGGATGGTAAAGAGGTTTACAAACTTCAGGTTGTACGACCTTCGGGAAAAACCACCACCTCGTTTTTTGGCGTAAAGGATGGCTTAAAATACAGAGAGGTTACCCAGTCGCCACAGGGAACCATAACAACCTCCATGACCAATTATCAAACATTTAACGGCGTACAAATGCCAACAAATATGAAACAAAGCGTTGGCCCACAAAGCTTTGACATTATCATATCAAGCATAGAAATAAACACTGGGGTAGAGGACATCACTTTTGCCAATTAACATACAAAAGGGTGGCTTCGGCCACCCTTTTGTAATAATCACCCTAAATAAACATCAAAAGTCATTTCACTTTTCACTATTCCTTATTTTGCAAAAAAGGCTTTAAACTCCAGTTCAAACTCATCATAAATCATGTTGTTGCCCAAATTCTGAAAGAACGAGCCCGACCCATAACGAACGTTAAACTTTGAACGGTCGACCACCAGAGTTCCTGCAAACTCCAATCCATCATTAACTGTTGTTAAAACAGCTTCGAACTGAACCGGTTGTGTAATTCCTTTAATGGTTAAATCGCCTGTAAAATCGTATTTATTATTTCCTTTTGAATTACCACTTTTAATTACCAGCCTGGCAGTAGGAAAACTCTCCACACCAAAAAAATCATCCGATTTCAGGTGCCCAACCAATTGAGCATTGGTACCCTCGTCAGTCAGGTCGTCACAGGTAATGCTGTTCATATCTACCACAAACTCACCGCCCGTATAAGCTCTCCCTGAAGAAGTTAGCGAACCGCTCATAAAGTTAATTTTCCCGTAATGTTTTCCCATAACCTTTTTACCGGTCCAAACAATGGTGCTTTTTTTTGCATCCAGTTTTAAGCTTTGAGCATTGGCCATAATTCCTGAAAATAAGAAGGTTGATACTACCATTAAAATTTTAATATTCTTCATAGCTTTCTGTTTTAAATTTACTGCGAATGAAAGCTGCTTGTCAACTTCAATTCGCACTTTTTATTAACGCTCTCGTTTTTAAAAATTGATAATTGGTTAATAAACAGATGGCATTTAAAAAAGTTTATTTCGGAGTTATTTGTCTTGTTTAATAAATTTGAACTAAAATTAAAAGCTTTGTTGGAGGCTTGTTTAACAAATTGGCTTCAAGCGGCTTTTTGATGAAAGGGGTTGACATTGGGTTGCGTTGTAGTTAACTTGAACTTTACAACGAACCCTGTTATCAGCATTTTCCATGCTGATTTTATTTTATCTTCAAACCCCGCTTATGCAACTCCAAAAAAAATTCAGGCATCTGGATGTAAAACGGTTTTTAAATCGCGAATTTAAATCCCCTTCAGTACCGGCCTCAACATCCAGACGAGTGGCAATTAAACAGATGTCATTCATTTTATTTGGCTTATCGCCTCTGGTAAAAACACTGGGACGAACCCTATCCACTCCGTTTGAGATTCAGAAAAAAGGACGAGCCATCCGGTTTATCCTTAACAAACAAATAGCCTGGGAAATTAATCCTGATATGTTTGGAAAGCATGCCGTTTTAAAATTCAGGGAATCAGACCAAAAGTTTATCCTTGAGCTTACCCGGGCCGAATATCCAAACAGCAAAATAAGCGTTGACTTTAAGGCGGTTATTGAAAGGAGTTTTGGAGTCTGGACTATGGACATGCACATGCCCGGGGTTGGAATTAACCATAAAATACCATTTGTTGCCTGGCTTGAAGGAAAATCACTACTTGAAGGTCATTTGCAAAATTCAAAAACCATTGCCACAGGAGTAAACGACACGCTACACATTCCGGCTGCCCCGGCAACCTTAAATAACAATTGGCTTCTTAATGTCACATCAGAGAACCTCATTGTTCTGAATAGCGCTCTCGAAAAACAGCTTTTCGGCAATATACAAATATCCATCAACGCTCCTTCATCAGCCTATTGGTTAAATCCAAACAGGTTTGAGAACGTTAGCTGGATATCGTTAAACCAACCTGCCGGAAATTCTTGCTATCTATCGAATTTAAGGTATGGCAACGTTCAGGTTTTGAGTCAAACCGCATTCCCGTTTCTTTTTACCGGATTGGTTTTGGGAAATACCCGTGAAGAAGACATTAGCCTGCTCTGGGCCTGTAACGAAGACGGCAGCAGCAGCCACATTCAATATAATCCGCAACAGACAGCCAATAATCAACTGAAACTTTACCGAACCCGTTTTATAAAAGAGTATAACAATGGCAATGAGCCATTTGCCCTGGTTGCTGATTTGGGCGATGAACCCCAATGGTATGGCACCAATGGCTCTGCTTTTGCTCTTACGGGAAGTAAATCATCCACTTTTACGCTCTATGGCGAGAACGACACTATTACCGACCTAAGCTGCCAGGCTTTAATGACACAAACGGCCATTGGCATTGAAGGATTAAGGTCGCTGCCGGCCAGTTATGATACGCCGGCTATGGTGGACGTTCTTCCTCAGGATCCGGTTATTAAACGCACTCAAACCGTTAAGCCGGGGCAGGTACAAACAACCGGAGTCATTGAGCGGGTAGAACCACAGGAGCGGGTTAACTGGATATACGTTAACAAAGAGCCTTTGCGCATTAATCTGAAAATTGATAAACCAATTCTGTTTAATGTCATTCGGCCGCAGGATTTTCTGAATCTGCAATTCGAATTTGTTAATTTTAACCTCGATGGCAACCTCCTTAAAATCGATAATAAAAAGAACCCTTCGTTCCTCATTGTTCACTTTCCATCGCAGCACACCCGTGAGCAGGCTCTCAGAGAGACTCAATTATCCTTGCCGGTTAAATTCAAAAGAGCCGGAAACAGTCGCCTGGTGTTTAAAGTTCCGGCAGAATATCCGGCCATACCGTTAACCCTTGAATCGCTGCTCGACTGGCGTAAATTCGACCTTCAGGTGAACTATCGTGCCCGCTGGTTTAATACCAGTCAGGCCATCAGCCAAATAAAAGAAACATTGTCAGCAGCTTCCATGGTTTTCTCGCCCCGAAGAACACCAACTGACTTACAGGTAAAAGGATCGTCTCTCCAGTTACAACAGCGCGAAGTAAAAACCATAAAGAGCCAGCAGGTTGCTGTTGCCCGTGAAACGCAGCCCATGTCGGCACTCGAGGTTAAAGTGGCTCTATCTACAACATCGCAAGGGCCGGGCGTTATGGCATTAACCGATTCACAGCTGACAGGTATTCTGGCCACTCCTGAAATTGAATTAAGTCCGGTTGACAGTATTCGCGGTGCCATGGTCAATTTATTTGTCATGCAGCCGCCTTCTGTTTTTGAAACATCCATTGAGGCACCAACTTACGCTGAGGTATCGCCCAATCAGTTTGCAGGTTTTAATCATACCATTCAGTTAAAAGATGAATTTGGTGAATATGAAGAATCGGGAGAGAATGGTCTTACCATAACCGATGAAGCTACCATAGCCCCTATTCGCGGCATTCAGCCTGCACGTCAGGTTACGACCCAACCGGCACAAACCGCACGGCAAACTCAAATAGCGCCTCAAACTACTCCACAAACAAAAATGGTGTCGGGTGTTACAGTGGCCGTTCCTGCAAAACGCAGCTACAAGAACCTAATGTCGCCTGTGGTCTTAAATATTCCTGCTAATATTGTTGTGCAACAGGGACAATTGTTTGAGTTGTGGCATTCGCGTATGGGCATTAAGCTGGCCTCCGGCGAGGTGGACGAAAATGCCCTCAGTCATTTAAAATCCATCAGGGTGCTTTGGAGCGAATTTGCCAACAGTAATCTGACTGCCAGTCCGGCAAGCGATAACCCGGCAATTCCCTTCAACATTCCTAATCCAAAGCAGTTACACGAACTGGTGCATCTGACTTCAAATTACAATGATTTAAGGGAAAACAACCGCAAAGTAACACCGCAGCCTGTAAAGGCCAACCATTTAATGCTGTCGGGGTTGGGCGCATGGATAAACTACGAATATAAAATTGACAAAGAGATTGCCAACACCAGCCTTATTGCCTGGTTACAAAGGGCTACCATGGGTCGCGACCAGTTTATTAAGGTAATTGAGCGGGGTTATCTCTTCCCTTTTGGGCATAAAGCGGTAAAAATTACCACATCGGAACGGATGATTAAGAAAATAGGTTCTGTTGCTTCGGCCGTAATGATTTATAAAGAGTATATTGTGGTTACCCAGCCCGAACTGTACTATGGCAAAGAGCAAATTTCCGATTTTGTGCCATTCCCGTTTCAACGGGTGGAAATAAAAGATTTGGAAAAACAGACTGAATTAAAAAAACTACCTGAATTTGAAGCTTTCGAAATCAATAAAGTATGGGAACCTTCAAACCCCGACCCGTTTAAAATTGAATTAGACGATGCCTCCGGTCAGAAAATAAGGATGGAAGTGCCTCTGGTTTTTATCGATGGCGCTAATCCTGACCACGCTCCCGTGGTAAAACACTACACAGATAACGGCTGGAGTTATTTCACCTCATCGCCGGCCAATCGTCCGGTTGCATTTGCCCGTAGTTTAGTGCCGGGCGATACCACTTTTGAAACCCGCTCCATTATGTTTGGGGCCCGCAATATTAACAGGTTGCCCGGTGGTGTAGCTTATTATCCCGAAGTAAAGGAAACTTCCATTTATATAAAGCAAATGGAAGAACTTACCGGCGAGCGAAAACCTGTTCGCATTCAACTGATTGACGACAATAACCTTTCGATGGTTTTTGCCAAAGTGCTGGATGGCGAAAATGCCTCCCTGGTTTTTGGCAACAGCGAGAAAAGTGGCGGGTTAATTACACCTAACATGGCTGTTTCGGGACTCTCGAAACTTACCGGGCTTACCGGTAACACCATTGAGAATCTTGATAAACTGATGGTTAAGGTGAATGA
>CAZFTD010000173.1:0-6961 GCA_964521525.1 uncultured Marinilabiliaceae bacterium | reverse complement strand
TGAAACCACACACACTGTTTATGAAATTTGTAAAAGCATACATTAGACAAGCGAAGTAAATAAAAATTTAAATTCACTAAACCAAAAAAAAATAGCCGGCAGCTACTTAAAAATTTGCTTACGGGTAAAACACCAACCTTGAAATAAAAACAGTTTAGAAAAATATAAGATGGATAGAAATTCAATAACAGGGATTATCCTTATAACATTAATTCTTATAGGGTTTTATTTTATAAATCAACCCTCGAGAGAGCAACAAGAAGCCATACGCCAGCGTAGGGAGCAGCAGCAGCTCGAAGAAGTACAAAAAAAGCTGGAGCAACAGGCATTACAACTGCGTGCCGACTCAATAGCTAAAGCCTTGGCTGATAGTACTACAAAAAAGGACTACCAGGAACAACAAAGCGAGCGTTTCGGGCTTATTGCACCTTTTGTTGAAGGCACACAATCGTTCCATACCATAGAAAACGAATTGATAAAAATTACGTTAACCAATAAAGGTGCTCGTATTTACTCGGTTGAGTTGAAGGAACACAAAACCCATGATGGAAAACCATTGGTTTTGTTTGATGGAGATGATAACCGTTTTGGTTTCCCATTTTCGCACAATACCAGAATGTATAACACCAACGATTTATACTTCCAACTAAAAGAACAATCTGACTCAAGTGTAGTATTTCAAATAGCCTCTGAATTAGGAGGAAGCCTGTCGTTTAAATACGAGCTGCCCGCCAAAGAACACATGGCACGATTCTTTATCGAAACCAACCAGTTAAACCATCTGATATCTACACCTCGGGGCTCATTCGATGTATTTTGGGATATGAAGATGCCATCGTTTGAGAAAGGGCGTAGTTTTGAGCAACAATACTCAGGCGTTTACTACAAATTTTATAAAGATGAAGTAGACTGGCTTAGTACCGGAAAAAATGACAGTGAAGACCTGCGTACAAAAGTTCAATGGGTTGCATTTAAGGCCCAGTTTTTCTCGTCGGTTTTTATCGCCAACAATGCCTTTGCCAGCGGCCGTGTATCAACCGAAATTGAGAAAGATGAGCAAAGCGCTTTTTTGCGCTATAACCATGCTGAATTAATTGTTCCTGTAGATTTGGCAACTAACCAGAAACTTGAATTTTCGTTCTTCTTTGGCCCCAATCGGTTCTATACCCTAAACGGATATGGAAAAGATCTGGAATTAAACAAGCTGATACCGCTTGGCTGGGGTATATTTGGATGGATTAATCGCTATGCCGTTATTCCAATTTTTAATTACCTCGAAAAATACATTTCAAGTTATGGTATTATAATACTATTACTTACCATTATTATAAAAGTGGTATTGTTTCCATTAACCTATAAATCGTATGTCTCATCGGCAAAAATGAAGGTTTTAAAACCTCAAATTGATGAGATAAATGAACGTATTCCAAAAGAAAAAGCTCTTGAGCGTCAGCAGGCTATGATGGGTCTCTATAAAAAAGCTGGCGTAAACCCAATGGGTGGTTGTTTGCCCATGCTATTACAGATGCCAATTTTAATTGCCATGTTCAGGTTTTTCCCGGCATCAATCGAATTACGTCAGGAAAGTTTCCTTTGGGCTACTGACCTATCATCCTACGATTCCATTTATGATTTACCTTTTAACATACCCTTTTACGGAGCACATGTGAGTTTGTTCACTTTGTTAATGGCCATCACAAACATTGTTTATACCAAGATGAATGCCGAGATGACTCAGAGCACAAATCAAATGCCTGGTATGAAAACCATGATGTACATGATGCCCGTGATGTTTCTGTTCTTCTTCAATGGTTATGCATCAGGGTTAAGCTATTATTATTTTATTTCAACCCTTATTACCATTGGTCAAACAGTATTAATCAGACAGTTTGTTGATGAAAAAGTTTTACTGGCTAAAATCCACGCGCATCAGAAAAAACCGGTAAAAAAATCAGGTTTTGCACAACGCCTGGAAGAAATGGCCAAAAAACAGAATCAACTTAAAAATCAGAAGAAGAAATAATCACATCAGAATTATTTATAATTAAAGGGCGTTCGGAAACAACGCCTTTTTTTTATGTTGTAAACAAGTTACATTTCAATCCAAATGCCATCTGTAAAAAAAATCAAAGTAAAAATTATAGCTATAAAACCAGAAAAGTATTAACTTAGGCGTTGCTCTTTTAACCATGCCAATTGAGCATCTCTTACCTGACCAATAACATAAAAAATTAGCTGTTCGGTTAATATTTAATTGGCCGTGTAATTTATTATTTATCAATAGAAGCCATCAGAATCCTTATAAACACAAATTCAATCAAACAATTACACCTATGAAATCAAAAATTGGAAGAAGAGATTTTCTTCAGAAAAGTGGCGCAGCAGCCATTGGGCTTAGTGTTTTGCCCAAGGTAGCTTTGGCCAGCCAACCAGCAAAACCAATGAAACCAGCTCCGAGCGATAAACTCCGGATTGCAGGTGTTGGCGTTGGCGGACGTGGTTTTAGCGTACTTCGTGCCATGGAAAGCGAAGATATTGTGGCGCTTTGCGATGTGGACTGGAGATACGCCAAAAAATGTTTTGATTATTTCCCCAAAGCGAAAAAGTATTGGGATTGGAGAAAGATGTTAGAGGAAATGGGCGATCAGATTGATGCTGTTGTGGTGGCCACTGCCGACCATACACATGCCATTATTGCTGCCACAGCCATAACCATGGGTAAGCATGTTTATGTAGAAAAACCTCTTACCCACACGGTTTATGAATCGCGTTTACTTACCAAACTGGCCGAAAAATACAAAGTTGCCACCCAAATGGGTAACCAGGGCGCTTCGGGTGAAGGCGTTTCATTGGTAAAAGAATGGATTCAGAATGGCGAAATTGGTGAAGTAACACGGGTTGAAGCCTTTACCGACCGCCCCATTTGGCCACAGGGGCTAAATACACCCAAGCAAGGACAATGGGTGCCCGATTATCTGAATTGGGATTTATTTGTGGGGCCCGCTAAAATGCGCCCTTACAATGAAATTTATACCCCCTGGAATTTCCGTGGATGGTGGGATTACGGTACCGGTGCTCTTGGCGATATGGCCTGTCATATTCTGCATCCCGTATTTAAGGGATTAAATTTGGGATATCCTACCAAGGTTCAGGGAAGCTCAACTCTTTTGCTCAACGACTGTGCTCCAGTGGCACAAAAAGTGCGTTTGGTATTCCCCGCCCGTCCCAGAACTGCTAAAGTTCGTATGCCCGAGGTTGAAGTGCATTGGTACGATGGCGGTTTGCAACCATTAAAACCTGCCAACTGGCCAGCCGGTAAGGATATGAATGTAAATGGCGGTGGCGTTCTGTTCTATGGAACCAAGGACATTTTGCATGTTGGTTGTTATGGAGGTAGCCCGTGGCTTTTATCAGGAAGAGTCCCTAATGCCCCAAAAACAGAGCGAAGAGTTTCGTTAAGTCACGAAATGGATTGGGTGCGGGCTTGTAAAGAAAAAGCAGAAAGCCGTGTTGAAACAGCATCGGCCTTTAAAGAAGCCGGCCCATTTAACGAAATGGTGGTTATGGGTGTACTTGCAGTGCGTTTGCAAAGCCTGAACAAAGAACTGCACTGGGATGGTGTAAACATGCGCTTTACCAACATTGGCGAAGACGAAACCATTCGTACAGTAATTGAAGACGGTTTTAAAATTGAAGATGGACACCCAACTTTTGCCAAAACCTATACCGAACCGGTTAATGCCAGAAAATTTGCAGAAGAGCTTATTAAGCACGAATACCGCAAAGGCTGGACGCTTCCGGAAATGCCTAAATAGCAAAAATTGGTAAGGCAGAAGTTGAAAGGGAGAAGACAGAAGTTTATAGTTTTACAGTTTAGTAGTTCGTAGTTTATGGTATTCGACAACAAAAAGATAAAAGCTGGCAACTTACTTGTGTCTTTAAATGATTTACTATTAATAATAAACAATTTAACAATTAATAAAAATGAAGAATAGATATTTATTGTTTGTTGCCTTGATTGGTGGGCTGGTAATGGCATCATGCGGTTCAGGCGCATCAAAACAAGCTAAAGAAGAAGTTCCTGCTGTTAACACACTTTCAGAAAAAGAAAAAGCCGAAGGCTGGATATTGCTTTTCGATGGTGAAACCTTCAATGGCTGGCGCGGTTATGGTAGAACCGATATTCCAGGCGCCTGGAGTATTGAAGATGGTGCCATTAAAATAAACGGCTCGGGACATGGCGAAGCCGGCGCATCAGATGGCGGCGACATCATTTACAATCAGGAATTTAAAAATTTCGAACTTCAATTTGAATGGAAGGTTTCTGAAGGCGGCAACAGTGGTGTTTTTTATCTTGCTCAGGAAATTGAAGATTTGCCAATCTGGCGTTCTTCTCCCGAATATCAGATACTCGACAACGTAAACCATTTGGATGCCCGCTTAGGTGTTGATGGCAATCGCCAGTCGGCCTCGCTGTACGATATGATTCCTGCCAAACCACAAAACTCAAATCCTGCAGGCGAGTGGAACAAAGGAAGCATTATTGTATATAAGGGTACAGTTATTCATGGTCAGAATGGAGTCAACGTGGTTGAGTACCATTTGTGGACTCCCGAATGGGCTCAAATGCTCGAAAATAGCAAATTTGCAGGTTGGGAAGAAATGCTCAATGCCGGAGGTGAAAATCGTCAGGGATATATTGGATTACAAGATCATGGCGACGATGTTTGGTTCCGAAACATTAAACTGAAAGAACTCAAGTAAAAAGAGTGGCTTGAAACTGAAATCAGTTTAACCCTCAGGGAAGCAATTTTTTATCCGTTTTATTTCCAGAAACATAATTAACCCGGATGGTGTAAAACCTCCGGGTTTATTTTTTAATCTCGCCAAGAAATTCTAAAACTTCACTGGCTGCCATGCCGTTTGGATTACACCCCAGGTAACCTTCGGGTATTTCAATTCCCAATTTATCGAAATAATCAACCCAGTATGGATGGAAGGCACCGGTTTCAGGGTCAATAAAAGTCATTGGATTAAGTTCAAAAATATTGAAAGGCTCAAAAAGTTTGTAAATCAATCCTGAACAATATTGACTGCTATCGCCCAGCAGATAGGTAAAATCGTATGGCTGACCAATATAATGATGTGCACGCTGCAAGGCCTCTGTAACTATTTCATGATGCTCGAGCTTCAACCGGTAAGCAAAAACGGCCCCCTGATCGTCGGTTTTTAAAAAGGTGTCGAGTGATTCGCGATTGACTCCTCTACGTGGCTCAGCATGAATCACCCAAATACCATAGTCATCCACCTCAACAATGCCAACATGCGAATAATTGGTTTTCAAACCGGTTCTGGTAACCTCGTCAATGGCGTGCGATAATTTGCCGCTGTCTGCAATATTATCAGGTCCGGTAAAAAGCAAATCGCCCGATTGCAATTGAATGGCTCCCGGTTTATTACAGTAACTCATCATAAATAGCAATGCCGTCATTTGAAGGAATATAAAAAATTTCATATCCAACTAAATTCCCAATTCATCAATTAAATCGTCAATACGCTCGGTATGTAATGTGCACAGGCGCCCCATTTTTTCTCTCAGTTTCTGATGTTCCACCACATACTCATGTACATGTGTAACAGGAAAATCCTTATTATAATATTGCATTTCCTGTTCCTGAACTTTAATGCGATTAAGTAACTGAACCAGTTGCGATTCATGTTCCTCGAGTACCATAATCTCAACATCATTAAGCTCTTTACCCGGCCGGGTTTCGGAAACTTCGCGATTTCGGTCTTTAATAATCTTGATTTCACGAATATAACAATCGAGACGGTTTTTCCAGAGTTTATACTCAAAATCAAGGTCTACCAAATTTACATCTCCTTTTTTCATTTATTTCTTTTTTCTATTTACAAATACAGCCTGAAAATCAAACTAATGAGTTCCAAAAAAAGTAATTTCATATTATATGCTTATATAATATGATATGTTCAATAACTAAGTTGTTTTGAGTTTAATATAGATAAAAAATTACAAATGGCAAAGAATCTATGGCATGTAAAAGCAAAAAAATGATGAAGCTTTAAGTCATTTCAGTTCTGGAAATCGAGTGCTATCGCCTGGCGGATGTTTTGCTCTACCTTAGTTCAGAGGAATATAGGACGTATGATGTGTTTTCTCTTTTATCGAGACGCGAAATAGCTGATTTTGCAGGAATTTCAGTATAAAGCACTGTTAAGTTACTTAAGGCCTTTGAGAAGGATAAACTAATAAACCTCCAGGAAAAGCAGGTAGAGATTATTAATCGTCCGTTGCTGGAAGAAATTGGAAGAAAAGGATAACAATTTGCGACCAAAATCAAAAAAAAATCGAAAAATGAAATATAAATTATAAATTTGCATAATTTTATATGTTGTATTATTAATTATTTATAATGGACGATATTTTTAGCAAAATAGGGGTTACCCAAACGCTCAGTCAAAAAATTGAACGAAAAATAGAAGAAGCCATTCGGCAAAAAAAGCTGGTTAGTGGTGTTCGTTTGCCTTCAGAAAAAGAACTTTGCGAACGGTTTGCCGTAAGTCGCACTGCATTGCGTGAAGCATTAAGGCGGTTAAGTGCCCGGGGGCTTATACAAATCAGAAAAGGTAGCGGGATGTATGTTTCGGAAATAAAAATTGAAGACGCCATCAGCTCTCTTAATTTATATTATGATCTGAAATTCGATTCCAACCTTATTTCGCAAATAATTGAAGTGCGTCGGCTTTTTGAGCCGCAAATTGCCCGCTTGGCCGCCCGCAACCGAACATTGGAAGATATTGAAAAACTAAGAGAAAACCTGAGGGCTCTGGAAAGTTGCGATCCTGATAATACACAATTGGAAGTGGATACCATCAATAAATTTCATATAAATATGGCCAAAGCTTAAGGAAATCCAATTGTGATAGTAACCATGGAGCC
>CAZFTD010000172.1:2596-7010 GCA_964521525.1 uncultured Marinilabiliaceae bacterium | reverse complement strand
GCTTCTTTATAACCAAGTTTGTATTCCAAACCATCGGCTTTAATAGTTGCAGGTCCACCAACGTTGATAAACCCTATTTCGCGTCGTTGCAGAAAAAACTGAGCTTTCAGTTCTTCAAATGGTTCCAGTTTACTTCCTTCACGGGTGGGCATGGCACCGCCAACAATTAAACGGTCGTACATGGAATACACCATTTTTATCTTACCTGGTTTAAACAAACCATCAACCAGAAAATCCTTGCGAAGTCTTTCTGTGTCATAATGTTTTGCATCAGATGGATGCGCTGCATACCTTAATTCCCATTCCATATTTTTCTGTTTTATGGTTAATTATTCTAGTTTTAATTCATTTTTCAGCTGTTGGCATATCAAGGTCGTTTAGTTAAGAAAATTTATTGCTACTCAATCTACCCCCTAACCCCCTGAAGGGGGAATTTTAGGGTATCTTGTAAAGTCCTCTTTAGGGGATTTAGGGGTAAAAGAGCTTAACTAAACGGCATTGGTTGACATATCTTTAAATATCAAAAAATATTTGTCTCTCAATATTATCCTATGATTAGATTCTTTTGACTATTTACTTCAGCCTTCAGCCTTCAGCTTGTTTACTATAGTCTTTCCCTTATACCTATTCCTCAAACAATTGCCTCATCTGCGATTCATTCATTTGGAGCACTTTTACCATTTGGGCATCCAATTCTTCCGGTTTTTCAACCCCTGAACCCTGTCCTGTTTTCTGAACAAACAAGGCAAAAACACCTTTGTGTCTCCAAAGTTCAGTATCGTATGATGGCTCCCATTGGCCAACTTCAAGTTCATGTAAAACTTTTTGCTGCCAAACCATATTCTCGCCCGATACAGCAGTAGCAATTACCACACAATTATTGGCTTCTATATCGCGATAAACCAAGTAGAAACGGGTATCAGCGCCCGCACTTTTTGCAAGCAATTGGGGCCTGCTAATGGGAATTCGCCGGGTTCCGCCACCCGACAAGGAAAAAGGAGTGGTACGGTTAGAAGCTTTTGATAAGTTCCATTTTTCTCCGTTATGATATACCACGTAAAATTGCGTTACTGAATCGCCGGCAGCCGTCCAGTATGAAGCTATGGCCGGATGTCCGGCCGCATCGGTGGTTAGCGTTGTTTGGTTAATCAGGTTGCTGTTTTGAGGAATCTCCATGGCAACTTCCGACGCTTCGTAGGTTATGGGTATTGGCAAAGGTTTATTGTCCGATGTGGTCCAGCTTTTTCCTCCATCAGCCGAACGTGCATAACACAGGTTGTGATTGGTGGCAACATCCCAGGTATCGCGCCATACATACGACAGATGAATGACACCTAAATTATCTACAGCCATTTGCCAATAGGCATTTCTCAATCCCTCTCCACTCACCAGATTATCATGAATCCTTTCCCAGCGCTTTTCTTTTAAATTATAGCGGTTTAAAACGATATTGCCTGCCCCTGAGGCGCCATAACGGTAAACAAAATACATTCCGCCATCTGGCAAAGCATAAAATTCGGGATAGGTTACAAGGTTGTCTTCAAGTGTACCTGTCATTGGCTCTCTTTCGCCCAGAACAAGGCTTTGAGGGGCAACCGATTTGGCATAGTTCAGTGGCCCGTTGTGGTGATCCCAACTTACATGTAAAAAGCCATCTCCATCAACCATCATGCTTATAATGTTATGGGCATCTTGCACATTGCCTGTATATTGAGTCTGGTGCAATTCCCATTTGCCTGAGTCGTGTTTACGCTTACCCAACACAACATGGCCAGTGCTGTCGTAAAAAGAAATATATTGATATTTTGCATCCGATACCAATGAGTTTTTCCTGAAAATGGTTGTGTTAACCGATGTTTTTGCCCATCCCAATCCCACATCTGTAATTGTTGAAGGCGTTTTACATCCTGATATAATTATCAATGTAACGATGCTGAGCAGACTAATTTTCATATTTTTACTTAATTTATTTAACTGATGATTCCCGCACCAGAAGCCTAACGGGAACTACTTCCTCAATGCCATCGCCCGAGTTGTTTTCAGCAATCACTTTAATCATCGATTTGGCAGCCCTAATGCCTATATCGTAGGCATTTTGCTCAACGGTGGATAGTTTAGGTGCAATAATCTCAGCAAAAGGCTCGTTGGCAAATCCAACCACACCAATATCTTCGGGTACTTTCAAACCCGATTGTTGAATGGCCTGAATGGCTCCTGTGGCCGAAAAATCGCCTGCACAGAAAAATGCATCCACTTTATTTTTGGCAATCAGCTTTAATGCTTTTTCAAATCCGGTTTCGCGGGTTATGGCATTTTCAACTACCATGGATCGATCGAAAACCAAGCCAGCCTCATCAATGGCATATTTATAACCATTCAAACGTTCCTGGTAAACATTAACGGCCATTGAACCGGTTAGATGAGCAATGCGATTATATCCATTGCGAATCAGATGTTTAACAGCTAAATGAGCCCCGGTAAAGTTGTCGTTTACAATGCGTGGGCCTGGAATTGTTTTGTTTACCCTGTCGAACTGAACCACCGGTACACGTTGACGAGTTGCCTGAATGATATGCTCAAAATTGGTGGTCTCAATGGAGTGCGACATAATGATGCCCGCCACCCGATTCTTTAACAATACCTGAATGGCCTGGCGTTCCTTTATCAAGCGCTCGTGACTTTGGCAAATCAGCAGGTTAAAACCGGCCGGATTGAGAACTTCCTCAACCGCACTGATAACATGACTGAAAAAGTTCCGGTTAATTCTCGGTACCAGCATACCAATGGTATCACTTGTTCCTTTTCGAAGTGATGATGCAACTACATTAGGCTGGTAACCTAACTCGGCAGCTTTATTAAGCACCTTTTGGCGGGTTGTTATGCTCACACGCGGATTTCCGGCCAGAGCTCTGGATACTGTTGAGGGAGTAACCCCCAATGCTAATGCAATATCGATAATGGTGGCGCGTCGCATAATCCTGATTTGTTTCTGATACAAAAATACAAACGTTTGCACAAAAAACACAAATTAATTTTCGTTTTTTTTAAAATCCCAGATTTAGCAAATGCAATTCGATAATTCTAAAGGCTACACTTTAAAATAAAGAGATACATTACTTTGTATATAATAAATAGTTGATAATAAATTTAATAATACATTTTATGGCTTTTATGTAATGTTTTCACAGAAGAAAAAAACAGTTAAAATATTTGCAAAAAATCCAAACCTGTCATATCTTCGTGTTCGTTAACGACAAATTAAAAATATGGCAAATTTTATCCATCCTGATTTTATTTTAGAAGGAAAGACAGCGCAAAAGCTTTATCACGATTATGCTGAAAAACAACCCATCGTTGATTTTCACTGCCATTTATCGCCAAAACTGGTAGCCGACAATCATCAATTTGAAAGCCTTGGGCAAATTTGGTTAGAAGGCGACCATTACAAGTGGAGAGCCATGCGCACCAATGGTGTTGATGAATCGTATTGTACCGGAAGCCATTCGTTCCGCGACAAATTTCAGAAATGGGCAGAAACAGTGCCTTACACCATAGGCAACCCGCTACATCACTGGACGCATCTGGAATTGGCGCGCTACTTTAATATTTTTGAGTTATTATCGCCAGCCAATGCCGGAAAAATTTACGACCAGGCCACGGAAATGCTGCAACAGGATGATTTCAGAACACAAAACATCCTGAAAAAAATGAATGTTGAAGTGGTTGGAACCACCGACGACCCCATTGATACACTGGAGTACCATCAGGCACTGAAAAATTTCAGTGTAAAAATCAGACCAACTTTCAGACCCGATAATGTTTTAAAAACTGAAGATACCAACTTCTTTAACGGCTATATTCAAAAATTGGAAGCTGTTTCGGGTAAAAGTATTTCAAAACTCAGCGATTTAATCTCTGTTTTGGATGAGCGACACGCTTTCTTTCATGAAGCTGGCTGTAAGGCATCCGACCATGGTCTCGACCGACTTTACTATACGCCCGATTTCAGAACAGGAGCCGATAAATCGTTCGAAAAGTTGCGTGCCGGACAATCATTGACCGAACAGGAAACAGAAGGTTACAGAACTTTTGTGATGTACGAGTTATGCAAAATGAACCATAAACGTGGATGGGTTCAGCAATTCCACCTGGGGGCCATGCGTAATAACAATACGCGGATGTTTAAAAAACTTGGCGCCGATGTTGGTTTTGATTCTATTGGTAACTCTCAGGATGCTAACAAAATATCGCGCTTTATGGATTTGCTCGATAGCGAGGATAAACTGACCAAAACCATCCTGTACAACCTCAATCCTGCCGATAACGAAATGTTTGTAACCATGCTGGGGAACTTTCAGGATGGACGCACTCCCGGGAAAATTCAATATGGAGCAGGCTGGTGGTTTCTCGACCA
>CAZFTD010000172.1:0-2496 GCA_964521525.1 uncultured Marinilabiliaceae bacterium | reverse complement strand
TTTAATCATTTACAAAAACAGAAAATATTACCAATTAAATATTATTTAAATGACACCAAGAGTTGTTTCTTTCGGAGAAATCATGTTACGTTTATCCACTCCCGGATATCAACGGTTTACACAAGCTACATCTTTCGATGCCTGCTATGGTGGTGGCGAAGCCAATGTGGCAGTATCATTGGCAAACTATGGAATTGATTCTTCCTTTGTAACAGCACTGCCTAAAAATGAATTGGGGCGTGCCTGCCATATGGACCTTATGAGATATGGCGTCGATACCAAAAATATTCAATTTGGCGGCGAGCGTTTGGGGATTTATTTCCTTGAAACAGGTGCGGTAGCAAGAGCCAGCAAGGTGGTTTACGACAGGGCATATTCTTCTTTTTCACAGGTTAAAAAGGGGCAATTCGATTGGGATAAAATCCTTGAAGGTGCATCATGGTTTCACTGGACCGGCATAACTCCGGCTGTTTCGCAGGGAGCTGCTGATGCATGCCTGGAAGCCATTCAAACTGCAAACAAAAAGGGCATTACCGTATCGTGCGACCTTAACTATCGCAAAAACCTCTGGAAATATGGTAAAAAAGCCAATGAGGTTATGCCCGAACTGGTTGCCGGATGCGATGTGGTACTTGGTAACGAGGAAGATGCTGAAATGGTGCTTGGTATAAAACCCGAAGGCGTGGACGTTACCGGCGGTCATGTGGATGCCGAAGCGTATCGCAGTGTATCGGAACAAATAATGAAACGCTTTCCTCGCGTTAAAAAAGTAATTACTACTCTTCGCGGTTCGGTTAACGCCAACCATAACTCCTGGTCGGGTGTGCTGTTCGATGGTAAAAACCTTTATACTGCGCCTACTTACCAAATTACGCATATTGTTGACAGGGTAGGCGGTGGCGACTCATTTATGGGCGGCCTTATTTACGGCTTACTTACCTATACAGGAGATGATGAAAAAGCGCTGCGTTTTGCTACAGCAGCATCGTGCTTAAAACATACTATTCTCGGCGACTTTAATCAGGTTACTGTTGATGAAGTTGAAAAACTGATGGGCGGTGACGCTTCAGGAAGGGTTTCAAGATAAATTACGGAGACCGAAGAAGGGAGACCGAAAACCGAAGAAGGGAGACAGGAGAACGAAAACCGAAGGCGTAACGTAGTGGAGTTCCGCGTATCGGAACAGAAAGTGTTAATTGTTAGCTTTTAGGTGTTAGCTGAGAGGATTTAAATTCTAAGAACTAGCATCGGATAATTTTAAACTTGAATATTATGGCCAAATATAGTCGCAGCGAAGTATTTTCTGCAATGAAAACCACAGGTGTAGTGCCTGTGTTTTTCGATTCGGATGTTGAAGTGTGTAAAAATGTTGTGAAAGCCTGTTACGAAGGTGGTATCAGGGTTTTTGAATTTGTAAACCGGGGCGATTTTGCCCATGAAGTTTTCAGCGAACTTAATAAATATGCCTTAAAAGAACTTCCGGGAATGATTCTGGGAGCAGGTTCCATTGTTGAGGGTGCTACAACAGCTTTATATATTCAGGCAGGGGCAAACTTTATTGTTTCGCCACTTTTGAATGAAGAGATGGCTAAAATATGCAACCGTCGCGGGGTTTCATGGTCGCCGGGTTGCGGAACCATTTCTGAAATAAGCAAGGCTCAGGAATTGGGAGCCGAATTAGTGAAACTGTTTCCGGCATCTGAAATCGGAGGAGCATCCTTTGTTAAGGCTGTTAAAGGCCCAATGCCCTGGACCAACATCATGCCCACAGGCGGCGTTGATACTACCGAAGTGAACTTAAAAACCTGGTTCGATGCCGGGGTTACCTGTGTTGGAATGGGTTCAAACCTGTTTCCAAAAGAAATAATGGCTTCAAAAAATTATGCTGCCTTAGCCGATAAGGTTAGAGAACTCATGGCAACCATCGAAAAAGTGAGAGCAAAAAAGTGAAGCCCATCATCCTGAATGCTAACTATTAAGTAAAAAATAAAAACTATGACTTCACCCATTGGTAAACTTAATCTGGAAGGAAAAGTTGCTGTTGTTACAGGCGGCGGCGGCGTAATATGCTCAACTATGGCCAAAGCTTTAGCCATGCATGGCGTCAAAACTGCTATTCTGGATTTAAATTTTGAAGCCGCCGATGCTGTTGCAACTGAAATAAAAGATTCAACCGGAGTTGAATCAATTGGTTTGGCGGCCAATGTGTTGAGTAAAGAATCGCTCGACGAGGCGCACAAATTAATTCATCAGAAGCTTGGGAAAGTTGATTTTCTGGTAAATGGTGCCGGAGGTAATGCCCCAACAGCCACTTCAAAGGCTGAAAAAATGGAACTCACCGATAATTTGGATGATACCTTTTTTGGCTTGCAGATTGAAGGTTTCGACAAAACGTTTGACCTTAACTTCAAGGGCACACTTTTGCCAACGCTGGTTTTCGCAAAAGATATGGTTGAGAAACAAGCCGGAGGCATTGTTAATATCTCATCTATGAAT
>CAZFTD010000171.1:0-7042 GCA_964521525.1 uncultured Marinilabiliaceae bacterium | reverse complement strand
TTCTTCGTTTAAGTGCTCTCCCGATGAATCGGGATTACTTTTTTTCTACAGCAAAAAAAGTAAGCAAAAAATGCCGCCGCTGCATCCCGATATTAGTTTTTGTTGCTTTTTGTAAAAAAGCTTACAAAACTACAATCGGGACTAAAAATCACATTAATTGACTAAAATCCGGGAACTCGCTACGCTCAAACAGCCCGGATTTCTTAACGTCAATTAATCTGATTTTCTTGACGGAAATTTTTGATATCATTATAATCTCTTTTGGCATCAAAGAACTATCGTTTCTCTGAGGCGAAAAGCTAGCCCCGGAAAACAAAAAACTATCGGCTTCCTTATGTAAAAACACTTTCAAGTAAATTCTAAAAACTTAATCGGACACTAATGTTTATTTTTATAAAAAGTTTAGAATGAAATACGTTATCGAGGAACAGTTTGCGTATTTCTCTGCTAAAATCTGCGAAAAACAGAGCATTGTTTTAACCAGCTTTGAACTTCTGCCTTCTGGCTACAGCCTTTCTTCTCATCTTCCCTTCCCCTGCTAACTATGATTACTCAACCGCCATCATCTCAGTTTTCAGCTAAAAATCCTAACTTCAATAAGCCACAAATTTATAAAGATACTAATAAACAGCCAATTCAAATATATGTTTGCACCTGTTTCTTAACATATTTTGGCATGACAAAAAGCGGAGTTTTGAAAAAACCTTATGGATAATTTTATGGTTACAATAATCATTGATTAGTTTAAAACCACTAAATTCAATAAATATGAAGAAGGCAATCATTATAGGAGCCGCCGGTAGAGATTTTCATAATTTCAATACATTTTTTCGAGGCAATAAAAATTATCAGGTTGTTGCATTTACTGCAGCACAAATTCCTGATATTGACGGGCGCCGTTACCCGGCCGAATTAGCCGGAGATTTGTATCCCGAAGGTATTCCGATTTTTGCGGAGTCAGATTTACCAAAACTCATTCAGGAAAAAGGCGTTGATGTTTGTATTTTTTCATACAGCGATGTTCCTTATTCGCGCGTTATGGGTGTTTCGGCCGTGGTGAATGCTGCCGGAGCCAGTTTTATGTTACTGGGCCCCAACGATACTATGTTAAAAAGCACCAAACCTGTTATCGCTGTATGTGCCACACGCACAGGTTGCGGTAAAAGCCAGACATCGCGGCGTATTATTGAGCTTTTAATGGAAAAAGGGCTGAAAGTGGTAGCCGTGCGTCACCCCATGCCGTATGGCGATTTGGCCAAACAAAAAGTTCAACGCTTTGCAACAGTCGACGACCTTGAAAAGCATCATTGCACCATTGAAGAGATGGAAGAGTATGAACCTCACGTAGTACGCGGTAATGTTATATACGCCGGTGTTGATTATGAAGCCATATTGCGTGAGGCCGAAAAAGACCCCGACGGTTGCGATGTCATATTATGGGATGGCGGCAACAACGATTTTCCGTTTTACAAACCCGACCTGATGGTGACTGTGGCCGACCCCCACCGTGCCGGACATGAAATGAGTTACTATCCGGGTGAAGTTAACTTACGGATGGCCGACGTTATTGTTATTAACAAAATAGATAGTGCTAATGGTAAGGACATTGAAACTGTGCGGCAAAACATCCGCATAGCCAACCCAAAAGCCATTGTAGTTGATGGCGCATCTCCCATCAGAATAGACCATCCTGAGCTTATTACCGGCAAACGCGTTTTGGTGGTTGAGGATGGGCCAACGCTAACCCATGGCGAAATGAAAATTGGCGCCGGCATGGTAGCGGCCGGTAAATTTGGAGCATCGGAAATTGTAGACCCTCGTCCATACGCCGTTGGCAAACTGGCCGGAACATTTAAGCAATATCCCGAAATAGGCGTTTTATTGCCGGCTATGGGTTATGGCAAAGAACAAATCCGCGACCTTGAAAAAACCATTGAGGCTACGCCCTGCGATACGGTTATAATTGGTACGCCCATTGATTTGAACCGCGTGGTAAAAATAAACAAACCCAATACGCGCGTTCATTACGACCTTCAGGAAATTGGCTTGCCCAACCTGAATACCATTTTAGCCGATTTTTTGGCTAAACATTAAGTAAGTGTTTAAATTTAGTTTTCTAATATTATTAAAGACGATTAGAAGTTTAGACTCCAGACAGATAGACGTGTCCCGGTTTATCGGGATTAGACTAAATAGAAAAAAGAGACAAACAAGACTGTTAAGTTATTTTACTTATTAAACACTATACGCTCTATGTCTATTGTCTTAAAAAATTAAGCAGACTCTAAGTCTACTTCCCAATATATGCCTTATATGGTTAACCAGTTTTGACCATTTAGGGCATAATTGGGTTTTAAAAAGGTAAAATAAAGATTAGCTACCAACACTCTATTTTTATCGCACAACCCAGTTTTCGATCCTTATTCCATTTATTCTTTCAAACTCGTTTACATTGCCGTGCAGCCTATTAAAAGGTCGAAATCACTAATCATTATACCGGATTTTCTTAATCGGGCCTTTTCTTTGCCGTATTTAGAAATGGCTTCAAATATTGGGAGAATTGTGAATTGAGAAGCAAATTTATCAACTATGTCGATGTTTTTCTTTGGATTGTCGCTATTCTCAGCACATAAAACAAGCTCTGCAAGGGTAATTTCAGATATCGAGCATTGTCTGATGCCAACAGCTTCGATTTTATCAATTAAATTAAACCTGCCCCGAAAAAAGTGGATGCAAACATTGGTATCCAAAAGATATTTCACAATGATTTAAGATGTTAGTGTTTAATATGGATCGTTAAAAACTTGCTTAAAATGATTCAATCTGCCTGTTATTAAATCTTGATTCTTTAATAGATTTAATAATTTCATCAGAATCCCTTGAATCTTCCCAAGCGCCATAAATACTACTCAAATCCATAGAAATTTCGTTCTTGGTTTCAATAGATTCAGTCAGTTTAATAATAAGTCTTTTCTTGGAGTCATTGTCCAATTTTCGCAGAAATCCAAAGTACTTATCAAATGCTTTATTTGTAATTGCCTTTTATATGTTGCCTCTTGGTGTTCCAATTATAATTAAGGCATTAACCATAACCTTAACCAGCCTTATGGTAATCTGGTTTATTTACCGATGGCTGATAGCCCCTTCAAATTTAATGCGGGTGGTTTTTGGTATGCGGAAGAAACAAAGATATTCAGATATCAGGCTGAAGGCTGAAGAGTGAAGAAAATGAGACAGAAGACTTTTAGACAAATGAAAGGTATCTAAAGTCTTTAAGTCTTCTGCCCTCTGCCTATTTATCTACTTTTATAAAGTAACTCCGGTTTTAAAAATCGCAATTTCTTTAAACCCACTTTCTTCGTGGCGGAGTTTCTTGCCGTTGGCCACTTCAATAACAAAACCAATAAAGTCTTCGAGCAGTTGGTCCATGGTTTTTCCTTCGAGCAACTGACCAGCATTAAAATCAATCCAGTTCTGCTTTTTATTAAACAAGTTTGAGTTGGTTGATATTTTCATAGTTGGCACAAAACTACCGAATGGCGTGCCCCGCCCCGTGGTAAACAAAACCATTTGGCAACCACTAAACCCTAATGCCGATGCTGCTACCAGGTCGTTGCCGGGAGCCGACAAGAGGTTTAACCCGTTTTTGCGGATGGGCTCGGCATACTTCAATACATCTACAACCGTTGCCGTTCCTCCTTTTTGAGTGCACCCCAACGATTTATCTTCAAGGGTTGAAATGCCTCCATCTTTATTTCCAGGCGATGGGTTTTCATAAACCGGAAGATTATGCTTCTGGTAATAATCTTTAAAATCGTTAATAAGACTAACCGTTTTTTGGAAAACCTCCATATTAATGGCGCGTTCCATTAATATGGTTTCAGCACCAAACATTTCCGGAACTTCGGTAAGAATGGTGGTGCCACCCTGAGCCACCAGAAAATCGGAAAAAGCACCAACCAGCGGATTAGCCGTAATACCTGAAAAACCATCGGAGCCTCCACATTTTAAGCCTATTTTAAGTTCCGATAAGGCCACCGGTTCACGCTTGTCGGCTCGCATAATGGCATAAATTTCCTTCAACATTTCAAGGCCTGCCTCAATTTCGTCTTCCACCTCTTGCGCCACTAAATAACGGACGCGCTGCTCATCGTACTCGCCAATAAAATTCTTCAGATATTTTATCTGGTTATTTTCGCACCCTAAACCAATAACCAATACACCACCGGCATTGGGATGATTAACGAGGCCGGCCAAAGCTTTTTGTGTGTTTTCATGGTCGTCGCCCAATTGCGAACAGCCATAACTGTGCTTAAAAACTTCCACTGCATCAATATCGGTGGGGTTCATTTCACGTTTAAACCGGTCGATAATTTGCTGAGCCTGACCGTTAACACAACCAACCGTTGGCACAACCCAAAGTTCGTTACGAATGCCAACCTTTCCGTTGGAGCGCCTAAAACCATTGAAGGTTAAATTGCGTTTTTCGTAGCGCAACTGATTCAATTTCTGATTAAACGAGTAAACCAGATTCCCCGAAAGATTGGTTTTAAGATTATGGGTATGTACATGTTCTCCAACAGCTATGGGCTGAGTGGCGTGTCCAATGGGAGCCCCATATTTTATAATATCCTGATTTGCTTCAACTTTGGTAATGGCAATTTTGTGGCCAACCGGTATAGGGTTTAAAGCCTTAATGGTTTTTCCGGCAATCTGTAACTCATCTCCTGCATTGACAGCTTCGAGGCAAACAGCCACATTGTCGTTTGTATTAATTAATAGTGTATTGGCCATAAAAAAAAGATTAAACTTTTATTGTATCAGAAGATTAGATACAAGATGTTTAGAAGCTAAGCATCGTGTTTCCGACAAATCGGAACTGCGCCTGCGTCTTGAGGTCCCGAGAATCGGGATAAAAAGAATAGATAAGATTTTAAAGATTTCTTAGCATCTTTCAAGACTTATCTATCCATCTCAAAATCTTACATCTAATCATCTTAATGAAAAATCAATATAAAACTTAAACAGCTGTTAAAACAAATTGCTGCTTACGACATCTTCATTAACGGATTATTCACATCGAGAACGGCTTTAACAGCCTTTTTCATTCCAACCTGCTGAATCAGGAACAGATAGTGGCTCACCGATATGGTTAAATTAGGAACCTCGTTCAGATTACGTTTCCATACCTTTTCCAGATTCAGCACCTTCTCAACCAGTTTGTAAATCGAAACAGGGCGTCCGTCGCAGGCATCCCAGGCTTCTTTATAAAAGTCGAGAATCCACTGGTCGTCCTGTACCTTATAGGTTTTTCCTTCGGCTTCGCCTTTGAAATAAGCAATCATGGCAGCCAGAGAAAACACCACTTTTTGAGGAAGCATGCCGTGATTTTCATAATAGTTTAACAACGTAGGCAGGTTCCTTGTTTCCCATTTCGACATGGCATTAAGCGCAATGCTTTGCCAGTGATGCCTGATATAGGGGTTTTTAAACCGCTCAAGTATTTTTTTGGCAAACGATTTAAGTTCAGTTTCGGTGCCATCAAGAACAGGGAGTACCTCATCGTAAACCAGTTCGCGCATAAACTCGCCGGTTTCAAGGTTTTCGTAGGCTTCGCGTACAGTTTCAATTCCACTCAAAAAAGACACGGCATAACTTCCAGTATGACATCCATTTAACACCTGAACCTTTTGCTCGCGGTATTTGGTCATATCTTTTACAAACTTTACATCAAGCCCTGCTTTTTCGGCCGGAAACTCATCTTTTACCCACTCAGGCGCTTCAATAACCCAAAAATGAAAGTACTCGCCCACTACCACCAGATTGTCTTCAAAGCCAAGTTCCTGCTGTATTTGATGGATTTCTTCCTTTGGAAACCCCGGTACAATTCGATCGACCAATGTACTGCAAAAGCAGTTGGCATCATTAATCCACTGAATAAAACCGGTCTCAAGTTTCCAGTTTTCAGCATGTTGAAGCACATATTTTTTCAACATATCGCCATTGCGGTCGATGAGTTCGGCAGGGAAAAATATCAATCCTTTTTTGGGGTCGCCATTGAAAGTTTTATAACGTGCATATAAAAGGGCTGTAACCTTTCCGGGAAACGAATTCTGCGGCTGCATGTCTAATCGGTCGTTGGCATCCCATGAAATACCAGCCTCGGTAGTATTTGAAAAAACAAATCTCAGTTCGGGATTAAGAATTGCCTGCTGATACTGGTTAAAATCAGTGTATGGATTGATGCCATTGTTGATACAGTCAACAAGTGTGTACTCCTGCACAGGTTTACCATCTTTTATGCCCTTAAGATAAACATGGAACAAGCCATCCTGCTCGTTTAGCATGTTAACCATACCATTGGGCAATGGCTGAACAACATCAATACCTGAATTAAACCCAATGGATTTATTCATTTTGTCAACAATCCAGTCGGAAAATGCCCTTAAAAAATTACCTTCTCCAAATTGCAAAATCCTTGTTGGGTAACTTTTTGCCATTGTTGCAGTTTGACGATTGAGCTTCATATGTTCCTGATTTTTTTTGTTTGAGTTTATCTGTTTGAGTTTTCTGAGTAATTCTGATTGAATTTTCCGTGCTCGATAACGGTATTTATTCACATAGTCCATCGAGCTTATTGTAACATCCTGTTAATAAGCACTTTTAAATAATTTTCAACGATGCATTATTGATGTATTGAATAGCATTATTTGTTGCAAATATACGAATGGAAAAGAGGAAGGGTTAGCACAAAAACACGATTTAATAATTATTAACAATCTCTATTTGTGTAACTATTTAATATCAAAAAACATACATCAACCGTTTTCGTACACGATATAAGATTACTATCTGAAGCATTAAACGAAACGTACTCAATTAACGAACTGAATATTTGAATACTAAAAAATAAACGATTACTGATAATAGAATAAATCTTCAAAAAATTGAATTCATAGAAAGTAAAACTAATGGTGAGCTATTTTCTATCACTACTATCCGGTAAAAAGTTGTTTTGTCCCTAACGGGACAATAAATCAAT
>CAZFTD010000170.1:0-7099 GCA_964521525.1 uncultured Marinilabiliaceae bacterium | reverse complement strand
AAACTCACCAATATAGCCCTGGCGCTGAAAAAGGAGCCCCGCATTGCTGATAAAGTGCATATTGTGTGGCTTGGTTCCAATTACCCCGAACCGGGCGAGCATAACCAAGATTGGGATATACCCTCTATGAACTACATCCTCGAAACAGAAGTCCCTTTCGACATGGTTACCGTAAGGTACGGCGAGCCATCGGGGACTTCGGCTCTTATGGTAGCCAAAACGGAAGTGAACAGGCGTATGCCGGGACTCGGCCCTAAACAAACCTTACCTGTAGTTGGCCGGCATGGCGGTGAATTCTATTGCTGGGGCGATTATGCCGTTGAACTTTATAATAAATATGAGAACCATATGTGGGGCGATCCTAAGGGGAGAGCGCTTTTTGACATGGCGGCGGTGGCCATACTGAAAAACCCCGTCTGGGCAGAAAGTTATATGCACCCGGCTCCAATTTTTAGAGATGGTCAATGGATTGAACGCCCCGATAACACACGTGATATAAGGATTTGGGAATGGTTTGATATTTATGCAATTCCAGCTGACTTTTTTGAAACCATGCGAAACTATGTGAAAGTAAACCAATAGAATGAAACCAAAAATAACAGTAATAGGCAGTTCCAATATCGACATGATATGCCGTGTGCCTTCAATTCCCAAACCGGGCGAAACCCTTATGGGAACCGATTTTTTTACCGTTCAGGGCGGGAAAGGTGCCAACCAGGCTGTTGCGGCTGCCCGTGCAGGTGGCGAGGTAACTTTTATTGCCTGTGTAGGCAGCGATGCCTTTGGCCAACAAGCCATTGAGGCATATGAAAAAGAAGGAATCAACACTTCGTGTATTCAAAAAATTGATGGGGTTGCTACCGGGGTGGCACTTATCAATGTGGCTGATTCAGGAGAAAACAGCATTGCCGTTGCTCCGGGAGCTAATGCGCATTTAACGCCAGATAAAGTGGTCGGTTTTAGGGATGTAATCCTTACCTCCGATATGGTGCTTATGCAACTCGAAATTCCTTTTGAAACGGTTTGTTTTGTTGCTCGTATGGCGCATGACGCTAATATTCCAGTTGTTTTGAATCCTGCACCTGCAAGAGAAATCGATAAAGAAACCATGGCCTTGCTTACACTTTTAACACCTAACGAGCATGAAGCAAGTTTGCTTTCCAGGTTGTGGGCTGAAGCGCGCAACGAGATGGAAAGTGCTGCGGTGATTCAGAAGCAAGGAGTTAAATCAGTAGTTGTTACTTGCGGAAGCAAAGGCGCTTATTATATCGATGGCGACAATAGTGGATTTGTTGAAAGCATTAAAGTAAAGGCTATTGACACGACTGCGGCCGGAGATACTTTTAATGCATACCTGATAGTTGATTTGGCTAAAGGCAAAAGTTTGCCCGAGGCCATTGAAACAGCAAACAAGGCTGCTGCGATTTCTGTGACCCGTTATGGAGCGCAGCCATCAATACCATATGCACAAGAATTAGAAACACTATATGAAAAGATAAAATGAGCATAAAAAATTTTATAGTTGGATTGTTATTGGTTGCTTGTTTAACTAATTGCAATAAAGCACTATTGCAGGTGGAAAAATGGACTACCTGTGAACTTACTTTAATAGCAGAAAAAAAATACGGAAACTCCTATACGGATATTGAAGTTTGGGCAGTTTTTAAAAATGAGAAAGGCGATTCATTAATTCGCCCTGCATTTTGGGATGGCGATAATAAATGGAAAATCCGATTCGCGCCACCTGATGAAGGCAGTACATGGAACTGGGTTTCATATTGCAGTAATCCAGGCGACAAGGGGCTTCATCAGAAAAAAGGAACGATTAAATCAATACAATATTCAGGAAATAATGCATTGTTATCCAATGGCTTATTGTGTATGTCGAAAGGGCGGCGCAATGTGGTACACCAAAACGGAAAGGCTTTTTTGGTAGTGGGCGATACACCATGGGCGCTTCCTTTTAGGGCAACAACCGAACAAGTGCACACATACGCCAGTTACCGTAAAAGCCAAGGATTTAACACCGTTTTGCTTATGGTTGTACAACCCGATATGAGGGCAGAAGGGCCGGATGCACGCAATACTGAAGCGGGTTTTGCGCGTGCATTTTACGATTTGCAAAAAGGTTCATTGAACGAAATGAACCCTTCCTATTTCCAAACCCTCGATTCATTGATTAACATACTCTTAGAAAACGAGATTGTCCCTGTTTACCAGCCAGTTTTTCACGGCTTTGGCTGGAAAGGCCTTGATGTGTTGGGAAATATTATTGAACCTGAAGAATATGTGCGGTTTTGCAAGTATTTATTAGCCAGATATGGTAGCATGCCTGCTATGTGGCTTGTGGGCGCCGATAACGACGGGAACGATCCTGGTGTGGCTGAGAGTGGTGAAATGTTGGAAAAATGGGATTGCTACAGCCAGCCAACAGGAATCCATTACAATCCTTGTGGAGATTATGTGGCCGAATGGTCCATTGGTAACCCACTTAAACGATGCATGCATTGGGATAAGACCCACCAGGAGAAAGAATGGCTCGATTTTCAATGGACACAAACCGGGCACGATGGCGTTCATAATATTTCCAAGGTATGGCGAATGTATGACAATAAGCCAACCAAAGCTGTAGCAAATGGTGAACCTACCTACGAAGGCATGGGAAATGGGGAATATGCTCTGGGTTGGTGGCAAGGGCACGAGGCCTGGATGCAGTTTATGTCGGGGGGAACTATGGGCGTGGTGTATGGGGCATCATGTTTGTGGCAATGGAAAATATCAGATATGGAAGAGGGCTGGACAGACTCACAGTCCATAAACTGGGAAAAGGCCCTGAAGCTAAAGGGTGCTGATTATGTTGGATATTTTTCAAGGGTATTTGCCAACATTGATTTTACCGATATGGAAAGAAACTGGAATCGGAATTTGGAAATGCACCCTATGTTACATAAGGGGGAGCAACTATTCGTTTCATATATGAAAGATGGTGGCACAATTACCATTCTTGGTCTGGAGACTGAGATGAAATACTTTTGGTTTAACCCTATTAGCGGAGAATTCTCTCAACCCTATTTTTTCAATGGTAATGATACGCTATTGGCTCCTAATAATTCTCCTTGGGTATTAGTAATGCAAAAAATATAATAAATAATGAAACGGGATTTTATACTTTTATTTTTGCTCTGTTTCTTGGTTAAGTCTGCCGAATCTCAAACAATTTCAAGAAACATTATTATCGATCAGTTTGGGTACCTTCCTGATGCAATGAAAATTGCCATCATAAAAGACCCCCAAATAGGTTTCGATACAAATGAAAAATTTACTCCTGTTGGGAATTATGCCGTTGTTAATGCCTTGACAAAAGAGGCTGTATTTATTGCCTCGCCTACACCATGGAATAATGGTTTTACTGATGCTTCATCAGGAGATAAAGTTTGGTGGTTTGATTTCTCGTCTTTAACTCAAAATGGCAAATATTATATCCTAGATATTGACCAAAATAAACGTTCTTTTGAGTTTCAAATTTCACCAGCTGTTTATAATGTTGTTTTAAAACAAGCAGTAAGAACATTTTTTTATCAGCGTTCGGGCTTTGCCAAACAAGAGCCTTTTGCCGAAAAAGGCTGGGTCGATGGAGCCAGTCATATCGGCAACCTGCAGGATAAGAATTGCCGGCTTTTCAATAAAAAGAACGATGCTACCACTGAACGTGATGTAAGCGGTGGTTGGTACGATGCCGGCGATTACAACAAATATACCAGTTGGACTGCCGGTTATGTGATAGAAATGATGTATGCCTATCTTGAAAACCCTTCGGTTTGGACAGATGATTACAACATTCCCGAAAGCGGTAACGGTATCCCCGACTTGCTTGATGAAGCCAAATGGGGCACCGACCACTTATTGCGCCTTCAAAACCCAAACGGAAGCGTGCTTAGCGTGGTAGGAGTTTCACATGCAAGCCCTCCATCTGCAGCCAAAGGGCAAAGTTTGTATGGTCCCGAAAGCACATCCGCAACACTAAACAGCGCAGCAGCATATGCTATTGCATCAAAAGTCTTTGCATTAATAGGCATGAACGAATATGCCGAATTACTCAAGCAAAGTGCCATAAGGGCGTGGAACTGGGCTGTTTTAAATCCAAACGTTTTATTTAAAAATAACGATTCGCAATATGGTTCCTTGGACTTGGCCGCCGGCCAACAGGAAGTTGATGATTACGGCAGGTTTATTGCCAAATTAAAAGCTGCATGTTTCCTTTTTGAAATTACCAACGATGAGGCTTATAAAGAATTCTTCGAGAGCAACTATCTTAATGCCAATTTGTTTCAATGGAATTATGCATTTCCTTTTCAGGCAGATGTTCAGGATGTTGTACTGTATTATTCCTCTCTAGAAGGGGCAACGCCATCGGTCGCAAATAATATCAAAACAGTTTATAAAAATGCCATGAATGGTAGCGACAATTTTACTGCTTTCAGGAACAATTTAGATCCTTACAGGGCTTATATCAAAGATTACACTTGGGGCAGCAACGCAATCAAATGCAGGCAGGGGAGCATGTACTATAATATAGTTTCTTATTTGATCGATGCCAGTTTGAATACCGAATCGCGCAATGCTGCTATGGGCTATATCAATTACATACATGGTGTAAACCCGCTAAATTTCGTGTATCTGTCTAATATGTACCGTTTTGGTGCCGAGAATGGGGTAAACGAATTTTATCATTCATGGTTTACCAACGGAAGCCCTTTATGGGATAGGGTTGGAAAATCGACATATGGCCCAGCACCCGGCTTTTTAACCGGAGGTTCTAACCCAAGGTATAATTGGGATGCCTGCTGTCCTTCGGGGTGTTGGTCAGTTGCAAATAATGCTATGTGTGTTTCCGAATCATTATCACCACCTAAAGGGCAACCTAACCAGAAATCCTACAAAGATTTTAATACCGGCTGGCCTCTTAACTCGTGGGAAGTAACTGAAAATAGCTGTGGCTACCAGGTTAGCTATATCCGTCTGTTGTCGAAATTTGTTAATCCTGAATACGATTGTCATGGCGACCTGAACGGCACAGCATTTTATGATGTTTGCAATGTTTGTTCGAGTGGTAATACAGGAATTGTGCCCGAAACTGATCCTGACAAATGCTCAACTATGAATAATGTTTCTTGTAATACCGAATCAGGACATATTCAATTATTTGCTAGCAATGGTATATTAGAAGTGATTGCTGAACCTCATATTAACTATGAGCTGAAAATTATCGATCTAATAGGAAAAGTTCACTTTTCAACAATAGCTAAAGGATATTACACTTTTAATTTAAGCCGATTAAATAGTGGAATTTACATTGTTTCAGTGTTTAATAATGAACAAGTAGAAAATCTTAAAATTGTAAACCATTGATTTCATTAAGATGAAACCAACAATATGAAATTGTTCACACAAACTAAAAAGTTGGCGATTGAGAGTTCCACCAATACTTAGAGGGAGCTTGTTCAAGTAATCCGACCTTAAACTAAATATTATTTCCACATGAAGCATCCATGTCAGAGAAAATTCGCGCACAAGAGAATGATTATCCATGGATGTTCCATCTGTCAGCTAAAAATCAAATTATAAACAGATGAAATACATAATAATTTTTCTGCTGTTCGTAGCAATTAATACACCAGCTCAGGTAAAACTTATTTTTGATACTGATTTTGGTGGCGATGCTGATGATTTAGGCGCTTTGGCTATGTTGCACGGCTTTGTAAAAAAAGGTGAATGTGAGATGTTGGCAATTATGCTCTGGACCAACGAAAAGTATGCCGTACCTGCTATTGATGCACTCAACCGTTATTACGGTCATCCTGAAATCCCGATTGGGGTGAGGTCCGGTGGTACTTATGTGAGTGAAACCACACACAATAAAATATTGGCCGATAATTTTCCATATAATTTAACATACGAAGATGTTCCATCGACCACAGAACTATACCGGAAGATATTGGCCGAAAACCCCGATAGTAGCATTGTTCTTGTTACTGTAGGCCCCTTGCTCAATATAAAATTGTTGCTAGAGTCTGAGCCATGTGAATATTCTCATTTGACAGGCAAAGAACTGCTGCACCGAAAGGTGAAAGAAATGGTTGTAATGGGCGGGCAATACCCCAGTGGAGAATGGGAATGGAATTTTAACGGTGGAATGCCCGGTGTTAGCAAATTTGTTTTTGACAACATTACACTACCTGTAGTTTTTGTTGGTTACGAAGTTGGCGCTGTGATCAAAACAGGTGATGTGTTCAACGAAATTAATCCTAAGCATCCGTTATATATTGGTTATTATCATTTTAGCAAACATGCACCCTGGATGCAAGAAGGTTATATTGAAGGCAAGATATCGGCTAATGCAACATACGACCAAACAGCTGTACTATATGCCGTGCGCGGTGGCATTGGTAATTGGTGGGAAAAAATTGAAGGAGGCAGAAACCTTATTGATGAAAATGGCGGTAATGTTTGGGTCGAGGGTGAAAAGTCAAACCACTCGTACCTTAAACTTATTACTTCATCTGATAAAATGGGACGATTGATCGACTCACTGATGTTGTTCGAATTGATGCAGAATAAATAAATATTGATAAGTCCTTGCGGAAAACACTTCCAAAATGCCGATGGGAAACCATTCTTTTGATTGGGTGATACAGGATGGGATTTGTTCTATCGTTTGAACTGCGAAGATGCTATGTTGTACCTTAATGACCGGGCTAAAAAAGGTTTTACCGTTATTTAGGCTGAAGTACTGGCTGAAATGTCGGGACTAAGCGAACTTAAGGCTTATGGACATTTACCTTTGATCAATCGGGATTCCATGAGTCCAAACGAGGATTATTTTGAACATATTGACTTTATTGTGAACAATGCCGTAATATCTGGTCTTATTATGAGCATTTTGCCTACCTGAGACGAAAAAAATGTCGATTGGTTACCGTTTACAAAGCCGATGGAAACAAGGTGATACAAATAATTATCAACCAATTAGACTGACAGGCCCGGACTGTGGCAGACTTGTACAAAAAACGCTGGGACATTGAAATCTTCTTCAAGCTGA
>CAZFTD010000169.1:0-7216 GCA_964521525.1 uncultured Marinilabiliaceae bacterium | reverse complement strand
TTTAGGCTGATTTTGGTGGAAAGTGCTATGTTAAATACTTACGCCACCATCAATAGTAAAAATTTGGCCTGTTACAAACGATGATTTCGAGCTGAGCAACCACGATGCCAGTGACGCAAAATCTTCAACTGAACCGGTTTTCCCTGTTGGAATTGCTGAAGTTAATATATCTTTAGCCTGATAGATAGAAATTCCCTCCTGGATGCTTAATTTTTCATAAAGTCTTTCAAGCGCTTTTGTCTCGTGATAACCAGGAGCCAAGATATTAAATGTTATTCCTGATTTTTGGTTTTCCATTACCAGGGTTTTTACCAATCCAATAATGGCCATTCGTAAAGAATTGCTTAAAACCAGATTTTTTAAGGGTCGATTAATAGAGGTGCTTTCACTTAAAATAATGCGACCATAATCATTCTTTTTAAAAATTGGTAAAAGATTTTGAATAAGAAAAACTTTCCATCTGATTAATATTTTATAAGCCTCATCCCAATCGTTTAAAGTTGTTTCAGTAAACAGTTTTGCCGGAGGCCCGCCTGCATTAATAAATACACCGTTTAAATCAGCAGGTAATTTCTTTACCAACTGATGTAAGAACTTTTCATCGGTTAAATCTCCTGCTAAACAAGTTGCTTTATTAGAAAACTCAAGATTGATTTCTTCTAACAGGGATTCTCGCCTGGCAACCAGAAATACATCATGCCCTTGTGCTAGTAAATACCTGGCAACTTCAAGTCCAAGTCCTGAGCTTGCTCCGGTAATTAGAAATTTTTGGATGGTAGAATCTGGCTTAAGAAGCATTGAATATCAGTTTAAATTAATAAATAATTAGCAATAGTGGTTTTACTTATAACCATTTAACTGATAATCGGTTCATTGGAAAAATCATTTTTTGGCTGTATAAATTCTGTTTTTTTATGTGGCTTTATTTTCTAATCAGGTTTTTCTGTACTTTTAAAGCGGATTAATTTATTACATAGGTTTATTTTAAATGCTCATTGTTAATTTGTTATAAGTAAGAATTGTATAAAGGTGAGCATTTGCCATTATTAAACCAATATTGATTAGAATTTATTGTGTGAGTCTGCCTGTTGGCAGTAAAATGTTTAATTTGGGTCTAATTCTAAACTATTAAAGGATGAAAAAGATTGTTTTACTATTTTTTCTAGTTGCTGGCTTTTTACAATTAAAAGCTCAGAATCTCCAGCTTCATTACGATTTGGGCAAGGATAGAGGTTATATGACTTCCACCATTGAAATGTTTAAGCCTGACAAATGGGGTAGTACATTTTTCTTTATCGATTTTGATTATAATAATGATTTTGGTAATTCGGTTTCATTTGCTTATATGGAAATTGCCAGAGGGCTGAAGTTTTGGGATTCGCCATGGGAGATACATGTGGAGTACAATGGCGGAACATTTGTTAATGACGCCTGGCTGTTAGGTGCAAACTATACCTGGAACAATAGCGATTATACAAGAATTTTTACGCTTCAGGGTATGTATAAAAACATAAAAAACACTGAAGATGCATCTTTTCAAATTACGGGTGTTTGGACCATACATATGGCTAACCGCAAATTCACATTTTCCGGATTTGCTGATTTCTGGAAGGAGGAAGGAATGTTTAATGGAAAGAAAACAGATTTTGTTTTCCTGAGTGAACCTCAATTATGGTATAATGCTACTGAAAACCTTTCGTTGGGAGGAGAAATTGAACTGTCGTCGAATTTTGCAGGGAACAAAGGTTTTATGGTTTGTCCTACCATTGGTGTAAAGTGGAATTTTTAATAGTGAGCAACTATTATTACTTTGTTTAAACAATAATAAAAACAACGAATAATGCTTGATAAATTCTTCAAACTTAAAGAACATAAAACGGATGTAAAAACGGAAATAATAGCTGGAGTTACAACGTTTATGACCATGGCTTATATTCTGGCTGTTAATCCTGGGATTCTCTCCAATACAGGAATGGATAAAAATGCCATCTTTACTGCTACGGCATTATCGGCTGTGGTTGCCACTTTAGTAATGGCCTTATGGGCCCGTTTGCCATTTGCATTAGCTCCCGGTATGGGATTAAATGCATTTTTTGCGTTCACGGTTGTTATTGGTATGGGGCACAGCTGGCAATTTGCATTAACAGCAGTTTTTGTTGAAGGCATCATTTTTCTGATATTAACGGCTTTTAATGTGAGGGAACTCATTGTAAATGCCATCCCTATTAACCTGAAACATGCCATATCGGCCGGTATTGGTCTTTTTATAGCATTTATAGGATTGCAAAATGCAGGCATCATTGTTAAAAGTGATGCAACCATGATTACCTTAGGTAGTATGGGTGAACATACGGTATGGGTGGCTGCATTTGGGTTAATTTTAACCGGAGTATTGTTAGCATTAAAGGTTAAAGGGGCTTTACTCATAGGCATATTTCTTTCGGCTATAATTGGGATTCCTTTTGGTGTTACACATCTGCCTGAGGGACATCTTGTTTCTTTACCTCCTTCAATTGCGCCCATTGCGTTTCAGTTTGATTTCAGCCAGATTTTCACCACTGATATGGCGATTGTATTGCTGACATTCCTTTTTGTAGATATGTTCGACACCGTAGGGACTTTGGTAGGAGTGGCTTCAAAAGCCAATATGATTGATAAAGATGGTAAACTGCCACGCGTTAAGCAAGCACTATTTGCCGATGCAGTTGGAACTACTGTTGGTGCTATGGTAGGAACTTCTACCGTAACCACTTATGTTGAAAGCGCCTCCGGTGTAGCTGAGGGTGGTAGAACAGGGTTAACCTCACTCACAACAGCCGGAATGTTTACACTGGCATTGTTTTTAGCGCCTCTGTTTTTAATGGTTCCGGGTGCGGCAACGGCTCCAGCACTTGTTTTGGTAGGGTCATTTATGATGTCGCCTATTCTTAAAATTGATTTTAATGATTATACTGAATCAATACCGGTGTTTTTAACCATCATTATGATGCCACTGAGCTATAGCATAGCAGAGGGAATAGTGTTTGGGATGGTTTCATTTGTTGCCCTGAAGTTATTCTCAGGACGGTATAAAGAAATATCTATTGTTATGTATATTCTTGCGCTGTTGTTTATTGGGAAGTTCTTTTTCTAGAAGCAAATAATATCAGTGATTAATCTTATATAATTGTGTTCGAAAAGAGAGGAGATTGCCTCTCTTTTTTGTTTTATCACAAATGCCCAGAAACCTAAATAAGGCCTCTTTGAGATTATTAAAATCGTTCATACCACCAGGGATGAAGACGAGGTGACCTGAATTACTTAAAGCTTGTTTTGAATAATTAGTGTCGGGTTGTGTTTCTTAACATATACCACGAAAGGCAAAACTGCGTTTTAGTGTTGAATTAATATCAAATTAATGGTATTTTTATGCCGCTTTAGAAACAACGTTCAAGGGTGGTGTTTCTATAATTTATACATGTTTAGGATATTAAGATTATTGAATTAACTGACTCAATTTTCATAAGCCTGTTCCCAAAAAAAAAATGGGAGTCAGGAAGCGATAGCGTATCAGAGTTTTAGTTTCAACAATGAGATTTTGTAAACCCTTATCTATCACCATTTGTTCATGATACAAAAAAGTTTTATTCTTCTGATGGTTATCTTGCAGATAACAACCTTTTTACATTCGCAAAATACCGAACCAAGAAACGTAAATGTAGAAACCCTGAGCGATACTCAAATCCGTAAGATTATTGCTGAAGTAGAAAAAAGGGGATTATCGGAACAGGAGGCCATCAATCTTGCAACGGCTTATGGTTTAAATGCCAGTCAGATCAATATTCTTCGACAACGCATGTTGGCTTTAAACAAGGTGAAAGAAACTTCTTATCAGGTAGATACATTTTCTAAGGAGTCGACTAATCTGCTGTTAACCCAAAAGAAGGAGTTTTCGACTAAGCTCTGGGAGAAATCTGTTTTTGGATTCCATTTGTTTAATAGTGAGAATCTTACATTTGAACCAAGTGTTAATATCCCTGTATCGTCAGCCTATGTAGTAGGGCCTGGAGATGGTTTTTTGATTGACATTTTTGGTGCATCACAACAGCAGTACAGCTTAACCGTTGATAAAAACGGGTTAATAACCATTCCCAACGTAGGACCGGTAAATGTTGGAGGATTCGAACTTAATGTGGCCGAGAAACGAATTTTTGACAGACTAACGTTAATTTACAGGGATTTGATTTCGGCGCAACCACGAACCTTTGCAAATATTCAGATTAGCACTGTTAAGGCTATTAAAGTGAATGTAATTGGAGAAGTTTTTGCCCCGGGAACCTATACTTTACCAGGTACAGCTTCAGCTTTTAACGCGCTTTACTTGTCGGGCGGACCAAATTATAATGGTAGTTTCAGATCCATAAAGATAATTAGAAATGGGAAAGAAGTTGCTGAACTGGATGTTTATGATTATCTGATTAATGGAAACAGTAAGGTGAATGTGCCGCTTCGCGACGGCGATGTGATTCTTATTCCAACATATCAAAACCGGGTTCGGGTAGGTGGTGATTTTATTAGAACAGGCATTTTTGAAAGCAAAAATGGTGAAACTGTTGCTGATTTATTAAAATACACCGGCGGGTTTACAGAATATGCTTATCGCAACCGGTTGGAACTACATCGCAATAACGGACGTGAAATTGAAATGGTTGATATTTTTCAGGATGCCTTTAATCAAATTGCAGTTCAGTCGGGCGATAGCCTATTTGCCGGCAAAATATTATCGCGGTTTGCCAACAGGGTGTCGATTGATGGGGCTGTTTTCAGACCTGGAGCATATGAGTTGACTAAAGGATTGACCTTGAAACAATTGATTGATAAAGCTGATGGTGTTAGGGAAGATGCCTTTTTGGAGAGAGGGTTAATTCTTCGCCTAAATGACGATTTGAGTTTAAGCAATATCTCGTTTAATGTAAGCGATATTGTTGGTGGCCGAAATGATATTGAATTAAAAAGAGAAGATGCAGTTACTATTTCACCGCTTGATTCCATGCGGGAGCAAAGGATAGTGAACATTTTTGGGGAGATAATTCGTCCGGGTTTTTTTGATTTTCGAGAAAGAATGACCCTTGGCGATTTGATTAAATTAGCCGGAGGTTTCAAAGAGTCAGCATCAGAATCGTTTATTGAAGTTACCCGGCGACTCGATTATGAAGAAGCGGCCGTTTACGAAACTCGCAACGTGAAACTGTTTCAGTTTACCGTTCCTCGCTCATTGTCGCTCAGTAATAAGGATGCCGGGTTTGAATTAAAGCCTTTCGACCAGGTTTACATTCGCAAAGCACCTGGTTTTACTCAAACAGGTTATATTACCATATCAGGAGAAGTACTTTATTCCGGGCAATATGGTATTTCCAGAAAAAATGAACGATTATCGGAAATAATCAGAAGAGCAGGTGGACTAACGCCGGATGCCTACCCCACTGGCGCCATGCTGACACGCAAAATAGAATTAAGTCCTAAGGCCCGGCGACTAAGGGAAATTCTTAAAGAGAGTACAGATGGGGTAGCTTTCAGTGAACTTGGTTTTGAGATTATTGGAGTGGATTTAGCCAAAGCTATTAAAAATCCGGGAAGCAGAGATGATATCATTATCCGCGATGGTGACGAGCTGGTGATACCAAGAAAACTTTTAACGGTTAATGTTGAAGGAGAAGTATTAAACCCTATAACAATACCTTACATCGAAGGTAAAGGCTTAAAGTACTATGTCAATCAGGGAGGCGGATTTGCAGTTAGAGCTAAAAAGAATAAAGCTTATGTGGTTTATCCCAATGGAACGGCTGCAGCCACGCGTAATGTGTTGTTTTTTAACTCCTATCCGGCAGTAAAACCCGGCAGCCAAATTGTAATTCCTCAAAAGCCTGAAAGAGAAAGAATGCCAGCCACTGCCTGGATTGGGATAGGAAGTGGAATTTCTTCCCTGGCGTTGACTATCATTACCATCGTTAATTCAACAAAGTAGTAGTTGATTGAGGACTCAAGTATATCACAATATGGAAAAACATAATCCGGAAAAAAACGAAATAATTGAATCTATTCAGATTATTAAGGATGATGAAATAGATTTGCTGGCTTTAACGAAAACAATCTGGAATGGCCGGAAGATCATTTATAAATCCGTGGCTGTATGTTTACTCATCGGTTTGACTGTTGCTTTTGTGTCACCTAAAAAATATACTGCATCGGCTATTTTATTGCCATCAGCCGAAAAAAAGAGTGGTAGTTTGGGCGGATTGAGTGCCCTAGCTGGCATGGCTGGTATCAATCTTTCATCAGTCCTTGGCGAATCGACAGGGATACCCCCGGAGATTTTCCCACAAGTTGTTAATAGTTATCCTTTTAAAAAGGATTTAATGCTACAAAAGTATGATTATAAAGGGTTCGATCATCCGATTACTTTGTATGACTATGTTATTGGCGACACAATTCCAACAATTTTAGAACAGATTCTTAAATATTCAATTAGACTTCCATGGACTTTAAAAGAGTTGTATTCAGATGCGAAATTTAATGGTGAATATGTGAGTAATAGTAGTGTTGTAATTCTAGGAAAAGAAGAGATTGATGTTGTTAGATATCTAAATGGATTAATCAATGTTGATGTTAATCATAAGACTAATTTAATCACGATTTCGGCTGAAACTAACGAGCCTATACTGGCTGCTCAGTATGTACAGAAAGCAGTTGAATTGTTACAAGTTTATTTGATTAAATATAAAACAAAGCAAGTACGTCAAAATTTCGAGTTTATTCAGGGACGTTTGATGGAAATGGAAATAGAGTATAAGAACGCCCAAAAAGTATTTTTTGATTATAAAGACAAGCACCGGAATTTGGTTTTTGAGCGAGTAGATATTGAATATCAGCAGTTAAGTGATAATTACGATATCATTTATGGCATCTACAAAGGCTTAGCACAGCAATTAGAGCAAGCTCGTTTAGCTGTAATGGAGGAAACTCCTGCGTTTGAAGTATTAGAGCCGCCAGTTGTACCCTATAAAAAATCCTCATTAGGTTTTATGATGATAATGAGTATAAGTCTTTTCACGGGTGTGATACTTGGTGTTGCTTTTATTTTGTTAAGAATGACAGTATATAAGTTTGTGAATAACTTAAAAGCGGATTAATTAAAGTGAACCGCAAGGTGATATGTTTTATATAAATAATTTGTTGT
>CAZFTD010000168.1:0-7300 GCA_964521525.1 uncultured Marinilabiliaceae bacterium | reverse complement strand
CCAATTCTGACAAACTTTTTCCTTTTAATGACTCACGCAATTTAGGGTCGGATGGTACATGAATCATTTTAAAACGTTGCAGCACAGCTTCTATATAAAGGCCGGTTCCTCCGCACATAACAGGAAAATTTCCACGGCTGTTAATTTCCTCAAAAACTCTGAAAAAATCGGTTTGATACTCATAAACATTGTATTTGTAACCAGGCTCCCGGATATCAATCAGGTGGGCTGGAATTGTCCGGTTGTTAATGATGTAATCCTGATAATCTTTACCCGTGCCTAAATTCATACGCCGATACACCTGCCGCGAGTCTGCGCTGATTATCTCCCCGTTAACAACATTGGCCAACTCGGCTGCAAAAGCTGTTTTGCCACTGGCTGTAGGGCCAAGAATGACAACTAAATTATATAATTGTGAGCGCATTATCTGTTTTTTTATGACCAATAAAAATATGGGTATGAAGTTAAAAAAAGCCCTGCAAAGGTGGTAATATATCAAATATATTCATGATGTTGATTAAAATCTTTACGCTTATCTAAAATCAAATTGTTATTTTTGTGAACCCCCAAGTGTTGTTAGAATAGAATTATTTTAACCAAACCCAGTTACTATTTAGTAGCTGTTTAAATTTAGATATAAGATTTTTAGATGCGAAGCATCGCGAAGTCCCGAGAATCGGGATAAGATGGATAAAGAAGATTTGTGAGCTTTTATAGTTGTTTTAGCATCTTTCCAGACTTATCTATCCATCTAATAATCTTAAATCTAATCATCTTAATAATAATTTCAATATTAAATTTAAACAGCTTCAAAGATGTTAGATATTTAAATGGACAGATATGACTGAAAAGACCGAAGATATTACCCTGAAAACTCTTTACGCCAAACTCTTTGTCAGGCTCAAAAATCTTATTATAAAGCCATCATCTGAATGGAAGAGAATACATGGAGAAAACACCGGGATGGAAGAGATTTTATCGGGGTATTCACTTCCGCTCATTGCTATTTGTACACTTGCCAGTTTTTTAAATACACTTGTAAGCCTTCAGCAAATTAATTTTGAAATTGCCTTAAAAAACGCACTCATTACCTTTGTAGCCTTATTTGGCGGACTATACCTGTCGTATATTGTAACACTCCGTATTTTGCCATGGTTTCAAATTGTGGCTTCAAAATCAATCAGTTTTAAGTTGGTGGCCTATGCCTCTACCCCATTACTTATTATTATTTTTCTGGTAACGTTGGTTCCTGAATTATTGATGTTGTACTTAGTCTCAGTATATTCATATTACATTATTTGGCAAGGAATTAAGGGGCTACCCGGGCTTAAACCCGACAAAGTTTTAACAATTGGGGTCATCATTACCTTTCTCATTCATTTTTTCCCTTTCTTTGTGCAGCAAATATTGAAGAAATTAATATTTATGTAGAAGTATGGCAGGCAATAAAATCAATATAAAGAATAAGCGAGCATCTTTTGATTACGAAATTCTGGAACGATTTGTGGCGGGAATTCTTTTGGGAGGAACAGAAATAAAATCCATACGTGAGGGAAGAGCCAGCCTTGTTGATTCATATTGCTATTTTATTGCCGGTGAACTTTGGGTAAAAGGAATGAATATTGCCGAATACTTTTATGGCACTTTTAACAATCACCAGCCAACGCGCGAAAGAAAACTGTTACTTCAAAAAAAGGAACTTTATAAACTGGAACGTAAAACCAAAGAGTCGGGGCTTACCATCATTCCAATTCGCATGTTTATTAACGAACGTGGATTTGCCAAACTTGAGATAGCATTGGCAAAAGGGAAAAAACAGCACGACAAAAGGGAAACCCTGAAACAGAAAGACGCATCGCGCGAAATTGACAGGGTGAAAAAAAAGTATTAAAAAGTTCTTTTCTCCACGCAACCTTACTGAAAATATTTCATCATTTATTCGAAAACCTGCTTTTTTTGGATCAAAGTTTGTATGACTTTTAAGTTTTAGAATCAACTTTAAACCGGACATAAACCGTTGACCTACAAAAAACTAATCAGGTTTTCCGGAACTGGTTGATGGCTTAACCCCATAAACAAGTTCTTGTGGCAAATATAGAACCAAACCATCCTGTGCCCGATTTAGACAAGATAATAGCCAATTGTCAGAAAGGAGATCGTCAGGCGCAAAAATTGCTTTACGAGCAGTTTGCGCCAAGGATGTTTGCTATTTGTATGCGCTATAGCAAAAACAGGATGGAGGCAGAAGATTTGTTACATGAAGGATTTATAAAAATATTTACCAAAATTGAGCAATTCAGAAATACAGGGCCTTTCGAAGGCTGGATGCGAAGAATTATAGTAAATAACATTCTTGAATATTTTAGAAAAAACAAAAATATTAACCATGTTGATGTAAAAAATATTCCGCCCGAATTACTGGAGGACGAACAGGAAAACCAGGATGAAGAAACACCTGATATAAACTACATCATGCAACTGGTAAATGAATTGCCCGACAGATACCGTATGGTATTTAACCTTTATGTTGTTGAGGGTTTTTCGCACGAGGAGATTGCCAAAGAAATGGAAATATCGGTTGGTACCAGTAAATCAAATTTATCCAGAGCCCGGCAATGGATAAAAGACAGAATGAGCAAAAGAGTTACCAATAAATATGAGACTCTATGGTAGACTTTGACAAAATAGAATCTCTATACAGAAGTTATAGCGAATCGCTTGAAGTTCCGCCACCACCCGATGGATGGAACCGACTTGAAGCATCGCTGAATGGACAAAACAGCAATCGCAAAGTTTTCTGGCTTTGGATGTCGGGATTAGCTGCTTCGCTATTGGTTATTTTATCTATTGGAACCTATTTTTGGCTGTCGCCAAAAACTGATGTTCAGATCTCTTTTATTAATAGATCAGAAAATGAGGCATTACCATTAGTGGAGGGTGAGCAAAAATCACAATTTTCTGAAAACCCATTAGCTGCTACCGAACAGTCGGAAGATTTGAATTTGCAATATGGCAACAATAGGGTGCCGCAAAATGCCTTAGCTCAAATCAATCAGGATAAAAAAGGTTCAACGGCAAAACCAAATCAGGGAACAAACTCAAGGAGTCATCAGATAATTGCTTACCGTAGCAGCCACATTGGACAGCTTAACAATTATTTCGTAACCGACAAAGTAGAGGTTAAAACGCTTAAAACTGAAAAGCCTCCAATGGATTGGGAAAATTTCTATAAAGTTAACACCGTTTTAGCTGAGAAAGAAAAAGAGTCTGGCATGTTCGGGAAAAGAGTGGAAATTGGAGGCGTTTATTCACCAGTTTATGCATTCCGCCAAACCTCGGGTTCTTCAGGCTCAAGAGCATCCTCAGGTTATTTGTCATCATCTGTTCCTGATGAATCTGGAGTGGTTTATGGCGGTGGTGGCCTTCGGGTTAATGTAATGGTAAACAAAAAATGGAGCATTGAAACAGGTATCAGAATGGCCCGGCTAGGGCAGGAAATTAACTCTCTGGCTAACTTTGAAGAAGTACTGGCTACCAATACACCAACCGAATCGAATTTGAGATTGAAAAGGGTATCGTTAAGCAACTCAATGGGAGCAGTTCATCAATCAAGCTCCTCTGCCAATAAAGGGCTCGAATTGTTTTATGGAATACCAACTCCCAATTATCATGTGGATATGAGTAGCACAGCCGCTCTGCCCACCAGCACTATGGAACAAAATATTGATTATCTGGAAGTTCCTTTTACACTTAGATATTATGTGATTAATAAAGGTATGTCGATATCGCTTTCAGCTGGTTTGAGCACCAACTGGCTGATATCGAACAATGTTTATATAACCGACAATTCAACCCGCCGCAATATTGGTGAAACTGAGGGATTATCGTCAATGACATTTAGCACCCACGCCGGCGTAGCGTTTTCTGTGCCTGTTTTCGGCAGGTTGTCGTTGCAGTTGGAACCCCGGGTGAACTATTTCTTAAGCCCGATTAATAAAAATTATCCGGTTTCTTATCAACCTTATTCATTTGGGGTTTATACTGGCCTTCAATACTCGTTTGGTAAATAAAAAAAAGGCCATTAGATGGTTATTATTAACAAAAAGATTATTAGTAACTGTTAGTTGAAGGATAGAGCAGATGATTAGATAGCCCGGATATCTTTAAAATCCTTATTAAAAGTTGGCCAGCGAATTGACCATACGATACAACAATCCTTCTTTAGCCATAAGGTCGTTATAGGTTCCTGCTTCAGCTACTTTGTGGCCATCGAGCACAACAATCCGATCGGCCATTTTTACTGTTGATAAACGGTGACTTATAATGAGCGCAGTTCGGTTTTCAGTTATATTTTGGATATAGTTAAGCAGTTTAGCTTCAGAGTAAGCATCGAGCGAACTTGTTGGCTCATCCAGAATTATTATCTGCGAATCGTTAAAGAACGAGCGGGCCAATGCCAGCCGCTGCCATTGCCCGGGGCTCATTTGCTCACTGCCTTCAAATAGAGTACCGAGAGTAGTGTCGAAGCCATTGGAGAAGCCGCTGATTACTTTCTCAATACCTGCTTTAGTTGCAGCTTCGGCTATTGTTTCATCGTCAGGCTGTTGACGAATATTGCCAAACCAGATATTTTCGCGGGCAGTAACATTGTAAAGCATAAAATCCTGAAAAATAACACTGATATTCTTTACCCGCTCACTGCTTTCAATTTGGTTTAATGGAATACCATCGACCAGTATCTCCCCTTCAACAGGCTGATACAAACTGCATAAAAGCTTTACCAGAGTTGTTTTACCCGAGCCATTTACGCCAACAAGCGCAACCGTTTCGCCGGCATCAATTTTTAAGTTCAGGTTTTTTAGAATCCACTTATCATTGGAAGGATAATGAAATCCTACATTTTTTAATTCCAAGCCCTTTGCCAGTGGTTTTGGGAAAAACTTATTACCTGAAACATTTTGCACCACTTTGGGATCGGACAAGAGCAAAAATTCAAATAGGTTATCGAGGAACAATGAATCCTCGTACAAACTGCCAACACGACCAAAAAAATCCTGCAAATAAGCATATCCCCTTTGGAGCGCCAAAAAGTAAAGTACCACCTCACCAATGGTAATTTCTTTTTTGTAAGCCTGAAAAGCAACAAGACCATAAACCAGAAAAAAAGCTATGGCGGCAATTACCTGTACCATAACTTCATTTCTGGTTTTTTTAACCAGCATACGGTATTGGGTTTTTCGCCACTCCTGCTTTAACAACTCATATCGTTGGCGAAATAATGCTCCCAAATCGAAAACTCTTATCTCTTTGGCAAAATCGGGCGATGTTAACAAACGATTGTAATAATTTACTTTTCGCTCAATAATGGTATTGTTGCGCTTAAACCTGAATAAATTCAAAGCATAACGCAATCTTATAAATCCCACCGGAATGGTAACGGCAAGCAATACAATTGATACAGACCAGTGTACCATGAGCAAAACACCCCCCATAACCAACAAAGTAACCAGATTTTGCAAAACTCCTAAAACACCGTAATAAATTCGTGAGGGACGTATGGTAGCCTCGTTCAATGCACGGTAAAAGACATTCTGATAACGTGGATACTCGAAAAAGCCAAAACTTAGCGAGGTGGTTTTATCGTGAATCAACTTGTCGAAAAAATCGGAAATTACGAAAGACTGTTTCTCCTTTACCAAAGCACCTAATGACGCAGATAATGCGTTGATTAAAAATAAAATTCCGGCCGATATTAAAACAATCATCAATCTGGTATAATCCTTCCCATCAACATCTGAAACAATTACAGACTGTATTTCATCTACTAAAACCTTAACGAGATATAATAAAAGTAATGGTAATACGCCTCTTATCAGCACTAAAAATCCGCTAAGCAGAGAAAGCAAGGGTGAGCTTTTCCAGATGTATTTCACTATAGTTTTAACTTGTTTCCAGGATTTCTTCACAGTTAGCGCGTGTTTTAATCAATAGTCAAAAGATGATAGTTATTAAGTACCTTTTTAAAATTTACTTACACTTCAATGGTCAGGCAGGGTAAATATAAAGTCTGCTCCCTTGCCTAAACTTGATTTTACGGTTATTGTGCCGCCTAACATCTCAATATAAGCTTTAGAAATTGCAAGGCCCAGCCCCGACCCACCTGCTTTAATTGTTTGGTCTCCTTCAATCTGGAAGAAACGGTCAAAAATACGGTTATGGTTTGATTCGTCAATGCCAATTCCGGTATCACTTACCATAAATTCGAGCATTCCATCCTTTTCAACATAGCCAAAACGAATAGTTCCCGATTCGGTAAATTTTAATGCATTGGTTATTAAATTTGATATTATCTGAGTAAGTTTCACCTCGTCGGTATAAATAATTCTGTCTTTTGCTGAGCTTTCAGGGTAAATTTGTAAAACTACATTCCTATCAGCAGGAAGTGTTACTGAAATGGTTTTGTATATATCCTGTAACATAACTCCAATATTGACATAGGCGCATCGAGGCACAATCTGACCGGTTTCAATTTTAGAAATTTCAATTATATCATTAATAATACCCAGTAAATGATATCCACTTTTATGAATAATAGAGATATAGTTCCCCAGAGCGTCTGCGGTTATTTCCGGATCGAGCAGCAATTCAGTGAATCCAAGTATAGCATTCATAGGTGTTCTTATCTCGTGCGACAGGTTGGCCAGAAATGCTGACTTAAGCCGATCGCTCTCTTCGGCCTTGTTTTTGGCGGCAACCAGTTCGGCCATCATTCTTCTTTTTTCGGTAATATCTTCCTTAAAAGCAATAAATTGAGCTATTTCGCCCCTTTCATCAACTAAAGGAGAAATAATGGTTTTTTCCCAATAGTGTTCGCCATTCTTTTTTATGTTGCAAAATTCTCCCTCCCAATTATTACCCGAAAGGATTGTTTTCCAGAGATTCTCGTAAAAAGCCCTGTCGTGATGATTGCTCTTTAAAAAGCTTGGATTTTTTCCAATTGCATCAGCAAAGGAATAACCTGTAATTTCTGTAAAACGTGAATTCACAAAAGAGATAATTCCTTGTTTATCGGTAATTACAATAATAACAGGGCTTTGCTCAATTCCTTTCGACAATTGTGCTGTTTTAACCAAAGCTCTTTTTTGTTCAATAAAGATACTTAACTGACTGGCTAAAATTTCTAAAACCTGAAGGCTTGTATTATCATAAGCGTTTCGGTTATAATAATTCTGCACCAGAATAACGCCCATAACTTCTCCTTCATAAACCAATGGTACGCCCATCCAGCATTGCGATAAAT
>CAZFTD010000167.1:0-7323 GCA_964521525.1 uncultured Marinilabiliaceae bacterium | reverse complement strand
CGATACTCGGGTACCGATTTTCGGCATTCCACTTCGTTACAACTTCGCGTCTATTGTATAGAAAAAATTAAACAGTCACTAACTGTTTTTAATAACCAGTGTTCTTTTCGTTGGCGACCAGCCCATGTATATCCATTGGTGATTTTGGTCAATCCAGGCACATTTGTATCCTTTTTTCGATAAAATGTGAAGTTTTTCAAAAGCTGTGGAGGGTGAAAGATGCGCCAGTGATAAAAGACAACAGACAGAATGCCTGGGATAGCTGAAAATTTCTTCAACTGTTTTAAACCCTATATTGTTTTCAGTTAGCACAATTTTTATGTTGTTGCCCTTGGTTTGTTTCTGATTGTTGTGGCCAGCCACCCAAATCATCTTCATATGGTTGTTTTTTACCTGTTTAAATAATTCTAAATCAGACAAAAATCCATGTTTGATACTGGAAAAAATACTGATTGTTTGTATAAAACTTTTTATCAGTTCGAAACGGATTCCCCTCCCTCTTTTGTTGAAGTGAATGTTGTAAAACAATTCCATGGCCCAATAAAAGTTGTTTACATAATGTCGGTCTTTAATGGTGCTTTCGCCTTTAAAATGAAGGATTCTTATTTCAGGATTGTATAAAATCTGATAACCTGCTTTTAGAATTCGGTACGACAGGTCGATATCTTCACCATACATAAAAAAGCGCTCATCGAAACCGCCGGTAACTTTTATTGCTTCTGCATCTAACACCATAAAAGCGCCAGTAAGGATTTCAATTTCATGTTGTTTATCATAAGGTAGATGGCCAAGATAATAACCAGCTAAAAGCTTTGATTTCGGGAACAAGTTGCCGAGGCCAGAAAATTTGCAAAATGCTCTGAAAAGTGTCGGAACTCCACGTTTTGATTCGGGCAAAAAACGATGGCATCCGTCAACCATCATACCGCCCATAGCACCGCAATCGGGATACAATTGCATAAACCGGATGATATCGGCAGCAAAATTTTCGGGAACAATAGTGTCGGGATTGAGCATTAAATAATAACGCCCTCTGGCCAATGCCATCCCCTGATTACAGGCAGCTCCAAATCCACGGTTTTCGGAGTTTTCAATTAAAGTAATTTCAGGGTATTTTTTACGGATAATATCACCCGAGCCGTCACCGCTGTTATTGTCAATAATAATTACCTCAACGTTATCGTTTTTATGCCACAGCAAAGTTTGAAGACACAACTCTGTAAAAGGGAGGCATCGATAGGTGACAATAACAACAGATAAATCAACCTGCATGTTTAAAAATTGATTAATTGACTATACTTATCGCAAAAGTAACCTTTTTAAAAACAGGAAAAGTACTCGCTTAATTAGTTTTAATTTGCCTCTTAATGTTTTGTCTCCTAAAATTGTTAATGTCTGCTCACCTTTGACGAATTATTTATAGTTTTAGGATGTTTTTTATGTTTAAAATTTAACTCTATAAAATTATGAGAATAAATTTAAAAGTATTCGTTTTATTAATAGCCTTTTGTTTAACAATGGTTTCGTGTGGCCCTAAAGCAGAATTGGAACTGCCTTCTATTTTTTCGGATGGAATGGTTTTGCAGCATAGCACCGAAGTAGCCTTTTGGGGCAAAGGTCACCCTGGTTCAAAAGTCGTGGTTGAAACCGGGTGGCATGCAGCCTTTCAAACTGAGGTGGCCGATGATAGCACCTGGATTGTTAGAGTGAAAACGGTTGAACCAGGCGGCCCTTATATGATCTCTGTTAAGAATGGCAATCAGTTAAGGAATATTTATGATGTTTATCTGGGCGAAGTTTGGTTGGCCTCAGGCCAGTCAAACATGGAAATGACTTTAACCGGATGGCCTCCAACAGATACCATTTTAGGCTCGGCTGATGCGATAGCTAATGCCGATTTTCCCTTAATAAGGATGTTTACTGTGACTCGTAATTCAAGTGCTCAGCCACTGGATGATGTAACTGGTTCATGGAAAGTTTGTAGTCCTGAAAATGCGCCGGCATTTAGCGCTACAGCTTATTTCTTTGCACGCAAACTGCATAAGGAATTGGAAATACCCATAGGTATTATTCACAGTAGTTGGGGTGGAACACCTGCCGAATCGTGGGTGAGTGGTGAGACCCTGTCAACCGATAGTGACTTTGCAAAAGTGGTTGAAGATTTAAAAACTGTTTGGCCCCAAATGGTAGCCTATAATAAATGGCTAAGTAAGCACCAGGCCATAGATGCTGCCATTGGCACCGATGGTGCTGATCCTTTAGTGGAACTGGATGTTTTCAACAGCTATTGTGCCAATCCCGAACTGAATACCGAATCGTGGCCGGTGATTAACATTCCTTCTATGATGGAGTCGGTTATTGGCGACTTCGACGGTGTGGTTTGGTTTAGGAAAGAAGTGGATATTCCGCAGAGCTGGGAAGGAAAGAGTCTTAAATTGAATCTTGGCCCAATTGATGATCGCGACGTAACATTCTTTAATGGTGTTAAAATTGGCGGCATTGAAGAAGCCGGAAATTGGCAGCAGATACGCAAATATACAGTTCCGGGCGAGCTGGTGAAAACAGGTAAGGCCGTTATTGCTGTTAGAGTAATTGATACCCAGGGGGGTGGAGGAATATATGGTAAGCCTGACCAGATAAACTTGTCAGTTAACGATAAGGAAGTGATTTCACTTGCAGGGGAGTGGAAATACGCTGTGGTTGGTCAATATAAAGAAGATAAGCTGTACCTGTTTAATCCTGAGACCAACGAGTTTGCTTCAAGGCCCGAAGTGAGTGTTGTAGCCGGCTCTCATACACCATCAGCCCTGTACAATGCCATGATTGCACCACTTGTTCCTTACACTATAAAAGGCGCCATTTGGTATCAGGGTGAAACCAATGTTGGTCGTTCTGCTCAGTACGTCCGCTTAAAATCAATGCTGATTAACGATTGGCGTCAGAAATTTGATAATCCTGATATGCCGTTTTATTTTGTCCAGCTGGCACCGTGGCATTACAATAATGTGGATGGCGATGCATCGGCAAGGTTAAGAGATGCTCAACGCAGAACACTGGCAATACCCAATACAGGAATGGCCGTAACACTCGATATTGGCAATGTAAATAACATACACCCGGCCAATAAAAAGGATGTGGGCGAGCGACTGGCGCTTTGGGCCTTGGTTAAGAATTATGGCAAAGAAATTCCTTTTAGCGGGCCGCTTTTTGCTGCTTCGGCCATCGATGGCGACAGGATGATTATTTCGTTTACTAATACCGATGGTGGATTAAGTATTGACGCTGCTGTGCCTAATCAGTTTGAATTGGCCGGAGCCGATGGCGTGTTTTATCCTGCCAAAGCTTCCATTGATGGTGATAAAATAGTTTTGACCGCACCCAAGGTGAAAGTTCCGGTAAATGCCCGGTATGCCTACAAAAACGGGGCGGTGGCTTCGTTGTTTAATGGAGCAGGGCTACCTGCGGCTTCTTTTACCACAGAAGAAGTGTTGGAAAACTAATGGTTACCTGCTAATGACAGGCAGACCTTAAATTTTATATTGAAATTATTATTAAGATGGTTAGACTTGTCTGCCAGTAGGCTGGTAAGTTTGAAAAGATGCTAAGACATCTAAAAATTTTATTTCTAAATTTAAACAGCTTATAAAAGATTAATTGAGTCCTCAATCGTTTTGATTGGGGACTTTTTTATTTAAATAAAATAAGGATTTAAATGAATGATTTATAAAAACATACTAAAAGAGTATGAAAATAAAATGCACCAAAAAATATAATCTAAAATACATAAAAACAATATGTAACAATAATATTGAAAATATAAAAAACGTATTACCATACTAAATCGATATGAAATAAATCGATAGAATTTAATGTGTCTATTGTTTTTGTAATTATTTTTGTTTCTATAAAACATACCAAAATGATAAGGTTTTCTAACAGATTGAAATACGGATTGCAATTTTTGCTCTATCTTGATGTTGATATTGAGAATTATACCGATATTCAAAGGGCTGCAATTTCGTGCGAGATTCCTCAGAAATTTCTGGAATCCATAGCTGTGGATTTAAAGAAAAACGGAATCCTTGAAGTGAAGCGCGGAGCCGGCGGTGGCTATCGTTTGTTGCGCCATCCATCCGAAGTTTTGCTGTCTGATGTGGTAAGGGCACTCGACAAATCGGAGCCTAAACCCTACAAAGAAAGTATGGAATTAACCCATAAGGTAGTGGTTGAAACGCTCGATGGTGCCATTGATGAATTCTGGCAGCATTTATCGAAAATTACCCTTGAACAAATGCAAAATCGTTATTACGAAAATGTAGATAAAATAATGTATTACATATAAAACGCACAAACATGACAAAAATAGCTGAAAACATTACGCAACTGGTGGGACGCACACCACTGGTAAAAATTAACCGTTTGGTAAATGGAAATGGAGTTGAGTTGGTAGCCAAACTTGAATTTTTCAACCCTGCAGGTTCGGTAAAAGATCGTATTGCGCTAAATATGATTGAAGATGCCGAGAAAAAAGGGCTCATTGATAAAGACACTATTATAGTGGAGCCCACGAGCGGAAATACCGGAGTAGGTTTGGCTTTTGTGGCTGCGGTTAAAGGATATAAACTGATTCTGACCATGCCCGAAAGCATGAGCATTGAACGCCGTAAATTGCTGAAAAAATTTGGAGCTGAATTGGTTTTAACGCCTGCCACCGAAGGCATGAAAGGTGCCATTGCCAGAGCCACTGCCATTGCTGCTGAGAATCCAAAATCTTTTATTCCTCAGCAGTTTAAAAATGCTGCCAACCCTGCCATTCACAGGCTAACCACTGCCGAAGAAATTTGGAGCGATACCGATGGCAAGATTGACATTTTTGTTTCGGGCGTTGGAACCGGTGGTACCATAACAGGTGTAGGCGAAGTTTTAAAGCAGCGTAACCCTGCCATCAAAGTTATAGCCGTTGAACCCGAAGCCAGCCCCGTTTTATCCGGTGGTCAGCCCGGGCCGCATAAAATTCAAGGTATTGGTGCCGGCTTTGTTCCCGATGTTTTAAACACATCGGTAATTGATGAAATTATTAAAGTGAGCAACGATGATGCCATTCATACCGCTCATCTTGCTGCCACAAACGAAGGTATTTTATGCGGCTACTCCTCTGGTGCAGCACTAAAAGCAGCCATTGAGGTAGCCAACCGACCCGAAAATAAAGGAAAAAGGGTGGTGGTGGTTTTGCCCGATACCGGCGAAAGATACCTGAGCTCGTATGAAATTTAATGCTAAGGTTGAGAGTTTTATAGCTTAATAGTTGGTTAAGTTTAGAAATAGATGTTAGGTGGATAGAAAAGATATTTAAGATTTGGAAGATGTCTTAGCATCTTTCCAGACTTGTCTATCTGTCTAATAATCTTAAATCTAACCCTCTTATAAGAAACGTTATTCTAAATTTTAAGAAGCATTTGAATCATAACTAACGTTTTTCGTTCGCGAGAATTGAGAAAAATGTCATTTCGGTGGCAACGCTATTGTATTACCATTTTTAAAAGCGACTTGAAGTGATTAAGTTGCTTATAAACAGATTATATTGTAAATATCTATGTCCGATAACCAACTTTTTAAACCCGAAATACGCAATCAATTACAACAGGTGCTTTCCAGTTTAAATCGTGAACAATTGCTATGGCTGGGAGGCTATATTTCTGCTGCCATTGATTTCGCACCATCGGCAGCTGCAACCATTGCCGAACCACCAAGAATTATTAAAGAAGCAAGCCAGTCAACTGATTTTATATCAGAAGAGTCGTTAAAATCGCTCACTATTTTATACGGTACGCATTCCGGAAATTCACAAAAGGTGGCAACACTGGCTCATCAGGAAGCCGAGCGCCGTGGTTGGTTGAGCAAACTGGTGAGCATGGACGATTATAACGCCAAATTTTTAAAGGGAGAAAAGCAGTTATTAATTGTGGTGTCGACTCATGGTGAAGGAGAAGCTCCCTTGGCAGCACAGGAATTATACGAAGTCCTCTCTGGAAAAAACGCTCCGGCCTTGAATGCTATTCCATTCTCAATAATCGCCTTGGGCGACAGCTCTTATAAACTGTTCTGTAAAACCGGAATCGACTTCTATAATTTTCTGAAGGCAAACGGCGGCAAACCTTTGGGCGAAGTGGTAATGCTCGATACTTCTTTCGAAAGCGAATTACCATCGGTAATACCATCGGTTTTAAATCGGTTTTCCGATAATGTTTCGTCTAACAACGGGCAAAACAGTTCGGTTGCAACCACTAAAACCGAAGCCGCTTTTTTTTATGCTGATACGCCTGTGGATGCCAGGGTTGTAAACAAGGTTCAGCTCAACGGCCGAGGCTCCGAAAAAGAAACATGGCATTTGGAGATTTCTACAGAAGATACGGGACTTGATTATCAACCCGGCGATGTGCTTGAGGTTTATGTCAATAATAAACCGGAGTTGGTTAATGCCATCATTAATAAGTTAGGATTTAATGCAAGCGACAGGGTGGAGATTGATTCTACAACCATGACACTTGAATCTGCCCTGATCAATCATTTTGAATTGACAATTGTAACGCCGCAGGTGGTTAAAAAATATGCCGCCTTATTGTCAGATGATTACCTCAATAAATTACTCGACAATCCCGATGAGTTGGAGGCCTTTCTGAAAGGAACTGATGTGCTTGATATTGTTACAAAATATCCTGTTTCGGTAACGCCGCAGCAATTTATAGCGGTATTGCGACGCCTGCCACCCAGAGCCTACTCCATAGCATCGAGTAAAGCCGAAGTGGGCAATGAGGTACATATTACAGTGGGGGCTGTGCGCTTCGAAAAAGAGAACCGACTCCGCGAAGGCGTTTGCTCAACCTATATTGCTGACAGACTGGGAGAGGATGACACACTCAAAGTCAGGATAAAACCAAACAGGCACTTTAAACTTCCTCTCAACGATGAAGTGGCTGTTATCATGGTGGGTGCAGGAACAGGAATCGCTCCTTTTCGAGGTTTTGTTCAACATCGCTCTGCGACAGGAGCCAGAGGTAGAAATTGGCTCATATTTGGCGATCGCCATTTTGCCACCGATTTTCTTTACCAGACGGAATGGCTCAAGTATAAAAAAAGTGGTTTACTTACCCGGTTGGATGTAGCTTTCTCGCGCGACCAGGAAGAGAAACGTTATGTACAACATAAATTGAAGAAAAACGGAAAGAAAATATTTAAATGGATAACAGAAGGCGCTCATTTTTATGTGTGTGGCGATATGAAAAAAATGGCCGTGGATGTTAAAAATGCTTTCCTGGATATTGT
>CAZFTD010000166.1:0-7368 GCA_964521525.1 uncultured Marinilabiliaceae bacterium | reverse complement strand
ATATCTGTCTTTCCATCTGAACAAGTTTTCCGCGTTGTATAAGTTTCAAAACTTGAAATTCCGAAAGCCTTTTGCTTTTGTAATTCTGACTATATTATTATTAGCAGGAGTTTTTAAATTATATACCATCAGGCCAGAATCTGCAAATGGCAGGTTATTGGTTTGGAAAAGTACGGCTCTGATGATTGCAGATAACCCTGTTACAGGAGTTGGTGCCGGCCAGTTTGCAGCAAATTATATGCACTATCAGGCAAAATATTTCCAGAACAACAACAATACAAATGAACTTTTATTGGCCGATAACACCATATTTGATTTTAATGAGTTTATCCGGTTAACTGCCGAAATGGGTATCACCGGATTACTTTTAGTACTGTTGATGCTGTTTGTAATATTTCGGCCAGGAAAAAATATTGGATTTAGTTTCATTGTTGCCCGATCGGGTATTTTAAGCATTCTGATTTTTAGCCTTTTATCGTACCCTGGCTCAATTCTGCCTATTAAGGTGCTTTTTGTATCATTTGCTGCAATGATTGCAGTACAACAAAAAAACATCCGACACCAATACTGATAAAAGAGAAAACCAGAAAATCTTTAAAGTTGCTTGTTGCTGTAGCCTATACTGGTTTGTTATTCGTGGGAATTCAAAGCTTAATAGGCATAAACATTGCCTGCCGTAACTGGAAAACTGCTTCGGACGAATTAAAATCAAACAGGTATGAGACAGGAATTTTTCATTGCCAAAAAGCTTTTCCATATTTAAAAACCGATGGCTTTTTTATGATCCTATATGGAAATCTGCTTAAAAATTCAGGGGATTATAACGGAGCAGTAAATATTCTGGAAACAGCTGCTCATTTGCTTCCTATAAGTGATGTTTATTTAAGTTTAGGCGACTGCTAACTTGAACAACAAAAATTTGATAAGGCCGAAAATGCTTATAGGTATGCATTACAGATGGTCCCATCACGAATAAAGCCGGTTTATAACCTTGCAAAGCTATATATGCAAACAGGTAACGACCATGAAGCGCTATGTATAATTGATAATTACCTTGCAGGGGAACTGAAAAAGAGGACAATGGCTTCTTACGAAATAGAGCTTACCTTGATTGAATTAAAAAGAGGGATTGAAACAGTTTTTAAAACAAAGAGAGGGGAAACCAATAAATGAGTGAAGCAACGGGCATTGCAATTCAATTCTGGTAGCCCCTCCCGGGGCAAATGTAATTTATTTTCCTGTCGACTTATAATTTATAAGTAAACAGCAACATAACGTGTTAATTTTTTTAGAATCAAATCGTATAAAATGAAATTTAATCGATGAAAAAACATATTTTAAAAATTGGATGGATATTTATAATTCTTGCTGCGGCTTTTTTTGCATGCCGGCAAGAATTATTTGAAAAAGAGGGAACTGAACCTGCGCTGACTGTCAAGGAAGCACAAGCATGGTTCGAATCATCGCAGTTTGAATTTTTATTGTTAAAATCGGGCAATAAAGAGAAGAAAACGAAAGTTGCCAAACCCGAATGGAAAGGTGCATTTGCAACCAGGAACGATAAAGTTGAAATTGTGGAAACACATATTGTTACCAATGGGGGCTTTGGTTTTGCCACCGAAAGCGCCTACGAGCACTGGAAAGCCACCAATAACCCGGGATATATGACTTCGCTAACCCGGCTTGTGGTAATGAAATACAGGAAATCGGGCGAAATGGTATCGTTTTTGATGACCATAGTGGGCGACAAAGAATATCTTGAAACAAAACAGTTCAAAATGTGGGGGAATACCTATCTAAAAAAAGAGAAAGACTTCAGCGGGCTAGTGCTTTTTCACAGCCCTGCCGGAGAGTTTGTAAACGGTTGGCGTTTCACCAACGGGGAAGTAACCCACATCGTTAATGTTAATTTTGAGAATGGGTTTGGCGTTTCGCTAAAATCGGGGTATTACAACTGTTTTACATACTCTGTATATGGCTGGTTCCAGGATTGTATCGAATGGTGGACGATTGGAGAGGTTGACGGGCAGGAAGTATCACGCAATTATAATTATACCTCCTGTGGAGCCGAGTATATGGACTTCATGGGCGAACGTATTGAATGTACTTACGTTGACGGCGGTGGCTCAGGAGGTAGCAGTGGCGGAGGTTATAATCCCGGTAATGGTTCCGATCCCCAATCATCTCTCCCTGTACCACTCAAAACATTGTTCACAAATATTAATCTTCCAAATGCTGCGATTGATAGCTTAAGGAAAGCTTTTGAAAAAATGGATTGCCGGCTAAATGAAATTACATCATTACTTGAACTTAACAGTGTTAAATTGGGTACACTTTCGATAAATCCCGATCATATGGGGAATGCATCCTTTGATGGAAATAATCTAACCTTTACAGGAGATTGGGCAATTAGTACGCACGCCTTAAGTCATGAGTGGTTCCATATCGGGCAAAGAAAATTGAACAATGTTAATAACGCTACAGATGGGTTTGCTGAGTTTGAAGCCTGGCTGTTTCTCGATATCATAGAAACTATCAGGGTGGGTGGTGATTTTGCCTCATCGAACCATCCTTTTGCAGGTTATGCGAATAATTATGGTAATAGTGAACCGTCAAAAATCCCTTATCAGAATTGGTTAAACGCAATAACTCAGAACGGCACCACTTTCCCTGACTCTTTTTCAAATCTTTCTGCACTTGAGAGAGATTTTTATTATTGGGGACCAATTTTCGCACAGGTAAGGAATTATCACCACTTGTCCTTTACCAATGTCTCATATTATCCGAAAACAACATTTGATATTAAAAACTGTAATTAATAATATTATGAAAAGAATAATCACCATAATCGTAATCTGCTTAATACTAATCCCAACGGCTCATTTATTTGCCCAAAATAGAGTTAAGAGAATTGAAGGGGAAAAGTTTGAGAAGAAGGCAGACAGAAATAGTTTTATTATTTACCACCAGGGAGACCTAAATGTTGTTTACAATAAAAACAATGTTTTAATGATTTATGAATCAGATTTCGAAACTAAAACCAATGAAATAAATTTAGACATTATCTTAAGGTTGCCTGAAAGGACAAAAGTTGATAATCTGGTTATAAAAACTATTGCACCTTTTTATCGCAACTTTAAATCCATATCTCTACATGAATCTGAAGAATTTGAAATTTATTTTCATGCAAAACCTGATGGAAAGGTTTGTGAATTAGTATTTAGATATGATCGGGAGGCTAAAATTCCACTGAAAATTATTGAAAAACTTGAAAAAGAAATATTGTCATTAAACTTAGAGTTTGACTTTATAGGGCATGAATATTTCTATACAGATGTTTCTTATGTATATTATCCTGTCAGATATTCAGTCGGGAGGATGAAAAAAAACTTAACAGAGGAAAACAAGTAACTCAACCAGGGTATCCAACAGAACTGCCTTTTGCGGAGGGCAGTTCTATAATTTATTTGATAAATGCCAGGTTTATTTTCAAAATATCACTATTCAATTGCGGCATTGGTTGTTGTAATAATCTTCCTCTTTACAATATCTTGTAAGGAATGTGAAGAACATAAGGCAGTGGATTTTTTAAAAACCCATATAGTGGATAAGGGTTCAACAGAAAAAAAAGTTGTAAGCAACTCAGGCAGCGAAATCTATTTTTTTCGCCTTATAATTTTCAAACATTGTACCAGGCAAAAGATACGCTTGAGAAGTTAATTGAAAACAATCTGTTATTTAATGGTTATAAATACGATTTGGATTGTGTGCCCGATTCGTTTTTACAAAAGCATGTCAGGCGGATGTTAAAAACCAGGAGAAACTCCCTATCCGAAGAACGGGTCGGATCCGATATATTTAATGAATTTATTTTACCCTACCGGGGCGCAAATGAAAAATTTGCCGACTATCATCAGACAATCGAAAACTTGTTTTGTGAGGTGATTGAAAACTTTTCAGAATATTTAACCACACGTGAAAAAGTAATTGCTATAAATTCGGAACTTACCAAAATCCTTAAATTTGATTTACGGTCCCATGCGCTGTTAGAAGAACCCAGTATCCCCGAAGTGCTGGTTGAAGGAAAAGGGAGTTGTAATTCTCTGACCTCTGTTGCGGCACTAACCATGCGGTTTTTTGGCATACCTGCCGCTATTGACGAGTGCCCGGTTTGGGCGCACCGCAATTCAGGTCACCGGTGGAACGCATTTCTTGACGATACAGGACTATGGATACCTTTTTCAGGAGCCGAAACCAACCCTGATGAATTTAACGTGATAAATGATTCGGTAAAAGCTCCCAAAATATTCAGGCATACTTTTTCCATTCAAAAAGGTTTTCAACCTCCCGGAATCAGCCCGGGAGATATGCCACCAGTTTTTCAGTTTTCAAACCGCACTGATGTAACCCAATTGTACGTTTCAACTTCGGATGTAGAAATTTACCCCAATCCCGATATCGTTGGAAATGAAAAGATAATTTACCTTTCAGTATTTAATGACCAGGAATGGCAGATTGTATCATGGGCACCAATTGAAAACGGGAAAGCAATATTCAGAAAAGTGGGCAACAACAATATAATTTATTTGCCTGTTCTTTATAAAAAGGGGGTAACAATACCAGTAGCACATCCATTTATCCTATCGGCTAATTCAATGAAAACTATCGTTCCCTATAAAAACCAGACGATTAACATGGAACTGAAGTATCACAATGTATTCTATGACTTTAAATGGAATATTGGGTTAACAAAGCCAGGCAGGAATATTGAATTGTATTATTGGGAAAATGGTTGGGTACTATGTGGCAAATACAGGGCAGGAGAAGACCATATCCTTCGGTTTACTGATGTTCCCGGTGGTGCATTATACTGGATAAAATCAAATGAGTGGGTCAATACCTGGCAGCGTATTTTTACAATAGAAAATGGCGAACAGGTATGGTATTAATTAAACACCCTGACAATATTCCCAATAACCGAAGTTTGATATTACTGTAATGGAAAGGTTGCTCTTTCAATTGTCTCATGCTGTAATACATGTGCCGTACTGTTTCCATTGCGGTTTTCCACATAAACAATGTATTTCCCAATCATTCCCACACCAGGATAATATTCACGCTCTTTAATATAAGTCATTCGGGCATCAGCTTTTTCTGCTTCGATTATCGTGTTATCATAGTCCAGTATCACATTCTCTTTTTTGAATCCAGGCAGCATGCTCAACATCTTCTGGTTTAATCGTTTTAAGGAGTCAGCCAACGAAAATTGGTGTTCAGCACAATCGCCTCTACAGAAAAATGCAGACCACTAGGACATTATAATATCAAACCAGGTGTATTTGGATTGTTTTGCTAAATCTACCATATTCGAGTTTATTAGGTTATTGATATTTAGGTCAATAGCTTCCTTGATGGCAAAATTTATTCCGCCAAAGGGTGTAATCGGTGAAGAATTTACTATTTTCATGCTGGTATTGTTTTGCAACACCAATTCAGGTGATAATACCTTAGCTGTAAGACTTTAATTATTAAAATTTTTGCAGCTTTTATAAACGATATCCTGCGGATTTAGGTTCAATCGCGCGGCAGCAAGGGAGACCATTAAAAAACAAGACAATATATTCACATGAGAAAGTTATTGATTTTACTGACTATTGTAGTAATCACTCAGTCATGCCATCATCAGGCTGACTCCGTTAAAAAAGAAGTATCTCCCGGCTGGGAAAAAACCTTTACCACGGAACTTGACCTGCTGGGTCACCGCAACTGGGTACTTGTGGTGGACAAGGCTTTCCCTGCCCAGACTGCCACCGGAATTACGGTGATTAATTCCGGGGCCGGACTTCCGGAAGTGCTGGATAAGGTACTCACTGAAATTGGCAGGGCAAGCCATGTGAAGCCGGTGATTTACACTGACCACGAGCTGGCTTATATCTCTCCGCAACAGGTCCCCGGCATTGAAAATTACCGCAGTGAACTCAGTATGCGGCTGAAAGACTTTCCCGTGAGCACCATACTGCATGATTCGGTGTTTGTGAAAATAGACCAGGCTTCCCGGCTGTTTAAAGTGCTGGTGGTCAAGACAGAGGAGGTTATCCCGTATTCATCGGTATTTATTGAGCTCGATTGTAAGTACTGGACCCCGGAACAGGAAGCAGAACTCAGGGATAGAATGAAGCAGGATGCTACCGTGTGGTAGTGGCAGGCAATTTACCAGCCACCGCCTCCGCCGCCTCCGCCGCCACCGCCTGAACGGCCTCCGCCTCCGCTTCCGGATGATTTTCCGGGGGGTGTGGATGCCGAGGAAATAGCCGAAGAAAAACTTTTTCCCACGGAGGAAGTAAATTGCTGAGGTGAAAATGCTGCCACAGCACCTGTGCCGGCATACCACGCCGGCCGGTACGCAGTGGATTCCTGCAGCGAACGGCTTAATGCCTGTTCAAATTTTTTGCCCCACTGATTCTCAACACCCAGGGCAATGGCATAGGGCAGCAGACTTTCAAACCTTTCAGGAGTCAGGTCCGGTTCATGCATCAGGTTCAACTGATCTTTCTCGGCCACCGAAAGGTACATCTTAAATCCTTCCATTTCATCCATGGTGGCCCTTCCTTCGGGCGTTGGTGCCTTCATCAGGTAAACAAACAGGATGGCAAGCGCTACCATGACAAAAATGAGGATCACAGGAATAGCAGGTTCGGGTGAGGCCATGAATGTCAGGATCACAAATAGTACCGAGGCCAGAAAACCTTTGGTCATATGTTTGGTGTTGTGTTTGAAATATTGGGGACTTAAGGCCTTGCTGAGGCTGTGGTCCAGCTTTTGCCGGGCGCTTTGGAAAATACTGTGATTTTTATTGTCGAGCCTGATCTCCTGCCTGCCGGCAAACATGGCCGAAGCCAGGCTTACCTCTTCCGGAGCGGCAAGGGATATATCGTCTGATATCTTTTCGACGGTGTAACTGTTTTTATTATGGATGATTTTCAGGTATCCATGCACGGCCAGATTAACCAGGGCCGCGGTAAATACCCGGTCGTTCATGCCCAGCTTTAGCAGATAGCCGGTTGCTGCGGGTGTAAAACCGGCCGGCGGGTCGAAAAGCGGAATGATGGTTCCTTTGACGGGATCCTTCCCAACGGTTTTCCATTCCCGGTAATAAAGGTAAATTGCAGTTAACAGTCCCAGGATGGCCAACACGACATGCAGGTTGCTTTTTGCAAAATCCTTCATTTTCTGTGCCTGGGTAGGTGCGGCGACGATGCCTTTGGGCCAGGCTACGGCGAAGGTCAATTGTTCTCCGGGCTGAAGGGCCTGGGTGGTGGAAAGGGTAAAGGTGCTGCCCCAGGCCGAAATATTGCACTGGCAGGTTTC
>CAZFTD010000165.1:0-7526 GCA_964521525.1 uncultured Marinilabiliaceae bacterium | reverse complement strand
TAACCATAGCAACTCCATCGTTAATCATCGTCGTTTTGAAGTGCCTGATTTCAGATTCAGTTTTTATGTCTTTTAGGCGGGTAATAATGCTAAAACTCTCCTTTTTTACCGATTTGGGGGGTAAAGATGAATATATGGCTGAATTGGTTCGTGATGGATCAATCAGGATATTGGCATCATCGGGTAAATCTTCCAGATGCCGGTAAAAATGATCGTACATGTAAACTTTAACATTGTCGGCGGTGAGTTCTTTGGCTATATTGGCAGTGAGCTTATGGGGATTGATAAAAAGTCGCGTTTGATTTTGAGTTATTATCAAAAAAGCATGAAAAACAGGATTGTATGCAACATCGTTACCACGAAGGTTGAGCGTCCATGCAATTTCGTCGAGTGCGGCAGTTATATAATGTGAAATGCCTTCTTTTTGCATGATGTTGCGAATTTGCTCTAATTTTTCGCCACGTGTATAACCATTCCACTTTTGGTCGTGTATAAAAACTGTATCTTCCGGAATTTGAGGGCGCGTATCCCATATTTCTTCGGCCGGCATTACGGTTGTAACCATTTGAATACGGGCAGAACGCAATTGGCGTGTTGTTTCGCGCATTTTGTTTATCGATAAAATGGCCCCATTAACGCCCACTTTGTTGCCCGGCATCAGCACCTCCGAAAGCCAGGTGGCAATATCTGGAACATCTGGTTCTCCTTCTCGAAAAAGCTGAATATGAGCATCATCTATTTGGTTGGCAGCTTGCAAATAATAGCGCGAATCGGTCCATAAACCCGCTTCTTCCGACGTAACAACCAAAGTACCAGCCGAACCTGTAAAACCACTCAACCATTCCCGAACTTTCCAATGCTCGGCCGGATATTCGCTTAAATGCGGGTCTCCTGATGGAATAATACAGGCTTCTAAGCCATAGGCATCCATCTTATTTCTTAAGGTCAGTAATCGTTCAGATATCTGCATGGTTATAATTTTTAAAATTAATAACTTCCCGAAATTCCCGAAATTGTTAGGTAGGGTACGAAATTTAATAAGGGCAGGAAGGCTTATGAACACATGAAGGTAAGAAAAATAAGGGAAATTTCATTGTAAACATCTACTTTTGGCCTTTGTTTAACTTTTTAAATTATTCACGAATGAAAAAGATGAATTACTTAAAACATTCTGCATCGGTGTGTTTTAAAAGATGGATGGGTAAGGACTATGCTATATTCAGCAGCCTTAACAAAGAAATTAGAATTGGCTTTTTACTCACTGCCTATTTAACCACTATGGGGTTTCATAACCTTTTTGCCGAAACAGATACCACTATGATTAGTAAAAAAGTAAAACTGAATGAAGTGGAAGTTTCGGCACGACGAGCCCCGGCGGTTTATTCCGAAGTGGGACGTGTGGTTACGGTGCTGTCGAGGGCTCAAATTGAAACTATGCCGGTGAATAGCGTACAGGAAATTTTAAAGTACGCTATGAGTGTTGACGTGCGCGAAAGAGGCCCATTAGGTATTCAGGCCGATGTGAGTATGCGAGGTGGGTCTTTTGATCAGGTAATGATTTTGCTTAATGGTATTAATATTACCGACCCACAAACCGGACACCACAATCTTAATTTACCGGTTGATTTGCAAAGTATTGACCGTATTGAAATTTTACAAGGCCCTGCTGCCAGGGTTTATGGCCCAAATGCTTTTAGCGGTGCCATTAATATTATTACCGGCGATTCGGGCAGAAACAAAACAACCACCAGTGTAATTAATGGCGAGCACGGTTTGTACAACACAACTGTATCAACCAACCTTCAAACCAATCAATTGCGGCATTTTATGTCGGTACAAAAGGGTGGTAGCAATGGCTACATCAGCAATACCGACTTTGATGTACTCAACCTGTTTTATCAGGGACAGTTACAATTAAACAACGAAAAACTTTCCTTTCAAATTGGTCATACCAACAAATCGTTTGGTGCTAATGCGTTTTACTCAGCACGTTTTCCAAATCAATTTGAAGCTACCCGTACTACGTTTGCCTCGCTCTCGTTCGAGAATGGATCACGCATAAAACTTCGACCTAATCTCTATTGGAGGCGCCATCACGACCGTTTTGAACTCTTCAGAGACTTTAAAAAGGCTGAATCATGGTATGCCGGCCACAATTATCACCTTACCGATGTGCTGGGAGGCGGTGTTAATGTGGTAATTCCTTCAAAGTTAGGCAACACTTCTGTTGGCGGAGAAATCAGAACCGAAAATGTATGGAGCAATGTATTGGGCTTGCCTATGGATAATCCGGTTAAAGTTCCCGGCGAGAAAGACGTTTTTTTTACAAAGAGCTACTCACGAACCAATGCCTCCCTGTTTTTTGAACAAAGCTATTCGGCCAATGGCTTTAGTGCGTCGGCCGGTGTTTTAATGAACCAGAACTCCCAGCTGGGTTATGGTGTTGACTTTTTTCCCGGAATAGATATCAGCTATTGGTTTTTTCCCAACCTGAAATGGATGGCCAGTTACAATAAATCGCTTCGTTTACCTACATTTACCGACCTGTTTTACTCCGGCGCCACCAACCAGGGCAACCCTAACCTAAAACCCGAAGAAGCTTCTACCATTGAAACGGGGTTTAGACTCACCGATGGTTGGTATAATACCCACGTCAGCATTTTTTATCGCGACGGCAAAAACCTGATTGACTGGGGGAAGCAACCTGACGATACTAAATATACAACATCCAATATAAACCGGGTTAAGGCATTAGGAGTTGAAATGTCTGCTGCATTTGATTTAAAAAGAGCACTGCCGGGCCAATCCTTTTTTAAAAATCTGGATATGAATTACTCTTATATCCATCAGAATAAAAATTCCGATTCCGGTTATGAATCGGTTTATGTTTTAGATCATCTCCGCAATAAATTAAATATTGGTTTTATACACGAAACCGGTATCCGTAATATTGAAGCTTCGTGGAATTTTCTGTACCGCGACAGGGTAGGTTATTACACTGTTTCGGCTACTAATACGCATAAATCTTACTCCGATTTTTGGCTTACAGATTTTCGCTTAATCTGGAAATCAAACAATAAATCTGTTTTTGCTGAAGCTACCAATCTGTTTGATAAACAATATGCTGATTTGGGTGAACTAATTCAGCCCGGGAGATGGATTAAAGCCGGTTTTAAAGTTGAGTTTGGATATTGATTAGTTTTTTAAACTATGTAAGGCATATAAGCATCAACAGTTAATATGTCTTATGTGGTTCTGAGTAACTATTTAAAAATTATTACTTAAAAAATTTCAGACACGTGTTCTGGTTTATCGGAACACGTGTCTAAAATTCTAAAAGTCGTTATTAAATTTTAACAGTTTCTAAATGCTTTGTTTTACTTGAATTGTAGAAGAAATTGAGTCGTTTATAAAAACCTGCATCTCACATTTCTTACAATCGAATTTTAACAGGTAACTGTTTTTACCCGATTTCATTATTAAATCATCGGCTACAGCATTAGGATTTTCGCGCGGACACCTTTCTGTTGCATATCGAATGCAGTGTTTAGTGGTCATAACTCTGGTGTTCGCAGGTGTTTTCGCGTTGGTTTCCATGCCTGCAACAATGTTTTTTACACCATGTTGCTCATAAAACTGCCGCGCCAGTTGGTTAACCACGTTGCTCTCAATGGTATCGAGCGGTTCGGGATAAGGATGGAATGTTTTGGTTATCTGGTATTCAGCTCGTTGATACGATGTTTCTCTTAAAGATATATGTTTTTCGGCCAAATCGCGCCGTAAACTATTAATTACCGATACCGGAATAAAAAGTGGCTGCTGAAGGTCAATTTTTATTAATTCTACTATAAAGGGCGAGTTGCCCCATTTCAATAGCTGGGTTCTTATCTGGTCAACTGCTTTCTCGGGTTTTAATGCAGGTTCTTTTATTATATCGGTTTCTATGGATGATGTTAAACCATCTTCATCGTCTAAAGTGCATTTTATACCTTTGGTTGTATCTGAAAAATAAAGTTTTACAGCTATTTTTCGCTCAAATGGATTGTTTTCAAGCTCTTTGTTAAAAGCGTGGTCGTAGTTGCGGTAAATGGTAGCTCCCGAAAAAAGGTTTTTTAGCCCCGATGAGAAAATTTTATTGCCTTCAACCACATCGGCCTTTAAGCCCTCCAGTTGCATTTGGCGGTTAAAAAAACAAAGGCCATCGCCATTATTGATTTTAGCTGATGTTTGAATCTGAAAGTGGTCTTTATCTACTTTTACAACCTTTCCAATTTTCTCGCCCAACGATTTCGGGGTGTGCATCGACCAGATTCCTTTTTGCCGGCCATCCAGAAAGTAAGTTGAAAATCCGCGCGAAAATGATTTCTCGGGTGAAGGAACAAAACCTGAACGAATTTGTCCGCTTGAACTTTTACTCAGTGCCGGATTGTTTTTTATGATGTTATCTAAAGTTTTTCGATAGTAGGCAGTTACGTTTTTTACGTATGACACATCTTTTAAGCGGCCTTCTATTTTAAAACTCGATATACCGGCATCAATAAGCGCCTCCAATTTATCCGATAAATTAAGATCCTTTAAGGATAATAAATGTTGATTGTTTGCCAGGGTATCGCCTTGCAGGGTTTCGAGTGAATAGGGAAGGCGGCACGGCTGACTGCATTCGCCACGGTTGGCACTACGCCCCGATGATACATGACTCATAAAACATCGTCCACTGTAAGAAACACACAACGCACCATGCACAAAAAATTCCAAAGGTAGGTTGGTTTTGTTTCTGATGGCTTTAATTTGACCGAGCGATAATTCGCGGGCCAAAACCACTTGTTGAAAGCCTGCTTCTTCCAGAAACCTGACTTTTTCCGGTGTTCGGTTGTCGGTTTGGGTGCTGGCATGCAATGCAATGGGAGGGAGGTTCATTTGCATTATACCCATATCCTGAATAATAATGGCATCGGCACCAATGTTGTAAATATCCCATATTAACTGTTCTGCCTCTTCCAGTTCATGGTCGAAGAGCAAGGTGTTAATGGCTACATAAACTCTGCTGTTGAACAGGTGAGCATGCTGAACCAGGCTGGCAATATCTTTAATGCTGTTGCCGGCCATTTTTCGTGCACCAAATTTATCGGCCCCAATATAAACGGCATCGGCGCCATGATTGATGGCTGCAATACCACAGACTAAATCGCGAGCCGGTGCTAAAAGTTCTATCTGATGCTTTATAATATCCATGAATTGTTTTTGTTGAATGTAAAAAAGTAACCACAAAGGCACTCAAAGTAAATCACAAAGTAACACGAAGTGAACATCATAAAATAACTCTTTTAATACCATCTTTAAGGTGTCTAACATTGAAATTTACTAATAGGCCTAATTTGCAATTCGATAATTTTAAATAAGTTAAAACTTGTGCCAGATGCAAATCCGTAAAAGATTCTACTGCCTTTATTTCTATAATTATGCTGTTTTCAACCATTAAATCAATTCTATAGCCTGCATCAAGTTTTACTTCCTTGTAAATTAGTGGCAATGCCTTTTGCTTCTCAACGTTAAAACCAGTTTTTATTAATTCATAAAAGAGACATTCTTCATAAGCACTTTCAAGTAAACCTGGCCCGAGAGCAGTATGTACTTTAAAAGAACAGTCTAAAACCTTTTTATATATCTCTTCAATATCCATATAAAGTGTTTACTTTGGATACTTTGTGTAATCCTTTGTCGCCTTTGTGGTTAATGATATTAAACTATAACCACGAATATTCAAAAATAAACCCGGTTTGTTTCATTGGAAACCACCGGGTTATTCAAATTTTTTATGGTTAGGTTAAATCCTCTGATAACATCTGACCCAGTCAATTTCCAGGGTTGCAGGTACTTTTCGTTCGTCGGGTGCCTGTGGCAAGGTGGTGCAGAAGGTCAGATACATTGGCTCATCGGGCAAATTATTGGTAATCCGGTTTACTTCTAAACCGTTGATTTTCCATATAATGGCTTCGGGCGACCATTCCAATGTATAAATGTAGTAATCGCCTTTAAAAGTAGCTCCTTTTATAGTATTGATTTGATGTTGAACCTCTTTATTTCCGTTCATTGAATGAATGCCACATTCAATAACCTTTCCTTTTTGAACCGATGATTTAAAAACGTCAATTTGCGGCACCATTTTTTCTCCAACCATCCAGAAAGCATTAACAATGGGAGCTGCTTCGCTGAAACGCACTTTGGCTTCAAACTTTCCATGTTTTTGCCTGAAACTTTGTCCGGTACTTATTAATCCTGAGGTGAATTCAAAAGTTTTATTCATAAAACCATGAACCGGATCCCATGTTTTACCGGTTGTTTGCTCTTTACGGGTTGTAATGCGAACAACGCTGTCGCGCATTTCTATGTTTTCATCGCGGAAAAACTGGTTTTCACCTGCTAATACATAGGTTTCGTTCATTAAAGCTTTTCCCCAGTAGTAACCGGTCATCCATTTTGAATGGTCGAGACGCAGACTGTCAAAATCATCTTCAAAAGTTAAATGCCACTTTCTGATTTCTTTAAACTGATCGTTCTTTTTCTTGTCGAGATACCATTTAATCTCTTCATTTTTCTGTAGCGTTTCAAACTCTTCAACCAATCGTGCTTCCTGCGATTTTTTATACCGCTTTTTATCTTCCATAAAGGCTTTAAACTGTAGAAATTCTTCCGATTGTACAATGGCCTCCAATTCAAAGAAGGTTTTTAGCCGGTCGCTGTCTTCAGTTTTGAGCCAGGTTTTGTAATCGCCCGATTTTTTTGTTTTATGATAAAACCTGATATCGGACTTTTTACTTAATTCTTTATATTTCTTTAATTGCTGAAATGCATCCGATTTTTTAAAGTCTTTTTTAACTTTCTCGGCATGGAATTCTGATGAATTAACAAAGGCGTGAAGTTTCTGGTATTCAGTAAATAATTCGGAGGTTTCAATGTTTTTAAATCTGTCTGATTTTCCGGTCTTTACAAATTTCAGATAGGTTTTTATATCTGATGCTGAACGCATGGTGTTGTATTGGTCGAGTTGCCTGAATTGTTCCGTATCTTTAAATCTGGCAGTTTTAAGCTCCCTAACTTTCTTCTCAAATTCTCCCGAATGAACCAGTTCATCCAATTCAAGATATCTGCTGAGAAGTTGAGATTGTTCGAACTTGTTGAATCGTTCAAAATCATCTCTCTCTTTGTTTAAAGCGGCTTCAAATTTTCTGGTTGAAATAAATCTGCTGCCAAATTGAATTCCAAATATGGTTGCCATGGTTGAGGTATTGTTTAGCTTTAAAGCGTGAATACGTAAAAATACCAAAAGAGTTTGCTCTTTTTCACTGGAAAATTAAGAAAAATCCACTTTTATTTAAACAATAATTGTGTTTTTTAGAAATTTAGTTATCTATTTTATACTAAATCAGAGCTTTTAGCCGCTGGTAAAAGGCTGTGCAGATATTTTTTTTTGTAAATTATTTTACGATTGCCAAAAATTCTTACCTTTGCATCCGCAACAATAAAAG
>CAZFTD010000164.1:0-7671 GCA_964521525.1 uncultured Marinilabiliaceae bacterium | reverse complement strand
CACATTAGATAACAGTGAATTATATAAATGTTTTAAAGTTTTGTCATGTACTTAGAATATAAATATACTTTTATTTTTCTGGAAATGATATCATAAAAATCTACAATAAAAAATATTACATTTTATTATTTGGATATGATAAATTGGTTTTTTGCTAAGTTTAAATTATATTTATTTTCATAATTATTTTTTTCAACCTAATCCAAATATTATGCAAAAAACCAGTATTGTTAGAAATGGTATGATACCCTATAGCGCATTAACAATTAAGCGCTTGTTTAAAAAAGGGATGTTATGCTTAATGTTATTCTCCCCTTATTGGGGTTGTTCCGAAAAAGATATTATTGAGGAAGAGGCCCCTAAAAATGAATTGGTAGTCAACTTCAGTATTAAAAGCGGTAAAAGCCACCTTAAATCAGGGCGCAATTATGAAATTACAAACGCCGAAATGTTTGTAAGAAATGAAAATGGGATAGAGGGATCTTACGCTACATCCAATGTCACATCATCTACAATAATTTTTTTAATACCCGATGGGGTTTACACCATAAAGGAACTTTACTTAACTGATCAAGATGGGAAAAGAATTTTATATCTAGAAGACGAAATAAAAGTTAATACTACCAATGGTGGATTAGGAGATATAACCTTGGCTGAGATTATTGAATCGTTTTGGTTTGACTGGGAAACAGCAACCTATGTTTCAAACAACAATACTTTACCTCGTTTACCATGGATTAGCGGAGCCTCCACAGGGGTACCAAGGCAAATTGCTCTCGACCATAAAAAGGTTGATGGATGGGAGCTTGTTCATAATAATTTTACCTTATTATCAGGCAATAGCGAACCCAGAATTAAATATTTTTTATTGTATAACAAATTCACTGGCTTTTTAAGAATGTGGTATTGGCATGAGGGTGCCACATCTTATTCTTCTCTTAAATATTCAATCCAACATTTGGCTCAATCAAGCATGTTAAATTTTAATGGTGACTTTGCTTTACCTATGGATAGCAGGGAGCCTAAGTTTTCTGAATATTTGAGTGGAGACGGAACCATTCAGTCAGGTCAAGGAATAACTCAATTTACTTGGTATATGTTTGAGTATGAGCTGGCATATGATAAAGAAGTTCCAAATATTGCGAAAGATAAAAGTGATTTATTTATTGCAGCAAGAGGAATAGATGTAAAAATGTTAGAATTAACTGGTTCTCAGACAGGGAAAATTACCGGAAAAATTATTTTTAATGCCCCAAACTCTAGTATTTTTAACGTAAGTAGTTTAGTTTTTAATAATACTCAAAATAACAATTCTCATAACAATACTATTAGCACTACATCTACCAATGCAACAACTAATAATAGTGTAAATTGGTGGCAACAAGTAAAAAACAAATTAACGGTAAAGACAGCTGAACAGATAGGAAATGCGGGGGGAACTCTTGCTTCAGGCTTATTAAACTTAGCTACTAATCCTATAGGCAAATATTTAAACTCCCTAGTTCATCAAAACACAGGCGATCAAGGCTCTGTAAACCTTTCCATGTCAACTAAAATAAATATTTCAGGTAATCTTACCAGCGAAGCTCCTGTTTTAAGTTTAAATTTACATGTACCAGGAATTAAATCCCGAACAGGTTTAACCTATTTGTATGACGAACCATTAGGAGTTTTTAACTTAAACACTCAGCCTGTTGTTAATTATCAACAAGCCTATTACTATAGGGGTACGCCAAATCCAAGATATTTTCAGTATTTTTCAATAGACAGAAGTAGTTTTAACTTTATAGTTAACCCTGCGATAGTAAATAACATTACCATACTTGAGCAAAAAACTGAACTCTATTTTTATAAAAGATATGAGGGGCATACTGAACTTAAGCCTTTAGAGGGAATTGGGAACGTGGAAGTTGGGGCTCAGAATAAACTTGTTTATGAAACCATATATGAAACTCCATACGGAACTGCTATGACTGCAATACCTCATAATAAAGGGTTTGAGTATTATAAGTTTGAGGAAGGAGCTATACCCCCTGTGGCAACTACTGCTTTAGGCCTTTGTTGGAGCGGAAAATTGATGCCTTCAAATTACTTCATATACTTTCCAAAATTGCCGCCCGACAGAAGAATTGTTGTTAAAGCCATTTTGAGGTTTAGGGTAAATCAAACAGGGAGAGATGTTACAATTGTTAAAACCTTTATTCCTAAAATTGTCGAACATCAAACACTCTCTTTAACATATTAACATTTAACTGAATACGATTATGAAAAGAATTTCAAAAAATACTTTAATACTCTTTTTTCTTGTTTTAACTTTCATTGGTTGCTCTGAAAAGGAAGATTTCACAACGTCAGGTGAATTAATTGGAAAAGAACTTAAGCAGGTTATTAAAGAGTACGGAGTTAATAGAGTTGAATGCAGAGATATCAATCAAAATGTATTAACAGGTATAGATGGTGTTACTGATTTTGAAATTAAAGGTGAAACAATCAGAGTGGGTATTTATTGGTATAATCTGAGTTATCTGGCTCGTTACTCAGTTACTGGTTCTGAAAACGATATACTTCTTCAACGTTCTAAGCTAGTTCTACTGTTTAATTTTCCGGGTTAAATACCAAAAACCAGTCATAGGAAAATGAAATCATTATTGTAATCACTTTCAGCAGCAACAGAAAAACAAAGGGGAACTATGTGTTTCAGACCATAGTTCTTCTTTATATTTCTCAAGTAATAGACCAAATTTACAAAGAATTCAGAGTAGTATTTAAATGTGGCACTTATGTTCCCAGTTTCTGCAGTCGTTTGTTGAGTTGACGCAGCCTGAAGTTCTCAAAATAGTGAATAATTCGTCGCAGAATATCTAAATAAAGTGCTGCATAAAGTGCCAGAATTCCTAACCAGATAACCAAAATATTAAAAACCGGAGTGGGAATGTACCATTCCCACACCTGTTTTACAGGAGCATAAAAATGTGCCCGGCCCCATTTGCCTGTAGGGTTTTTATAAACCGGGTTTTTCTTTTGGATTATTTTATAGTTGGTAACTTCGAACTGTTTCACCTGCTTTTTCTCGAGCAGCCACTCGGCCAGCGCTTCATTATAATGAGTTTGCTTAAATTGCACCACTTTATCAATGGAGCCAAGTTTTTTTACCAGCAGTTCTGTTTTACTATCTTTTTCCCGGCTAAAAAACTGGTATTGACTACTGAAATGCCTGCGTGCTTTTTCCAATGCCTCATCAATTGACAGGTGTATTTGAGGCGAAAACGATTCAATGCCATTTTTAGTCATTGAGGGTAAACTTAACTCAATTTCTTTCTCAAGTTGCGCCAACCCTTTACGGAGGGTTTCCCAATGGGTTTTCATCAGTTTGACATCGTTTCGCTCAAAAGCCCATAAGCAGGCATCGTTGTGTTTTACCAGTTCGGGAATGAGGGTTGTGCCAAAATATGAACTTTGACTCATGCCCATTTCATCGTCGAAAAAGAGTTTTTGAAATCGGTTATTCTTGAACTGATTCACCGCCAGAGCTTCGTAACCCCAACGCGAAACCATTACATCGCCAATGCGGGGAACAAACTCGCGCGAGGCAATGGAATTATGCAACTTATCGAAGTTTACAATAACCCCGCTAAAAAGTAAATGAGGTACTAAAATCAAAGGAATTAGCACATAAATTGCTACTACCGAGTTTAAGCCACTGCTGATATTCAATCCCAGCATATTTGAAAAGCTGGCCACCGAGAACAGAATTATCCAATAATGGAAGGTGAGCCCTTTAATTTCGAGAATGGCGTTTCCAATTAATACAAAACCCAATGTTTGTATGGCCGAAATGGTAAACAATACCACTATTTTGCTATTCAGAAAACTTAACCGGCTCAAATTCAGGAACGATTCGCGTTTAAGCAATTTTCGGTCTTTAATAATTTCTTCGGCACTCACATTCAATCCCAGAAATAACGAAACCACCACGCACATAAATAAGTAGGCCGGGAGATTAACATTTTCGGCAAAAATATATTGGTCGGGATTATCGGCCGAACCAAACAAAAACTTGGTGCAAAAACCAAGTATGAGCGCCAGCAATGGTGCTTCAAGAATATTAATAGCCAGATATTGTCTGTCCTTTAGCTTCGACAGGGCATCGCGCATGGTAAAAATCAGGAATTGCTTCCGGCGACCGGGAATGCTGTAAAGGTTTTCGGGGAGTGGCTCTTTTTTATCAATTTGTCGTTTCGATTTCCACTCGTACTTACTTTCGAAATTATCGATGTAAAGTTTGTACCACTCTTCGGGCTTAACTTTACGTTGCCGCACCAGTTTTCCGTAGGGGTTAACCATACGCGCTTCTACAATGCGCAAGGGTTGCTCGGTTTTTACATTGCCGCAAACGTAACACTCACGCTCTTCGGGATTCACATAGTTGGCCTGTTGCTTAAAATAAGCGATGGCGTCCATGGGGTTACCGCTGTAAATAATACGGCCGCCTTTGTCGATCATCAAAAGCTTATCGAGGAGCTTATAAAGGTCGGATGAAGGTTGATGAATGTTAATAATTACCAGCTTACCTTTCAAAACCTGTCGTTTCAGCAACAACATCACTTTTTCCGAATCCATCGATGACAAGCCCGATGTGGGTTCATCTACAAACAGAATTGATGGCTCCCTGATTAATTCCAAAGCAATATTTAGTCGTTTTCGCTGTCCACCACTCAAAATTTTGTTCAATGGCGTACCAACAACCAGATCACGAGCCTCGACCAGGTCAAAATCCTGAAGGGCATCTTCAACCCGCTTTTTTATATCAGATTTAGTGAGGTTACTAAAACAAAGCCGTGCGTTGTACCAAAGGTTTTCAAAAACAGTAAGTTCCTCTTTTAAAAGGTCGTCCTGCGGTACATAACCAATTACACCCTGCAAAGCTTCCTTTTCGGCATGAAGGTCGTAGCCATTGATGGTAATTTTTCCCTGACTCAGTTTAAAGTTGCCGTTAAGAACATTCAGCAGGGTGGATTTTCCGGTACCGCTGCCTCCCATAATCCCTATCAACTGTCCCGAGCGGCCTGTAAAACTAAACGGGTGAATACCAATTTGGTTGTTATTGAATTTATAAGCCACATCAACCGCACGGTAAATAATACGGCCTTTATCCTTTCGGTGAATAAATTTTTCGGCAATGGCGCCATAATAAACCGGTGGCATTACCGAAGTTTTAATTACCGAACCTACCGCCATGGCATAGGTCCTGTTTTGCTCAACCTTATGGCCGTTGAGGTAAAGGTTTCGAGGTCCGGTATATCTGAAGAAAAAAGAATTGGTGCTGCGCACATGAATTACCCATACAAACACCTGTTGTTTAGGATTGTAAAGCAGCTTCATTTCGGGGTGTGGTGCCTCATTTTGACCGCTAATAAGCATAACAGCCGTTTTATCGGGCACTTCCATGGGAGAATCCAAAATAAAATGCTTCAGATTGAGGTAGTCCTTTTTGTCAATCCGAAACTGGTCGGCGAGTAAATCAACAAAGCCCTCTTCGGTTTCGCCAATCTCTTCGTCTTTCTTCAAAAAGTCGAGCAGTTGCACAAAGATGATTATTTTAGGTTCCTGCTCAAGTTCTGCATTAATTCGGGATGAGATATTTAATAGGCGGGTGAGATTCTCATTCACCTGTTCATCAATCAGCTCCTGATTGTCGCTATAAACTTGCGAATGGTAGCGGGTTAAATAAACATCAAACCGGTTCAGATATTTTTGAACGTACTCTGAGTTAAAATGACGCGATAAAAAATCTTCAACCAAAAAGCGCGCTTTCCCTGTTTTGCTCTCTTTACGTATATCGGTAAGTAGAGCAAAAAGCTGCATCAGTGCTTCAAGTAATGCTTCACTCATGGGTTTGGCTGCGAATTTGATTTATTGTTATCTGGCTGAACAACAGGTGTTTATGATATGTGATTATAGAACTTTACTCCAAAAAATCCATTGGTGAAGATACGAAAAATAAGAATCGGTTAAATAAAAAAGAAAGGGCGGAACCAACCTTCCGCCCTCACTCCTTAGTAAACTAAATCTATGAAAAAAAAAACTGCTCAGCATTTTTCTGCCATGGCGCGCTCAATGCCCATCTCCAATCCGCTTAACTCGGCTAATCCCTTTAAGCGACCAATCAACGGATATCCGGGATTGGCTTTCCGGTTAAAGTCGTCAAGCATTTTAATGCCATGGTCGGGTCTAACCGGCATCCGTATATCTTTTCTGCCTTCTATAACCCTTCGCTGTTGTTCTTCAAGCAGCGCTTTCATTACCGAATACATATCAACGCAGCCGTGAATATGTCCGTATTCGTGGAAACATCCATCCGGAAGCAAAACATTATTACGCAAATGCAAGAAATGGATGCGATGTCCTACCGATTTTACTATTGACACCAGATGCTCGTTGCTGCGAACCGATAATGAGCCTGTGCAAAAGGTGATGCCATTTGAAATAGAATCGTATTGATTTACAATCCATTCAAAATCTTCTTTGGTGCTTACAATCCGTGGTAAACCCAAAACCGGGAATGGGGGATCGTCTGGGTGAATACAGAGATTAATGCCATTTTCCTCGGCCACAGGCACCACATCTTTCAAAAAATCGGCCAGATGTTGTCTTAGCCTGTCACGGTCAATATCTTTATAGGTATCAATAAAATCGAGAAAGGCTTTTTTGTAATCCGAGGTTTTCGGGTCCACAGCACCGTTAATAAAACCCTGAGTTACAATAATGGTATTGTAAGCCAGCTTTTCAGCTTCTTCATCGGTCATTCGGGCTCTAACTTCACGTGCTTTTTTAACAATTTCGGCAGGGTAATCGTTTTCTGCCCCCGGACGCTTTAAAATAAAAGCATCAAAAGCCACAAACGATGGAAAGTCAAAATACATCACCTCACCGCCCGAAGGAAGGGTATAATGTAAATCGGTACGCACCCAGTCGAGAACCGGCATAAAATTATAGCAAACCGTATCGATACCAAATTTACCAAGATTTCGTAACGACTCCTGATAATTTTTTATTAGCCGTGGCCTATCGGCCGATTTGGTTTTAATGCCTTCCGAAACCGGTAAACTTTCAACCACTGTCCAGCGCATTCCGTGAGCTTCAATAGCCGATTTCACTTTCATTATTTCATCAACAGGCCAAACTTCCCCGTTGGGAATATGGTGCAGGGCAGTAACCACCCCTTCAACTCCCATTTGTTTCAGATCCGTTAATTGAACCGGATCGTTAAAACCAAACCAACGCCACGCTTTTTCTAATGCCATATACTATAAACAAAGTAAACCTTAAACACCGCTAAAAGCGCTAAACCCTCCATCAACCGGAATTATGGTTCCGGTTATAAAACTGGCAGCATCGCTGCACAAAAACTGTACAATTCCATTAAGTTCAGTAATATCTCCAAACCGTTTCATGGGCGTTTTTGCCAACACCTTTTTGCTTCGTTCGGTGTAACTGCCATCGGGATTAATGAGCACAGCCCTGTTTTGGTCGCCTATAAAAAAGCCTGGTGCAATAGCATTTACCCTGATTTTTTCACCAAATTTTATGGCTAATTCGGTTGCCAGCCATTGCGTGAAAATATTAACCCCCGCTTTAGCAACTGAATAACCCGGAACCCTTGTAATTGCC
>CAZFTD010000163.1:0-7715 GCA_964521525.1 uncultured Marinilabiliaceae bacterium | reverse complement strand
TATTATGACTCAGTACCAAAACCGGACGCTTAAGCTGCTCAATTACGTTGGCAACAGTAAAGGTTTTTCCTGAACCTGTAACGCCTAAGAGGGTTTGATAAGGAACACCGGTTCGAAATCCATCCACCAGTTGCTGAATGGCTTCCGGCTGATCGCCGGTTGGCAAAAAATCAGATATGAGCTTAAAGTCCTTCATCTGCGATAAAATCACCTTCAAAAACAAATACAGCAGGGCCTTCGAGCCACACATCTTCGTAATGGCCACCCCCTAATGCATTAAAACGTACCTTTAAATGCCCTCCCGGAACATCTATTTCGAATGTATTAATCGAATTATCCAAATAATTTGCCACCATGGCCGATGCAACAGAGCCAGTCCCACATGCCCAGGTTTCATCTTCCACACCTCTTTCGAAAGTACGCACAGCAATATTCCCGGGCTCACGTATAGTAAGAAAGTTAACATTGGTACCGCCTCCGGCTTTAAACCTTGCATCATGTCGCAGTAAACGTCCCTCATTTACAACATCCACTTTAGCTACATCTCCTGTCAACACCACCACATGCGGAGAGCCCGTATTCAAAAAATATCCTTCAGGTAGTTTTTCAATACCATGCACATCCACCATCTTTAAACTAATGGAATCTTTTTGAACAATGGCATAATGTTTTCCGTCAACTGCATCAAACTCAAAAAGCTTCTCTTTGGGTGCCACATCCAAATGGGTTGCAAACGAAGCAATGCAACGCCCACCGTTTCCACACATGGTACTCTCGCCACCATCGGCGTTAAAATAGCGCATGGTAAAACAATATTTATCTGAATGCTCTAATAGCATTAAACCATCGGCACCAACGCCAAACCGACGGTGACAAATTTTCCGAATCCAATTGGGGTTATCAACACCTTTATTTTTCAAACGATTATCAATAATAATAAAGTCGTTACCTGCTCCCTGATATTTGTAAAAGTGTATGGCATTCATTAGATAAATATTTTTTCAAATCAGTTTTCAAAGATACATAAGTCTTAGCAAGAAAATACCAATTACTTGGTAACTGTTTAAATTTGATAACTTATCCAATGTCGTTTAGTTAAGCTCTTTTACCCCTAAATCCCCTAAATGGCCCTTTACAAGATGCCATGGAAATTCCCCCTTTCAAGGGGTTATGGGGTAGAATGAGTAGCATTAAATTTTATTAACTAAACGACATTAACTTAGTATCTGTGTAATTTTAATATTATTAAGATGATTAGAATTGAAGTTTACGAATTCCCGGGAATCGGGAATAGTGGCAAAACACCATTGGCAGGCGAACACGCAATTATTTAAAATAACGTCCAAAAAAATTGACAAACGCATAATTCTGATGTAATTTAATATTGGTGTAACAAGAAAAGTACTTGTTCGCACTGGAACACCTTTCTTGGGCCCCGATGGTGGACATTCCGGTTTTGGTTAAGGGTTAGGGTTACCGGAACCATACCATCGGGGTCTCCTGTTTATTGCTATCCATTCCATCAATGCCAAATCCTTATCCTTTAGCGGTTAAAAAATGTTAAGCTTTACTTTAAGGCACATCTTTTGATGATTTTGGTTTGTTTAACAACAAAAAAGAATCGTTATGAATGCTAAAAATTTATTAACCACATTCTCTATTGCTGTTGTGGGAGCTATAATAGGAGTTATAACATATTCGACAATAACAGAGCCACAAACCCACCTGGTTGAATTACCTGTAAACGTTGATACGGTTGCACGTTATGCCAATATGCCAGCATTTGCGCAGGGTGGTGTTCCTGATTTAACCCTTCCGGCAGAGAAATCGGTGCATGCCGTAGTTCACGTTATGACCAAAGGGAAAAGTAATGCACGACAATTTGATTCGGGCAATCCATTATTCGACTTTTTCTTTGGCCCAAGAGGAGGTTTCCAGCAACCTGAACCACAACCGGTGTTGGGTTCAGGTTCAGGGGTAATTCTAACCAAAGATGGTTTTATTGTAACCAATAACCATGTTATTGATAAAGCTGATGAGATTCAAGTCACATTGAACGACCGTCGCCAGTTTAAAGCGGTAAAGGTTGGTGCCGATCCATCCACCGACATTGCCTTATTAAAGATTGAGGCTTCAGATCTTCCCTTCTTAACCTATGGTAATTCCGATGCTATAAGAGTTGGTGAATGGGTGTTGGCCGTGGGAAACCCGTTTAACTTAAACTCAACGGTTACAGCCGGTATAGTCAGCGCCAAATCGCGAAACCTTCAAATTCTTGGTAATCAACTGGGAATTGAATCATTTATTCAAACCGATGCTGCCGTAAACCCCGGCAATAGCGGTGGTGCTTTAGTGAACACTCAGGGCGAACTGGTTGGCATAAACACAGCCATTGCATCACGTACCGGCTCATTTACAGGCTATTCCTTTGCCGTTCCGGTAAGCATTGTGCAAAAAGTTGTGGCCGATTTAATGGAATTTGGTGAAGTACAACGTGGTTTAATGGGCATCAGCATCAGGGAAATGAACAGTGAAAAAGCCAAAGAATTAAAAATTGATCGCGTTAGAGGCGTTTACGTAGAAGCGGTAGCTGAAGATGGTGGTGCTCACAAGGCTGGTATTAAACCAGGAGACGTTATTCTGAAAATTAATGGCGATGATGTAAATACAGTACCACAACTTCAGGAAAGGGTAAGCCGCCATCGCCCCGGCGACAAATTAGATGTTTTAGTACTTCGCGATGGAAAAACAAAACCTTTTACAGTAACTTTACGTAATATGCAAGGTGGAACTGAATTGGTTCAGACATCGACAAAAATGTTGTTGCTTGGAGCCACTTTTGAGCCACTCTCAGATGCCGAAAAACAATCGTTGAGGTTACGTAACGGAATTAAAGTAAAATCTGTTTCAGCCGGAAAATTTCGCGATGCTGGTATTCGTGAAGGATATGTGATAACCAAAGCCAACCGGGTACCTATCAATTCCGAAGACGACCTTAAAAAAGTAGTTGATGTGGTTGATGAAGGCTTATTCCTTACCGGAATTTATCTGAATGGAAGAGTTGCCTATTACGCCATTAATTTGCAGGAATAGACCGACAAACTAAAATGTTTAATTTTTTGCCGGCCTTTCTGAAAGACGAACAGGCCGGCAAAAACCTTTTGTTATGCGAAAAATATTTGCGAATGGCAAATGCTGGCACCACAACTTACGTAAACGAAGTTAATGAGAAAGAAAAATAAAAAGATTGATTTACTAAACATAAAACTGAACTTCACAAGTATTTCAGTTGTTTATAATTAATAGAACCAATTTTTATGTTTTTTTAATGATTTGAACAAACAATTTAAGTAATCACTTATTTATTTGTATTGCCTTAGTTAGGAAAAAAGTGTAATTTTGCGCCGTATTTGGAGAGAACATGAGACAATTAAAAATAACAAAATCAATCACAAACCGCGAAAGCGCTTCGCTGGATAAGTATTTACAAGAAATTGGTCGTGAAGACCTTATCTCTGTAGAAGAGGAAGTGGAGTTGGCACAACGCATTAAAAAAGGCGACCAGGCTGCACTCGAAAAACTCACCAGAGCGAATTTAAGGTTTGTGGTATCTGTTGCCAAACAATATCAGAACCAAGGACTTAGCCTTCCTGACCTTATTAATGAAGGAAACCTTGGGTTGATTAAAGCTGCCGAAAAATTCGATGAAACCCGCGGTTTCAAATTTATTTCGTATGCTGTTTGGTGGATTCGTCAGTCAATTTTACAAGCGTTGGCTGAGCAGTCTCGTATTGTTCGTTTACCTCTAAATCAGGTAGGATCATTAAATAAAATCAATAAAGCTTATTCCAAATTCGAGCAGGAGCACGAGCGCAAGCCATCTCCCGAAGAATTGGCAGATGAATTGGAATTACCTGCTGACAAAGTTGCAGACACCTTGCGTGTTGCCGGTCGTCATATTTCGGTAGATGCTCCGTTTGTTGAAGGCGAGGACAACAGTTTGTTGGATGTTCTGGTTAACAGCGATTCACCTAATGCTGACCGCTCTTTGATAAACGAGTCTCTTTCGCGTGAAATTGAGCGTGCTTTAGCCACTTTAACCGAGCGTGAAAGTGATATAATAAAACTCTTCTTTGGTATTGGTTGCCAGGAAATGACACTGGAAGAAATTGGTGAACGATTTGGATTGACCCGCGAGCGGGTTCGTCAGATTAAAGAAAAGGCCATCAGAAGGTTGCGCCATACATCGCGTAGCAAATTATTGAAATCTTATCTTGGATAAAAGATCATAGCAACATTACAAAAAAAGGCCTTCATTGCTACATATGCTTTGAAGGTTTTTTTTTCGGGTATCTGTTTAAATTTAGTTTCCAGACTTTATTATAGACTCTTAGAAACCTATATGCTAGACAGATAAACGTGTTCCGGTTTATCAGGATTAGACAAATAGAAAGTATAGACCTGTCTGCCAACAGGCAGGCAAATAAGATTGTTAAGTTATTTAACTTATTTTAAGTATGTTACTTTTTATATCCTTTTCCGATGAACCGGAACACGTGTCTTAAGTTCTTTTCCCGATACTCGGGTCCCGATTCCCGGCATTCCACTTCGTTCCAACTTCGCGTCTTTAGTCTGAAAAATATCTTTAATCAGCTGCTAAGTAAATAGTTTCAGGCAATCTTTGACTTCGTTTTCCCAGGTTAGCTGATGTGCTGCCTTTGGCAGAGTGGTTGCCCAATGGTTGCGTAGCTCCATATTTTCGCAAGCCTCCTGTATAGCATTGGCAATATTCTCAGGTTCAAGGTCGTTCAATAACAAACCTGTTTCGTATTTGGAAACAACTGATTTAATATCGGGAAAAGCTGTTGCAATAACCGGCAAACCAGCAAGCGGATAGTCAAAAACTCGATTGGGAAGCGAATAATAATAGTTGAGTCCAATATTTTCGAGAAGACACAACCCAACATGTGCTTTTTGGATATATGTTTGCAAATTCTCAAACGGCACTTTTCCAACAAAAGTAACTCTTGCGGTTAAACCCAGCTCAATAACCAACAGCTTTAATTTATTGGCAATATCGCCATCTCCAACAATAACCATCTCATAATTAGGCAACAAGCACATGGCTCTGATACTATTTTCAAGACCTCTCCCTAAATTCAGAGCGCCCTGGTAATAGACAACCGGATTGCTGGAGACTTCTTTTATCATTGGGACTACTGTTTTGGACAATGGAACGTTTCGTACCAGCAGGAAATCGAGATTGTATTTTTCCTTGTATATTTTCAAAATGCCCGGAGAAACTGTAATACCGGCATATATGCCTTTAATGAAAAGACGCTCCAAAGCCAGCCATATTTTCTTAATAAAGGGTCGATGCTGTAATTCAGGGGCTTCGGAAAAATACTCATGACTATCGAAAACAACTGGTGTTTTCTTTATTATTCCGGCTAAAACGCAAGCGGCCAGCGTATCCAAATCAACAGCCACAAACCGGTGTGCCCTGTGTTTTATCAAAAATAAGAATATCCTGATATTCATACCAATATAGAAGAGCGGCCCTTTATTAAAACACAACCTGAAACGAAATATTCTTCCTGATCGATTTTTAGGAATGTCACCCCCAGGCCACTGTCGGCCAATGAGCCACACCTCGAAATTTTGTTTTTCGAGCGTTAAAGCCAGCTTTGCAACACGGTTGTCGGAAACCAGATTGTTGGTAGTGGCTATAATGATTCTTTTACGTTCCATGCTGTCATTAAAAAAGTGAGAAAGGAAAAACTGCATCCCTTCTCACTTCTCCTATTGTGGTTTCAATATTCAAACTAATTTTTAAACGTCAATTTTGGCATATGTAGCGTTTTGTTCAATAAACTCACGTCTTGGTGGCACATCATCACCCATCAGCATACTAAAAATCCGGTCGGCTTCGGTGGCGCTTTCAATATTAACCTGACGAAGAATGCGCGTTTCTGGATTCATGGTTGTTTCCCAAAGTTGCTCAGCGTTCATTTCTCCGAGACCTTTGTATCGCTGAATATGAATGGAGTCTTCGCGTCCGCCGGCATAGGTATCAATAAACTCGCGGCGCTGTTGTTCGTTCCAGCAATACTGTTCTACCTTACCTTTTTTGCATAAATATAACGGAGGTGTGGCAATATAGAGGTGTCCAAGTGTAATTAACTCTTTCATATACCTGAAGAAGAACGTCATAATAAGCGTTGTAATGTGACTACCATCCACGTCGGCATCGGTCATGATTATCACCTTATGGTAACGCAGCTTAGTCAGGTTCAATTCTTTGCTATCCTCATCAGTTCCTATGGTAACACCCAGAGCAGTATAGATGTTTTTAATCTCATCGCTGTCGAACACTTTGTGCTGCAAAGCTTTTTCAACGTTCAGGATTTTACCGCGCAACGGCAGAATGGCCTGAAACTGGCGATTACGACCTTGTTTGGCTGTTCCGCCTGCCGAGTCTCCCTCAACCAGGAAAACTTCACAGTTGACAGGGTCTTTATCGGAGCAATCGGCCAATTTACCGGGTAAGCCACCTCCCGACATAACACTTTTGCGTTGCACCAACTCGCGCGCTTTACGGGCTGCATGGCGGGCGGTTGCAGCCAAAATAACTTTATTTACAATCTCTTTGGCATCGCGTGGATTTTCCTCCAGATAATTGGCCAGCATGGTACTAACCGCCTGATCAACGGCCAGACTTACATCGCTGTTGCCCAATTTTGTTTTGGTCTGACCTTCGAACTGAGGTTCAGCAACTTTAACAGAAATAACGGCTGTTAACCCTTCACGAAAATCATCCCCATTAATATCAAATTTCAATTTTGAAAGCAGTCCCGATTTTTCAGCCCAGGTTTTCAGAGTACGTGTTAACCCCCTTCGAAAACCGGTAAGATGGGTACCTCCTTCAATAGTGTTAATGTTGTTAACGTACGAATATACATTCTCGGTAAACGATGTATTATAAAGAATGGCTATTTCAACGGGCGTTTCGTTTTTTTCAGTGTTGATATATATGATATTCTCTATCAAACGCTCACGGTTACCATCGATAAACTGAACAAACTCTTTTAATCCTTCTTCAGAATGAAAACGTTCCGATTTAGGTTCGCCATTTTCGTTAACCTCGCGCTTATCTGTCAGAATAATTTCAATATTCTTATTCAAAAAGGCCAATTCCCGCATCCTGTCGGCCAGAATGGAATATTTATACTCGGTAGTAGTAAATATTGAAGCATCGGGTTTAAAGGTAACATGGGTTCCGGTTTTATTGGTAGTACCAATTTCTTTAACCGGCTCAAGTGGTTTTCCCCGATGATACTCCTGGGTATATATTTTCCCGTCGCGATGAACCTCAACAACCAGCTTGTCGGACAAGGCATTAACGCAGGAAACACCAACCCCATGCAAACCACCAGACACTTTATAAGAATCTTTATCGAATTTACCTCCGGCATGGAGAACTGTCATTACAACTTCAAGAGCCGAACGCCCCCTTGAGGCCCAGCGTCTCCAGCACCAGCGCGTGCATGTGCGCTGTGATGAGCGCCGGGTTATCCAGCCGGAAGCGCGGCGCGGCAATGACCCCGGCGATCATCTTCTCCGGGAAGCGGTAGAAGTATTGATCGTGCGGGCCACGCGCCGCGCCGACCCCGGCGAAGACGCTGATGAGCGCGGGTTGCCCGCTGCGCCCGGCC
>CAZFTD010000162.1:0-7772 GCA_964521525.1 uncultured Marinilabiliaceae bacterium | reverse complement strand
TATACCGCACCAATGCACAATCGAGAATTTTTGAGGATGTGTTGCGTAAAAACAACCTACCCTACAAAATTTACGGAGGCTTATCGTTTTATCAGCGAAAGGAGATTAAAGACCTGCTGGCTTATTTCAGAGTAGTTATTAATCCGAACGATGGTGAAGCAATAAAACGCATCATAAACTTTCCGGCACGTGGCATTGGAAAAACCACCCTCGAAAAACTTGAGGCCACAGCGGCTCATAACGGCGTATCCATTTGGGAAGTTTTGGTTCATCCTGAGTTGTCAAAGTTGGGATTTAACGCCGGCACACTCAAAAAACTGGGTGGTTTTGTGGCACTGATGCGCGAATTTCAAGCCAAGTCGCTTAACCTGGATGCCTATCAACTGGCATCGGAAGTGGTTTCGCAAAGTGGGATTTTGAAAGAACTGCATCAGGATAATACCCCTGAAAGCCAGTCGCGCATCGAAAACATTGACGAATTGCTCAATGCCATGAAAGATTTTTCCGACAGCCGAATAGAATCTGGACAGGAAAACACCATAACGCTGTTTTTAGAAGAAGTTTCGCTATTAACCGACCAGGACAACGAAAAGGCTGAAGACAAAAATAAGGTAACCTTAATGACCATACACTCGGCTAAGGGTCTTGAATTTAAGAATGTTTATGTAGTTGGTATGGAGGAAGATCTGTTTCCCTCAGGCCGGGTGTCAGAATCGGAATCCGGTCTGGAAGAAGAGCGCCGGCTGTTTTATGTAGCCATTACCCGGGCAGAGGAACATGCTGTGCTATCGTTTGCCAAACGTCGGTTTAAATATGGCGATATGACTTATGTAAGAGCCAGTCGGTTTTTGGGCGAATTGGACCCATCGTATATTGAAATGACAGGAGATATTAATCAACAAAATCAAACATCCGAAAATTTTGGCAGTACCAATCATCGCTTTGGAAAATCAATTGATAAACAACCATCATTTACCCCTAAAAAATTCAATTTTTCGGAGTCCATCAATAAAACCAACGAAAAGAAACCACTTTTTTCTGATAACACCTTTAACAATGCATTTGATATAAAAATAGGAATGAGAGTGCAGCACGAAAGGTTTGGAATTGGCGAAGTAACATCACTTGAGGGCACCGGGTCGAATGTTAAAGCCACTGTATTATTCCCCAATGCAGGCGAAAAACAATTACTTTTAAAGTTTGCCAAACTCAAAATATTGAACTAATTTTGAAGCCTGTTTTACCAACTGGTATAGACTGCCTTACATACAAATGTAACTTCCGCCGGATTTAGTAAACTGCTCCAGAGTAATAAAAGAATTGATTATACAAATTCAATGGACTATAATTCAACACGCAAAAAATTAGCGCTGCCCGAATATGGCCGCCACATTCAGAAAATGGTAGACTATGCCTTAACCATTGAGAACAAAGAAGAACGCACCAAATGCGTAAATTCAATCATCTCGGTTATGGGCAACCTGTTTCCTCACTTACGCGATGTAAGCGATTTTAAGCATAAACTTTGGGACCATCTGGCTATTATGTCTGATTTTAAATTAGACATTGACTTTCCATATAATTTACCTGAACCTGAAGATTTTTCGTCAAAACCCGAGCGTATTGCTTACAGCGATGGAAAAATACAATACCGCCATTACGGAAAATTAATTGAACAAATGATTCAGCAGGCAGCAGCCATGGAAGATGGGGAGTTAAAAAACCATTTAATAACTCTTATATCCAACCACATGAGAAAATCACTTCTGAGCTGGAATAAGGATTATGCCACCGATGACCGTATTGCTATGGATATTAAAGGAATATCGGGCGGAAAATTGGTAGTAACCGAACAACAAGTTAAAGCACCTGAAGGACGCGATTCGCAAAACCGGTCTCGAAAAAAACACTTTGTTCGAAAAAACAATTAATTTGGTACACCAGAAAAAACCAAATTGATGAACAGTTTTGAAATAATTGGCCAGCAACCAATGAAAGGGGAGATTATTCCTCAGGGTGCCAAAAATGAAGCATTACAGGTTATTTGCGCCGTTTTACTAACTCAGGAAACGGTTACCATAAATAACATCCCCGATATTCTCGATGTAAACAATTTAATTCTGCTATTAAATGAAATGGGTGTGGAAATACAACGACACACCCCAAATTCATGTTCTTTTAAAGCCACCAACATCAATCTGGAGTATCTGCAAAGTGTCGAATTCAGAAAAAGAGCCTCGTCGCTACGCGGTTCCATTATGATTATGGGGCCATTATTGGCCAGATATGGCAAAGCTTATTTCCCAAAACCCGGAGGTGATAAAATTGGCCGACGTAGGCTCGACACCCATTTTTTTGGTTTTGAAAAGCTTGGGGCACGATTTGAATTCAACCCCGACGAGATTTTCTATACCGTTCATGCCGATTCGTTAAAAGGCACTTATATGCTTTTGGATGAGGCTTCGGTAACCGGCACTGCCAATATTATTATGGCAGCGGTATTAACACCCGGAACCACAACCATTTATAACGCAGCTTGCGAGCCTTACATACAGCAACTCTGCCGAATGCTTACCCAAATGGGTGCCAAAATCAGCGGCATTGGTTCCAACCTGCTTACCATTTCAGGGGTAACTGCACTCCATGGCTGCCAGCATACCATATTACCCGACATGATTGAAGTGGGTAGCTTTATTGGTATGGCAGCCATGACTCAAAGCGAAATTACCATAAAAGAAGCACAACCTGAGCACCTTGGAATTATACCACTGGCTTTCAGTAGAATGGGCATTCAAATAGAAATTAAAGGAAATGATATTTTTATTCCCGCCCAAAAACAATACACCATCGAAACTTTTATTGATGGCTCCATAATGACCATTGCCGATGCGCCCTGGCCAGGGTTAACTCCCGACCTTTTGAGTGTGTTTCTGGTTGTTGCCACACAGGCTAAAGGCAGTGTGCTTATCCATCAAAAAATGTTTGAAAGCCGGTTATTTTTTGTTGATAAACTGATTGATATGGGTGCACGAATTATTTTATGCGACCCCCATCGCGCAACAATTATCGGCCTCAGCCAGGAAACTCCTTTACGCGGCAGCATAATGACTTCGCCCGACATACGAGCCGGCGTTGCTTTATTAATTGCGGCACTTTCGGCTCAGGGTAAAAGCATTATTCACAATATTGAACAAATAGACAGAGGGTATCAGAATATTGATGAACGCTTGAATAAAATAGGGGCATCCATCCGAAGAATTTAGCCACTCCCAAAACCACACTAAAGGTTGATTATTCTTTTTTGAGCCTTTTTAACTTAATCGCAAAATTCTGACATACAGTATTTTGCGATTTTTTGTTATTAATATAGTTGATACCTGTAAAATTTCCAAATCATGCAACTTTGATTTTTCATGTTCTTAAGCATAGTTTTGTGTTGCCAAAAATGACTCCGGTCAACAAATCACACTCGTTCATCTAAAAAAAGAGGCAAGTGAATAAAAAAGGGTGAAACTTTGTGCCGGGATTATTAACCAAAATAAACATATATGAGATTCAAAGTGGTGATAATGATAATGATTGCAGGGCTGGCATTTCTCTCTTTTATTAATGGAACCAACGAAACAGCAACCGGTTTACAGGTTGGCAACAGGGTTCCGGTTATACAATCTGAACTACTTGACGGAACCCAATTCAACCTCGATTCTCTTAAAGGCAAAATGGTTTTGATCGATTTCTGGGCATCCTACGATGCACCTTCAAGACTCGATAATTTCAGAAAAAAAATGTTGCTCGAACAATACAAAAACAGCGGTTTTGTAAATGCGCAAGGCCTTGTGGTTGTAAGTATTTCGCTCGACAGATTTAAATCGCCATTAAACCAATCTATTGAAAGAGATGAACTTGAACAGTTTCTGCATTTGTGCGATTACATGGGTCGAGAGTCAGAAATTGCCAAAACTTTCTCGGTGCAAAATGCGCTAACCAATTATTTAATTGACGGCGAAGGCAGAATAGTTGCCCGTAGTGAGCGCATCGAAAAAATTGAATCAACTTTAGAACGGCTCGAACAAATGAACCCTTCGCGACTGGCATCGAACCGAAATCGTTAAAGACTGAATTTTAACAAATAAAAAGGCAGTGTCAGGTTCTGATGCTGCCTTTTGTCATTATTACATTCAGACAACCTTTTTCCTGTCAAAATGTCCCCAAAAAACTGATTGGCAAAAAATTTGAGTACTTTTGTACACCCATATTCTGTTGGTATAACAATTTATATACCGCCTGCATACTACAGGCTTGATAATTTTAAACAAAAGAACCATTTTGATATGACCAAAAAACAATCAAAAAGTAAAGTACACGAAGAATGTGCCGACAAAAATGCCGTGCAGGATGCAGCAGAAGCAGAAACTTCTGTTGAGAGCAAAATAGAAGAAGCGGAGTCGGCTAAATGCCAGAAAGAAAAATCGGAACTGGAAATAAAAACCGAGCAATTAGAAAAAGAACTTGCTGAGGCTAAGGACAAGCATCTTAGATTAATTGCCGAATACGATAATTACAGAAAGCGTACGCTAAAGGAAAAAATGGAACTCTCCAAAACAGCAGGCGAAAAAGTTCTAATAGGCGTACTTCCGGTAGTTGATGATTTTGAGCGCGCATTACAACATTTGGACACTGCCAGCGACCTTCAAGCGGTTAAAGATGGCATAACGCTCATATACAATAAGTTTATAAGCTTCCTTTTGCAGCAGGGTGTGAAGGAAATTGAGACCGTTAATCAGGATTTTAATGCTGATTTGCATAACGCCATTACAAAAATACCTGCCCCGAGTGATGATTTAAAGGGCAAAATTCTGGATTGTGTGCAGAAAGGATATATTCTGGAAGATAAAGTTATAAGATATCCGCAGGTTGTGGTAGGAGAATAAAACCCGTACAAAAATGTCAAAAAGAGATTATTACGAAATACTTGAAGTAAGCAAGAATGCTTCAGCTGAAGAGATAAAAAAAGCTTACCGCAAAAAGGCAATTCAATATCACCCTGACAAAAATCCGGGCGACAAAGTTGCTGAGGAGAAATTTAAAGAAGCTGCCGAAGCATATGAGGTTCTGAGTAATGCAGATAAAAGAAAGCGTTACGACCAGTTTGGGCATGCAGGCGTAGGTGGTGCCTCAGGAGGCGGGTTCAGCGGTGGCATGAGTATGGAGGATATTTTCTCCCACTTTGGCGATATTTTTGGTGGTGGTTTTGGAGGATTTGGCGGCTTCGGCGGGTTTGGCTCGTCGCGCTCATCGCAGCGTGTTAACAAAGGCAGTAACCTGCGTGTTAAGGTTAAACTAACACTTCAGGAGATTGCCAATGGCGTTGAGAAAAAAATAAAAGTAAAAAAATATGTAAGTTGCCAGCATTGTAATGGAACCGGGGCGGCCAACGGCTCGTCATACAGCGATTGCTCTACCTGCCGTGGTACCGGCCATGTTACCCGAATTCAGAATACCATTCTTGGGCAGATGCAAACCACCTCTCCCTGTCCCACGTGCAGTGGAGAAGGCCGCATTATTACACAGAAATGTGCCCATTGTAACGGCGAAGGCCTCCTTCGCAACGACGAGGTAGTTACCATTAAAATTCCAGCCGGTGTTGAAGAGGGCATGCAATTGTCGGTTTCAGGAAAAGGGAATGCTGTACGTAGGGGTGGGATTAATGGCGATTTGTTGGTTTTAATTGAGGAAGAAAAAAACCCAGAGCTAATACGCGATGGCCACGACCTAATTTATAACCTAACATTAACAGTTCCTGAGGCCATTCTGGGAACACCTTGTGAAATTCCAACGGTTGAGGGTAAAGTAAAAGTTAAAATTGAACCCGGTACTCAACCCGGAAAAATTCTCAGGTTAAAAGGCAAAGGTCTACCCGAGGTGAACGGCTATTACCGGGGCGATTTGCTGGTTCGGATTAATGTTTACATTCCTTCTGATATCTCTCGCGATGAGGCCAAAGTAATTGAAAAGCTTCGCGAGTCAGAATCATTCAAAGTAAAAGCCGGCTCCGACCAGGGATTTTTCAGCCGCATGAAAAACATGTTTGAATAATCCACTTCATGAACATTCAGCAACTCGAATACATTGTAGCTCTCGACACACACCGGCATTTTGTTGCTGCTGCCGAGAGTTGCCATGTAACCCAGCCCACGCTTACCATGCAATTGCAAAAGCTGGAAGAAGAAGTTGGGTTGTTGTTGTTCGACCGTTCAAAAAAACCCATGCGCCCCACCGCCGAGGGAGAAGCTTTTATTTCCAGAGCCCGGCAGATACTTCGCGACATACATGAATTAAAAGAGATTGCCAACGAAGGCAAAAAGAGCATCAATGGCGAATTTAAACTGGGCATTATACCAACTGTTGCACCGCATCTGATACCGCTTTTCCTTGACACCTTTATTAAAGAGAATCCTGAAACCATCCTTCGCATAGAAGAAATGGAATCGGAATCTCTTATAAAAGCACTCCACGACGATCGCATTGAAATGGCCATAATGGCTACCCCAATCGATGAAAAAGATCTTAAAGAAACTACTTTATATTTTGAGGCCTTTTTATTGTTTGCCCCTGAGCATCATCGTTTATTAAAAAATGAACTCATTGAAACAGCCCAATTAGATGCTTCAAATTTATTATTGTTATCAGAAGGCCATTGTTTCAGAAACCAAGCGCTTAACCTTTGCTCAAAAAACAACGGTTCTGCCTTTCATGGGTTTCATTACGAAAGCGGCTCCATTGAAACGCTTAAATCACTGGTTAAAAAAGGCATGGGGTACACATTAATTCCCGAACTCTCGCTCAAAGAGGATGAAAAAATGTGTACCAGAAGGTTTGTTAAGCCCGAACCAGTTCGTGAAATCAGCATTGTTACACACAAAAGTTTTAACCGCCAATTGCTCATCAACAAACTAAAAGCCGCCATACAAGCTTCACTGCCAGAGCAAATTGTTACACCAAAAGAATTTGTAAAAATTAAGTGGCGATAGGCATTCTGAAAAGTTCCCTGTCTCCAATTATTAGAGAGGAGAGCTTTATTTGGAATTTACAGATTTACTCTCAACAGGCCCTAAATAACTTGGTTTTAAACCGCCGGCATCAATAACAAATTTTGTTGCTGCCCAAATTTAGTAATTTTAATTCTATGAAGCGTAAATTTTCCATGGTAACCTGCAACATGTCTTGCCTTTTATTTAATTGATATATACCTACTTACTGATATTCAGCGACTTTAAAACCAGAAAATAATCCTTTCGACCAAACATTGGTTAGCAAAAACCTTAAACCTAGGTAATTCATTAATTATTAACACAAAAAATTTAAAAACAACCTTCAATTAAAAATTATAACAAAAAACATTTGCAAATTAAAAATTCAATATCTAAACTTGCAAAACAATTAGAGAAAGAAACTATGGCAGTAATTTTTCGCAATATCAATTGGTGGTGGCACAATTCATTCCTTTATACGGGAGGTGAAGCAATGCCCTTTTGACCTGTTGCGAAAATTAAAAGTATATACAGAAAAGGCTTGTCGGACTCCCGACAAGCCTTTTTTAGTTTTAGGTAATCCAAAAAAAGCTAATCCAAAAACACAAAACATGAATACCTACCAAATTAAAGTCAACTGTACGCGCATACCGCCCTTTATCGGAGATGTGGTGACACCTGTGAGTATTTACCTGACACTTCGCGACCTTTACCCCAATACCATCTTATTGGAAAGTTCGG
>CAZFTD010000161.1:5841-7850 GCA_964521525.1 uncultured Marinilabiliaceae bacterium | reverse complement strand
GATAAATTATCTAAAAACGATATCATGAAATCAATGTCACTATCCTCACGAAAATTTCCTGAAACAACAGAACCAAATGCGTAAAGTCTTTTAATTTTTAGTTGTTGGCATAAACGTATTAAGTCGTCCTTTTTATTAATTAAAATTGCATTCATGATTCATTTTTATTTCAAAACTAATCAATTTAAATGAGAATTTCTTCATTTAAAACTTGTTGCTAACTAACAATTTTAAAGATAACGCTTTTTGACTTGTAGCAATGGCAGTTGCAAACTGCCGGTTAAGATTCGACGTAATTCCAAATTACGAGCAAAAAGCAAACTAGGGCGAGCTGGGGTTTAATATTCTTTCTGGTTTGAAAATATTAATAAAAAGTAAAAACAACAAATAAAGGGCAACAATAGTCAGAAAGAAACTACTAAAGACCTGTATTAACAAATTGGGTATAAAACCTTTTGAATTTAAATAAAATATAAGGAATGAAAAAAAACAAATTGGCAAAATCACATAATAAGCAACCGATTTTAACTCTTCTATTGATAAACGAACAATCTTTATAGCGATGTCGTTTTCGATTATAAAATTTCGATATCTATATGCGTAATAAATTACACTAAAATACTTTTTAAACTCTAATAATAACTCAATTTTTGACAACAAAAAAAAGTCAATTTGTTCTTTCTCACCATCACTTAAAGGAATAACCTGAAGTTTGGGTTGTAATTTATCCCAAATTTCATTTACTAATAGGTCTGCTTTATAGAATTCCTCTAACTCTATATATGCAGAAACGATATAGCCAATTGATAAATTACTGAAAAAATCAAGATTATTTGCATCCTCAAAAAATACAATGATCTCTCTATATTTTTTTTCTTCAAACAAATCTTCAATTACTTTAAATACTTCATCTTTACACATATAATACAATTTAAAACATTACCTTAATATTGGTCTAGGTAAGGGTTTCATTGGCGGCGGCACTATTGGCGTGTCGGGTAAAATAACTGGTATAGATGGCGGAAGTGGTAGCGGTTCTACTGGTTTTGGTTTTATCTTCTCAGGGTCTATAATCATTGGTTCCTCTTCCTTGTCCTTTCCTCCACCTTCTCTGATTTCTCAAATCGTGTTTTTAGCATTGTTTCAGTTTCGTTTAGCTGAAAAAAAGGTTTTCCATAAAAAATATTATTAAAGTCTATCCTGCCATTAAAATAAAATCTGTTAAAGTTATCAATCTTATACTCATGGTGACCAACATTAGTCCCCTCTTTGTGTGCAATAGCATAATAATATACAGCTGTTGTAGTAACAATACCAACCAAAATCGGATTGAATTTAGGTTTTTTATTAACATTCCGCTGTTTTTGTAATAATCTATAACTTTTACTTTTAGTTGGGCTTCTTAAAGTATTATTTTTTGCAAACAAATCGGTGTTAATGCTAATTTTGCCATATGGATTTCTTGATAACATCCACCCGTATGAGATTACACCTGTAGCTAACAATCCAAATTCTACTAATCCTATAGCAACGCCTCCTATTACTAATACAGCTTCTTCTCCATTATAATCAATATTTGATATTGGATTATTACTTGCATAAATAAATTGAGATTGGAATGAATAAATTTCTGCCAACGGGTCAACCGTATGAAATCTCCCCAGCATCGGGTCATACATCCTCGCCCCGTAATCCAACCAATCCAATGTTCTGCCGGCTATTAAATCGTCCTGCAACTCTTTACCGTTGTAAAGGTATTTGTTAGAGGTGCCGCTTTGGTAACTCTGGCTGGTTAACCCAAAGGCATAGTAGTTGGTAATTTGTTGGGCAGTGTTATCGCTGTTTACCACTACACGGGTGTTGCCGAGGTGGTCTTTCAGGTAATACTGGTATTGAGGGGTGGCTGTGGCCATATCAATCATGCCTTCGGCATGCAGTATGTACTTTAACCGCGATATTACCGTGTTGTTCTCAAGGGTTTGCTCGTACACAAAATTACCAACGTAATA
>CAZFTD010000161.1:0-5741 GCA_964521525.1 uncultured Marinilabiliaceae bacterium | reverse complement strand
TTGGCAGTGTAAATATACTCAATGGTTTTGGAATTGTTGGTTTGGTCAACAATTTTTTTCGGGAAGTTTAAATGGTTGTATTCAATTTGTTTATAATCCTTTAGCAAATTTCGGCTTCGTCTTTGCCACGATTGCCGCCCCGCTATGCCGCTTGTTTAATTTACGAAATCCCGGTTTCGGGATCGAAAAGAAAACATTAAAAACACAAAACCCTGCAAATCATACGATTTGCAGGGTTTTGATTTTGTTTAAATTTGACTTTGTCGGGGTGAGAGGATTCGAACCTCCGGCCCCTACGTCCCGAACGTAGTGCGCTACCGGACTGCGCTACACCCCGTAATAATGGCTGCAAATTTATAAAAATATCACAATGCAAAGTAAATAATCCTAAGTAATATCATATTCAGGTTTATTTTTTTGAAATAAATCCTATTGGCTGTCGTTATAAAAAATTGCTCAGAACATTTTGTCAGTTGGGAGGTTATTTCTGTAATATACTGCCCATCAACAAGTGAACTAAAAGTTTACTGGAGTTTCAGTGATAGCACGTACATGGCTTGATTTTTGAACGATTAAGTGGAATTATTAAATGAACAAATTAAAACCGAATAATATGAAGAGACTATTTCTTATTACTCTATTACTACCCGCTTTTGCCACCCTAATAAACGCTCAGGAATTAAAAAAAGAGGTGCGCCAGCTTCAGGAATTCGATCGTATAAGGGTGAGTAAAGGAATAAATGTTACCCTGGTAGAAGGTGAAAAACCCCAGGCCGAAATTCACATTGAGAATGCCGAAACTTCGGATGTATTGATTGAACAAAAAGGCCGCGACCTCACCATTAAAATGCGAACTTTAATCCGCAAAGGGGTGGCTGTTAACGTTTATGTTACCTTTCAAAACCTGCGGGAAATTTCAACCGGGTTGGGTGGCAGTGTTGATTCCGACGATTTAATAGAAGCAGACCAGCTGGTACTTGAGGCAGGCATGGACGGAAGTATCGATTTGGAAGTTGATGTAAAGAAACTGGTTGTTAATGCTTCTTCGGCCCGTGTGGAAGTTAGAGGAACAGCAGATTATGTAGATGTTCATACCTCTACCGGTGGGCGTTTCCTGGGAGCCAATCTTAAAACGCCTGAGGCCCTTGTTCGTGCTAATACCGGAGGTTCTGTTCAGGTTTGGGTTACCGATAAAATAAATGCCACTGCCGGTTCAGGTGCAAGAGTAGAATACGCCGGTAATCCTGAAAAAGTTGAAGTAAAACAAACGCTTGGCGGTAAAGTGGAGCGACTTCAATAAAAAGTCCACAAAAAAATTACAAAAAGACGGTTAGAAATACTTTCCAAGTGGTTTTCTTTCCGTCTTTTTGTTTGTTTGAATGGGCGCAAAACGCATGCACTTAATAATTATCAAGGCTTTACAACAGGAATTTCAAAAGTAAATACCGAACCTTTATTTACCTCAGATTCAACATACATCTTCCCTCCCATCATTTCCACAATTGATTTACAAATAGATAAACCCAGACCAGTTCCGCCGTATTTCCTTGAATAACGTTCATCAACCTGCCTGAACCGCTCAAAAATAACATCTAACGATTCCGGAGGAATTCCTATTCCGGTATCGCGTACATAAAACCGTAGCATCGACGGATTAAGTTCAAACCCAATTACAACACTTCCTGAGTGCGTAAACTTAATAGCATTCCCAACCAAATTGCTTAACACCTGAATAATACGGCTCTCATCTGAATAAATCTCAGCGTCATAATCACCATTACCTTGTTGATCAAGCACCAGGTCGATTCCCTTTTGGAGTGCCGACATTTTATGCACAGCAATTACCATGTGGAAAACCCGCTTTATCTTGAAAAAGCCCGGGGTTATTTTGAGTTGTCCCGATTCTATTAATGAAATATCAATAATATCGTTAATCAGGTTAAGTAACTGTTGACTGCTGTTGTGGATAACCTCGAGGTATTGACGTGACTCGTTTTCCTCGAAACGGCTTTTCATCAGAATATCAGAAAAGCCAAGAATGGCATTCATTGGTGTACGCACCTCGTGCGACATGTTGGCCAGAAATGAACTCTTCATGCGGTTGGCCGATTCTGCTTCCTCTTTCGACTTGGTAAGCTCAAATTCCAATTGCTTTCGCTCATGAATATCCCTTAATACACAATGATAATGCACCCTATCAGCCTCTCCCCTGATAGAACGTATGGCCACATCAATATAAAAAGGGTCTCTGTTTTTGGGGATAAACACCAATTCCAACCGTTCGTATTTAGCCAAAGGCATGGTGTCTGCTATTTCCATTTTTGTAATAGAGTGAATGGAATCTACAATAAAATTACGCCAGAACGAGCCTTCCACTTCCTCCACCAAATATCCACCAAATGAATGAATGGATGGAGAGCAATAGGTAATAAAACCATCCTGGTTAATAATCACTACCACATCTCTCATTTCTTCAATGAGATTGCGGTATTTAACCTCGCTTATTGACAGAGCCTCTGATATGGCATCGCGCTCAGTAATGGCAATCTTTAACTCCCGGTTCTTGGTTTTGATGCTACGGTTTCGATGAATCAGAATCACAAGAAAAATGGAGATTAACAAAGTATTAGTTAATCCAATAAGAAAATAAAGCGATTTAAAGGGAGCGTTCTTCATCCAGCCATTTTTGGGAACAGCCATTAATGCCCATTTGCCGCCTGGTATGGTAACATCCAGAAAAACCGGCTCCATATCAATTATAGCAGTATCGCCCCAAATGGGTGCACCATCAATACCTTTGCCATCCTTTCCAAGAACTAAAAAGGATAGATTACTTGAACTCTGAAGATTTGCCTGACTTATAATTGAGTTGATATGTGCCACTATGGATACCATTCCCCAATAGGTTTCAGTTGAATCGTTAGAATTTTGGATATAAACAGGAGACCTCTCGATAAGAGCCATACCACCTTGTACCAGCTCAACCGGCCCCGAGAGCAAAGGACGCCTCTGTTCCATGGCGCTTGAAACGGTAGCCCATTGTTCAGCCACATTTTGGTAATTGAGCCCAATTACCTTCTCATTGCCCTTGTAAGGGTAAACCATCGAAACCACATTACCTGGAGCCAGTGCAATGTTACGAATATGAGGATTATCAGCCATAGCACGCGAAGTAATGGCATCAAACAAATCCTTTGAAATATTTCCCTGATGACTGATGATGTAAACCATGCCCTGGGTAATATTAAACGTTGATGCTATAATGCCCTCAAGATTTGCCCGATGGGTTGACAACTCAGATAAAACCGAAACTCTTTCCAAACTCCGGTTTCGTTCCGAATCGAGATGCCCCAAAACGGCGCTAACAGCCAGGCCTGCTATAATGGTTCCGGCAGTAATGAGTACTGTTAAATCGCTAAATAATTTTCTGGGATTTAACATCTGATGGGCTGATTTGACGTGGATAAAATCGATGTATAATTTACAATAAAATCATTCAAATCAAAAATTTTTAAATTCAACAAGCTGAGTACTGCTAAATTATTAGATAATAAACGCCCTTAATTTAAAGGATAAATTCAAAAATAAAGGAACAAATAAAGAGCCGTTAATCGCTGGACTAACGGCTCTATAATATTTTCACGGATAAACCAATAATTTCGGCAGAATCTAAATCTTTATTGGTAAACTTCTTTTCGGGCAGCTTTAAGCGTATTTAAAAGCAATGAAACGATGGTCATAGGCCCAACTCCACCCGGCACAGGCGTTATAAAACTACATTTGGGAGCCACCGCATCAAAATCAACATCACCTTTTAATCGCCATCCGCTTTTGGTACCGGGAGCATCTACGCGGGTAGTGCCAACATCAATTACAACAGCACCCTCTTTAACCATATCGGCTTTAAGGAATCCGGGAATACCAAGTGCTGCTATGATAATATCGGCCTGAAGACAAAGTTCTTTTAAATTTGCAGTGCGGCTATGACAAACCGTAACAGTGGCATCGCCGGGATTACCTTTTAAAGATAAAAGAATACTCATGGGACGTCCAACGATATTACTGCGGCCAATTACTACCACATGCTTTCCGCGTGTATCAATTTGATAGCGCTTTATTAATTCCATTATTCCCTGAGGTGTGGCCGACACAAAAGCCGGTGCGCCTGTAATCATTCTTCCCAGGTTTTGTGGATGAAAACCATCCACATCCTTTCGCGGGTCAATGGCTTCGGTAACTTTTTCCTCAGAAATATGCTTTGGCAGTGGCAACTGAACAATAAACCCATCAACATCGGCATCGTTATTAAGCTGGTGCACACAATTAAGCAGCTCTTGTTCGCTCACATCAGCATTAAATCTAATAAGTGATGAGTTAAAACCAACCTCTTCGCAAGCTTTAATTTTTGCAGCCACATAGGTTTCACTGCCACCATCATTACCAACTAAAACAGCAGCTAAATGAGGCTTTTTCATGCCCGATGTGGTTAATTTCTGAACGGCTTCCGCTATTTCAAGTTTCACAGCCTGTGAGGTGGCTTTTCCATCAATTAGATGCATAAAAATGGATTTAAGAATACAAAAACATTAACGTTGACGTGGCATATTGGCCATCAGATTGGATAAATTCTTACCCTGGCTCATCATTTTCATTACCTTGCGGGTATCTTCAAACTGCTTAAGCAGCCTGTTAACTTCCTGAATGGTAGTTCCACTACCTTCGGCAATTCGTTTTTTGCGGCTACCATTTAAAATGGCCGGGTTGTCTCTTTCGGCAGGTGTCATTGAATATATAATGGCTTCAACCTCCTTAAAGGCATCATCATCAAAATCTATATTCTTCATAACCTTACCCATGCCGGGTATCATACCGGCCAAGTCTTTAAGGTTACCCATTTTCTTAATTTGCTGAATCTGACTCAGAAAATCGGTAAATCCAAACTGGTTTTTGGCAATTTTTTTCTGCAGTTTGCGGGCTTCATCAGCATCGAACTGTTCCTGGGCACGTTCAACCAACGATACAATATCGCCCATCCCCAGAATTCTGTCGGCCATACGGTTGGGGTGGAACACATCCAACGCCTCCATTTTCTCGCCTGTACCAACAAATTTAATGGGCTTGTTAACCACACTTCGTATTGATAAAGCAGCACCACCACGGGTATCACCATCCAATTTGGTAAGCACAACACCATCAAAATCGAGCCTGTCGTTGAATTCTTTAGCTGTATTAACAGCATCCTGACCAGTCATTGAGTCAACCACAAACAAAATTTCGTTGGGTTTTACAGCCTCTTTAACAGCTGCAATTTCGTTCATCATTTGCTCATCAACAGCCAAACGACCTGCTGTATCCACAATAACAACATCGTTACCCTTGAGTTTGGCCTGGCGTATGGCTTCTTTTGCAATTTTAACCGGATCGTTGTTACCAGTTTCAGTATAAACCGGAACATTAATTTGTTCACCCAAAACCTGAAGCTGGGTTATAGCAGCCGGGCGATAAACATCGCCTGCCACCAATAATGGATTTTTACCACGCTTGGTTTTAAGAAAATTGGCCAGTTTACCCGTAAAGGTGGTTTTTCCGGAACCTCGCAAACCGGCTATTAAAATTACCGATGGGTTACCTTTTAAATTAATATCGGTAGTGGCACCACCCATTAATTCGGTAAGTTCATCGTGAACTATTTTCACCATCATCTGCTCAGGCTTAACAGCCGTAAGCACATTTTGGCCCAT
>CAZFTD010000160.1:0-7944 GCA_964521525.1 uncultured Marinilabiliaceae bacterium | reverse complement strand
ATCACTACTATCCGGTAAAAAGTTGTTTTGTCCCTAACGGGACAATAAATCAATCCTCAATTAAGTGTTTTACCCATCTTTAGTCCCTAACGGGACTGTGCCGTCAGGTACAGAATATCGGTAAAGATGAATCGACCCTAATTTTCAGTGTCCTGTAGGGACACCACAATTAGTCAGCATTATAGCAGCTTATCCAAAAATTTATCGGACAGTAGTGACTATTTACATCTTTTCCCGATAAACCGGAACACGTGTCTAAAAGTCTTATGTCTTATAATAATTTTAAACAATTACAGAGTTTATTCTTCTAAAATACTTTATTAAATGCATATTCAATGGCTTTAATCAGGTCATCGGCATCTTCGAGGCCAATGCTCAGCCGTACCAATTTTTCATTAATACCAAGCATTTCACGGTCTTCGGCCAATATGTCAACATGTGTCATGGTTGCAGGGTGCTCTGCCAAACTTTCAGTTGAGCCCAAACTCACTGCCAGCTTAAACAACTTTAAATTATTCAGAAACAGAAAAGCTTCCTTTTCTCCACCTTTAATTTCAAAAGAAATCATGGACCCTGCCGATAGACACTGTTTTTCGAATATGGCTTTTTGCGGGTCGCTATCCTTCAAAAATCCGAGGTAATGAACTTTGTCAACCGCAGGATGTTTTTTCAGATATTCAGCTACTTTGCGGGCATTCAATGCTTGCTGTTCCATGCGGATTTTTAAAGTTTCCAGGCTTCTTAGAATTAACCAACATGAATGCGGATCGAGCATGCAGCCAAAAAATGTACGCATACATTTTAACTGCCCAATAAGGTTGGAATTACCAACACAAGCGCCAGCAATTACATCGCTGTGTCCGCCAATAAACTTAGTGGCCGAATACAAGGAAATATCGGCACCAAATTTTAATGGATGCTGAAAAACCGGCCCTAGAAAAGTATTATCAACAGCCAGAATGGGGCGCTTCCCTTCTTTTTCGAAATGGTTGGCCAATTGCTTGCACATTTCAATATCAACCAGCGAAATGGTTGGGTTTCCGGGAATTTCAGTATAAATTAATCCCGGTATCTTCTCAGGATTAGCAGATTCAGTCCTTTTAACAATAGTTTCAAAAGAATCACTTGCATTAAATTTTATAACTCCAATGTTAAACAATGGTAAAACATGGTTGAAAAAATGGTCGGTACCACCATAAACCGGAGCACCATATAATAAACAGTCGCCAGGTTTTAAAAATGTGAAAACCAAGGTTGATATGGCAGCCATTCCACTGGCAAAAAAGGCGGCCTCTTCTCCCCCATCCCAAAGCGCCAAACGTTTTTCAACCAAATCGAGATTCGGGTTATTCAACCGGCTGTATATCATACCAGTCTCTTCGCCTTCAACTTTTTGGCGCAATCCGTAGGCCAGTTCGAAAAACGACTTTCCAGCCTCCGCAGTCCTGAATGCAAAGGTAGAGTTCTGAAAAAGCGGGCTTTTTATTGCCCCCTGATGATCGGCAGCATGAAACCCATGCGACATCATCAAACTTTCGGGGTGAAATATATTATCCATAGCATTGTTTTCTTTAAATTTAATATTTTTAACACATTTAAACCAGCAATAAATATATTATTAGTTATTTTTTCTTTATTTTTTAATTATATTGGTTTTATATTCTTTTATTATATTTCAACAATAAAAAATCCAGAATAATAATCTGTAAAACAAATGAAACCAGACAAAACCGATAATAAGCTTCTGATGCTTTTACAAGAGAATGCCAGACTAACCACCAAACAGCTGGCACATTACCTCGATTTAACAGCCACTCCGGTTTTTGAAAGAATTCGGAAACTTGAGAAAGCAGGATACATCATTAAATATGTAGCACTAACCGACAAAAAGAAACTTGGTAAATTGCTCACCGTTTTTTGTCATGTATCATTAAAGGAGCACAATAAGGAGATGATCAGAGAATTTGAAAAAAAAGTATCTCTGATTCCGGAAGTAATGGAATGTCACCACATTGCAGGCATTCACGATTACCTGCTAAAGGTTGTAACCGACAATATGGATGCATATCACGCTTTTATTTACAACAAATTAACGGCGATTGGTAATATTGCTAATGTTAACAGTTCCTTTGTGATGAATGAAATAAAATATACAACCGCACACCATGTGGATGATTAGAGTTTTAAACGAACATTGCCCCTGGTAAGCCATGCTGTAATTTGAACCATCAGTAAAGAAAACAGAATACCACGCAGCAATCCGCCCCACGAATGGCTTAGCCATACCGGATAATAAAGTCCGGCAAACCAAATAGCATGATAATAAACACTGGGTAAAAGATAAGCCAGAAAAGTATTGACACCTGCAGGTTCAAAAAATCGAAACCATGACATTTTGCCTTTTATATCAACAATATAGTAGACCAAGGCAAACGACCAAAATGAAATCCCCATACAAATATATACCCACGATGGTGTATCGCCAAGTTTGGATATTCCCCAATATTGGCGGGTTGCAAATCCAAGAATAAAATACAGCGCGCCCAATAAGAAGAATGCCGAAAAGAAGGCTTTTATATTTTCAGAACATCGACGAAGAATTAACGAGGCCAAAAGCCCAATGGTGGTCATGCTGGCATAAGAACCTCCACCGGGTAGAACCAACCAGTTTATCCAGCCTTTAACCGGGAGAATTGATTCCATCAACATGTGGTAGGCCATTAAAAGAATTAAAACAACAGCAGTTACACGAATATTACTGCCTATTATTAAAAAAGCAAGTGACGAGAAAAGATATGCCCATCCAATAAGGCCCAAAATGCCCCACCATTGAGGTGTCAGCCATCTGATTTGATCATTTTCTCCACCTCGGTATATTACTGCTAAAACAATTAAGACCACCCAGGCTGCCAAAGGCAACCAGCGACCTAAAACTCCTGCCTTTCTATTTTCCTGTTTTGGATAAACACTCCAAATGGCAATAACTGCCAGATACATAAGCAACGACCAAAGGTTTTTATCCAGGCCTGTTGCTTCAGCGTTAAGTCCACTGGTATTCACCATTAGCACTCCTATAAGCACTAAAGCAGCCGAGCGTTTAATAACATGAACTCCTATTGATAATTTACTCTCCCCTTTTGCTAAACGGTTACTCATGGCAAACGGTATTGACATACCAACAAGAAACAGAAACAACGGAAAAACCACATCTGCCAATCCCATGCCATCCACATCTGCCGGATAATGATTCAACCAATCGGGAATGTTTTTAACTCCAGGAATGTCGTTCACAAAAATCATTAAAACAACGGTTAGCGCTCTTAAAACGTCGATACTTTTAATGCGAAGTGGTTTTACAGGAATTGAGTTGTTCATAGGTTTTATGTATTAAATCTTCGGCTGATCAATAATATAAAAACCAAGTTTCGAAGTATGATCTCTTACTATATCGTCCGATGAAAGGTTACGGGTTAGCCAAACTGAAATGATATCGCCACCGGCCGCAATGGAAAAAACAACCCCAAAAAACAACCAGAAAACAGAGGCATAGAAAAGTGAAACAACAACAGGCGTAATGCCCAGAATAACCAAAGGAGCAAGCGCACCTGTACGGTAAATCCAAACTTTCATATTGATTGCAGGATGGCAATAAGGCGACCATGTTTTGCGATCTATACCAAAACGGATGGATTTAAAACCACCTTTGGTAAACAAACCAAATATAAAAGCATGTATCAGTTCGTGAATAACAATCCCTATAAAACTGGTTAATACAAACAATATAAGGCCGGTTAAGGAAATCTCCCCAAACGGCTGCCAGCCATGAATTATGATGAAAGGTACAAGGCTAATAAAAAGAAAAGGCCCCGCCATTTTTAATGCGCGGTGCCCTGCTTCTTCAATTGTTATGGAAATCTCCCTGCCAGATTCCAGGTTGACATCATTATCTTTCACCCGATGAGTAATTTCGGTTATTTCTTTTTTCCTTTTTTCCCTTTTACTGGAGCACCTTCATCGGCTATTTCGATGGCATCTTCCAAAGCATACTGAGCGTTTGTAAGATTTCTGGACGTTTCCTTAAGCATTTTACCAGCTTCCTTTTTCATGGTTTTACCACGTTCGAGATTCTTGGTTCCATCAGCAGATTTCTTGTTTTGGGCTTTCATTAAAGCATCGTGAGCTTTTAACTCAGCCTTATACTCCGCATCAAGGGTTTTAATTTCAGCTTTGGCCTCAGCTACATCTTCGCGTGATTTGGACTTTAATCTTTTCTCGAGAGATTTTCTTTGAGTTGAATACTCTTTATTTCTGGCTTTCATGGCACTAACCGCAGCCTTAATCTCATCTGAGGACTCTTCACGCATGGTTGAACCAACAGTTATAAGAGAGTCTGCAATCTGTACCTTTTTCTCCTGTTTCTCGTGAGCAACACGGGCGCGTTCAAGCTGGGTTCTTAATTTGGCAATTTCTGCCTCCTGCTTACTGGTACTTTGCGAATTTGCAGTTAGTGCAAATCCGGCAATAAAAATTAGAACTAGTAAAGCATTCTTTAAATTTCCAAAACGGCTTTTGTCAAGGATTTGAATCTGCATTTTCATCCGTAAGTGTTTTTTTAATATGGTCGAATGGCACTCGCATGATGAGTTTTCATTCGTGTTTGTGTTTAACGAATCATGCTCGTTTAATTGGTTGGCAATTTTTCAATTGAAATATGATACTTTGTGTATGAAATCATTTGATGATTAACAAATTTGGTTTTCCCACTGTATGACTTAATAAAATATTTTTAAAAACGCAGCCTAAATAACAAACCACTAACGAATAAAAACATTTCATCAAATCAAGCTTAAGTGACAACGTTGCTGGACATTTTAATAAAAAACACTTTAGTTTCTATCTCAAATTAAAAAAATTGCTTTTAACAGGGCGTTCCCCTAAATTTATCGTTATTATAAAGCTAAGAAAAAACCAGCTTTTTTTAAAAATATTATCAATGATTAAAAATCACTTTTTTTAGTCCTGATACGATGAATTAAGAAGTATGTTTCATTATCTTTACAGTATATATCATCTCTTTTTTATCTCATCAGCCAAACAACAACAAACCGAATTATTTCTTAATCTTAAGCTTATTTGCATAACAATTAAAATCAGAATAAAATGCAAAGAAAATTTATCCTACTGTTCATGGTTGCTACATTATTAGCCCAAACTGCTTGCTCACAAAACATTCAATTGCCAGCTCCTGATCGCAGCGGAGGTATCCCATTGATGAAAGCCCTGAATGAACGCCAATCAACCAGGGAATTCAGTGATAAAGAAATTTCACTTCAGGATTTATCAGATTTATGCTGGGCTGCGTGGGGATTCAACAGGGAGGATAAAAGAACAGCCCCTTCGTCGATGAATAAACAGGAAATGGACCTTTATGTTGCACTTGCCCAAGGCTTGTATGTTTACAATGCCCGCGAAAACAGGCTTGATTTAATCATAAAGGAAGATATCAGGGCGAAATGTGGCAAACAGGATTTTGTAGCCACGGCACCAGTTAACTTTATTTATGTGGCAAATCTGGAAAAGCTTGACATTAAATCGGTCGACGACATTAAAGCAGAGAAACTGTTTCCTTCACATGCCAATTCAGCGTTCATGGCTCAAAATGTATACCTTGTAGCTGCCTCAAAAGGATTGGGTTGCGTGGTTAGGGCATGGATTGACACTGATGAACTGGAAAAAGTTATGGGATTGAACTCGTTGCAAAAAGTTATCAAAGGGCAAACTGTTGGTCATAAAAAACAATAAGCATTATCGTTACTGTTTAATTTAGTTATCTGATTTTATTAAAGACTATCAGAAAATTTAGACAAATGAGACCTTTGAACATTTATCTGATATTGTGCCTATTACAATACGCTTGTCTTAAGTCTGGAAGTCTAATATCTTTTGACTAAAAAGAATAAACAGCTAGATAAAATGATTATTACAGGTTTTAAATATTCCTTTAAAAGAAAGCATTTTGAAGGCTGGTTCTGGATAATTGCCATTGGAGCTTTAGCTTTAACCAACCCGCTTACAGAGGGGCATGGAACTCTATGTGTTGCCCGAAACTTAAACTTTGGATTTTGCCCGGGTTGTGGACTTGGGCATTCCATAGCTTGGTTGTTTCGTGGAAATATTATAGAATCGTTTCGTGCTCACCCACTGGGAATACCTGCAATGGTTATTTTAATAGCCAGAAGTTATCAACTTTTAAAAGATGGTTTTACCCGCGAAGAAAAACTTTCAAACACTCAATAAAAGCGCATCTCAAACATTTTGAAACTCACCATCATGCAAAAAATCCTTAACCTTTTGCCCGAAGCAGAACTAGATGAAGCCCAATTCCTGAGTAATCTGCTTAAAGATAGAAACGACGAAGAATTGCAAAATTTCATAATCATTTATCGTTCCAAGCGGCGCGATTCACAAGTTATATTACTAACAGCATTGCTTGGTTTTGTAGGCGTTTCAGGAATTCACCGGTTTGTTTTAAACCATATTGGAATGGGGGTATTGTATTTTTTCACGGCCGGCCTTTGTTTTATTGGAACTATTGTGGATTTAATCAATCACAAGTCGCTCACCTTTGAATACAACCAGAAAGTTGCCTATCATACAAATTCTCTTTTTTAAATTATCAGACAGGCTTAAAATTTACCGTGGGATCCAATAACGTGGATAAGAATTTTTCAGGTGCCGACTATGCCAAAGCAATGATTTCAAAAGTTGGGTTAAATCAGGAAGATTTTTTCATTCCTCAAAAAAAACAATAACTATTTACCTGTTGTTTCGTATCACAGGGTTCGTTCCTTAGTTTAACCCTATAATTAAAAATATGAAGCCCGTTCTGGTAACAATATTGGCATTACTATTAATGAATCCGGTTTTTGCCAACGACCAAATACCGGATTCTATAGTTGCTATATTACAGTCATCTGAGCCAGACACCGTTAAAATTGATATACTAAATCAGCTCAGCATTAGCTTTTCCATGAATCACCCGGGAAAAATGATGTTGTATGCCGATTCTGCCATATTTCTCTCCCTGCAATTAAAAGATTCTTTACGGCTGGCCCAATCATACAACCGCAAAGGTGTAGCCTGTCATTATTTAGGCGATCACAACAACGCACTCCAGTATTTTCTTAAATCGGTAAATATTAAAGAAAATTTGAGACTCCATGAAATGTTAATACCCGAATACAATAATATTGGCATGGTTTTGAGAAATATGGGACAAAATAAAGAGGCGTTGCGATATTACCTGATGGCTATGCAGATTTGCCATGAAAAGGGCAATAAACAAAATGAGGCTAAAATCTGGAATAATATTGGAACCGCATACCGCCAATTAAAACAGTACAAAGAAGCCCAAAAAGCTTACGAAAGAGCACTTGAAATAAACGAGTCGCTTTTTGAACTGGAAACCTATGTTATGACCTTAAACAATTTGGGTAATCTTTACAAGGAAATTAACAACTACGATAAGGCATTATATTTTTACAACAAAGCAATCAGCCAAATTGGTGCTACCGACAATTATTACTTGATGGGATTATTTTTAAATAACCTTAGTGAATTGTTCATAATGCACAATCAATTAATTCTGGCAGAAGAATCGCTTACAAAGGCCACCGCTATGATTGAGCGTTTAGGTTCGGTAAACCTGCAAACCAATAATACCCGACTGTGGTCTGAACTCTATGAAAAAAGTGGAGATTTTGACAAAGCTTTGCTTTTTCGAAAAAAACATGAATTATTAAAAGATAGTATTACCATAAGCGAAAGAGCTACATTATACGAACATCTGAAATTGCTGGCCGATTTGGAGCAAAAAGTTAAAGAAGTTGACCTTTTAAGAACCATAAACACCATTCAAAAAAAGCAAATCAGCGATCAAAGGTT
>CAZFTD010000159.1:0-8212 GCA_964521525.1 uncultured Marinilabiliaceae bacterium | reverse complement strand
AGTAACTGTTTAAATTTAGTTTTCTGTTTTTATTAAGGACTATTATAAGTTTAGACTTCAGACAGATAGATTAGACTAAATAGAAAGAAGAGACAAACAATACTTTAAATCTATATTGCTCACTTTAAGCATTATACGACTTGTGTCTATTGTCAAAAATTCTTTTGTCTTTTGTCTAAAAAATAATTTTAAACAGATTCTAAGAGTTATCCGTTTTTTGATTGACTTGATTAAACAATAGTTCGTTAAATTTTAAGCGGCCATAGTGCCGTATAATATAAGCTCTTTGACATATTTCTGACTTTTAGCAGAGTGTGGGTAAATACCGAACACGTCAAAAAAATTAAAGTTTAAAAAAGAAGTTTATTAGTTTTTAAAGAATATTTTTTTATTTTCGCAGCAGAATAATTATTAATATAAATAAAAATATATGGTAAACAAGATTATGTTAATTATTAGAGGTTTCATTTTTGTTTCAATGATAGGAGTCGTGCTTTCCTGTCAAAACGAACAAATAGAACCTTCGTTTAAAGAAATCAATATTCTTAAATCGGTCAGCCCTCCAACTTTTAATTGGGAAACTGTAGATTGGATGCCAACTCCAAATGGGCAACAACAGATTTCAGTTCCATGGATTGGGCAAGGAAGTATTGCATCCATATATCCCCCTGATGTAGTTAATGATTACAAAAAGATTGATGGATGGGAAATGATTTATAACACCTTTGATGCTAATTCTCAAGGGCCTCTTGTCAATCCTTACTTTATGCTGTATAATAAATACCGTGGAATATTACGTATTTATCTTTACACAACCACTCAGTTTGTTTTACCTTCAACTTATCTTCAGGATGGCATAAATATTATTTCAAACAAGCAGTCGAATATACTAAATTTCCTTGGTAATGATATTGTTGATATTTCACAAAATAAGAACATTTATTCCCAAATGCAACCTAAACCATTGGATGGGTCATTACCATTAGCTTCCAACAAATGGTACATGCTTCAATACGAACTGGCTTATGATCCCTCTATAAAAACATTGAACAATGATGAAATGAAATTAAGTTGGTTCACAAATTTTTATGGTGTAACTGATGCTAAATTTCATGGAGAAATTAATGGTTCAATAACTGGTTCAATCGGTAGCTCACAGGGCAATAATTTCTTTTCTGCTCTTGGTAACCTAGGAAAAGTTTCAGGTGAAATTGTTCTTTCGGCTTTAGGGTCTAATTTTATAGAGAAAAACACTATCAACTCCTATTATGGAACTAATCATCTTAAGCTTCCCACGAACATATTTAAAAATATGACGAAAGGAATTAATAGTGCTCTTTCTGCGGCTACTTCAAATTTACCAGGGTCGATAGTAAACGTTTTTAGTGGAATTGTAGGAGGGAGTAGTGCGGGGCAAACTGTTAACCTGAAATTTAATGCCGATATTACATTAAATGGTGAATTAACAAATCATGGATCTTTTCCGTCAAGTCCAACTGTGGTCTATTTGCCTGGAACAAATATCCCTTCTTCTGCTCAAGGTTATATCCCATTATATAATAAGCCACTTGGAGTTTATTACCTGAATGCTAAACCTAAAATTGGGAAAAAAAGAACGATAGAGGTAGAAAGGGAGGGTTCTCCTCGTGAGGGGTTTACGATGATTACAACATACATAGATAAAATTATAAAATACAACAATTCAGATAAACTAATAATAAATGAAGAAGTTTTAAAATATGCTTCTGTTGAATTGGTTGATGAAGATGTTGTTTTCATTAGATTAGGTAATAATGGAATTGTATGGAGTAGTAATGGAACTAAAGAAGAAATTGGCCGATATTCTGAAGTTTATGTAAATTCTTCAGAGATAAGCTTTAGGGGAACACCTACATTTATTCCGGCTATACGAATGACCATAAAGGTTACGCCTAAAAATGGGCAGCCTTCTTCTCTTTTAATAAATACCTTTTTAGCAGAAATTGAAGATTTATAACGTAAAAACACTAAAAATGAGACGAGCATGATTCGTTAATCACAGGTACGGATGAAAATTCATCATGCGAATTCCATCCGGCTTTATTTTAAAAATTATTTACGGATGAAAACCAGATTTATATTTGTTTTTATTACGATATTAAGCGTATTGTCCCTTTCTGCAGTGGGCTGCCAGGATGAAGTTTCTTTTGAAGGAACACTAAGCATTGAAACTGTTAATTCTATGAAAAACATTTACGTATATCCTGTTGAAGATAAGACAGTTTTAATTTGTTCTCGGAAGTTTGAAAAACCAACCTTCAAAGCGAGCATTGTTCTCAATGTTGGGAATTATATTGTTAGTGGCTATACAGAATCCGGCTATTTAAGCAGTGTTGCTGTCCAGATAAGGTCAGATCATACAACCAAATTGGTCTATGATGAAGACAATATAGGATTGGTTGTGTCAAAATAGAATTACTGAGAGTGTTGATTTAATACCTCTGTATAGAGTAGAGCAACAACAGAACCGAACGACTATATAGGTAGAATAAAAAAGGGGCTGTCTCAAAAGGATCGCCTCTTTTTTTATTCAGTTATTAACACAATAGTTCGTTAATTTTTAAGCGGCCATAATAATATAATATAAGCTCTTTGACATATTTCTGATTTTTAGCAGAGTGTGGGTAAATACCGAACACGTCAAAAAATCGATTAAGCATTAACATATTGTGATTTAATATTTTAATATCAGACATAGAGAATGATCCCTGTTGCTCCTTTGGTATACCCAACCAATGAATTGATTTTGCAATGTTAATAGCGGTAAGTGAGGCATTGAAATGGAAATTCAGTTTGTTTTCACTTCTGGCCTGAGAATCATTTAACCCGGTATGTTGTTTTCCCCTCGTTACTTGATTCCAGATTGAAGTACTCTTTGTTGATGTCCTTAACAAGAATTTTCCCAGCATGTTTTCGAGGCTTTCCTCTTTTTCCGGTAGGGTGATGTATTTTAGATCTGCATCGTCTCTAAATCGGCTGACCAGATGCATGCCTGATGAGATAACTTTATCAGTAAAAGGCTTCTTAGAAAACCAGGCATCTGCAGCCAGATACTTAGATATTGATGTTAAGGTGTCTTTTCTATCGGAAATAATGCTACCATACCAATCTGAAAGGACTGTTCATCAGAATTTAGAGCTTGCACTGCTTCAATGTGAAACGCTGTGGGGTTATCAATATCAATAGCGGCCATCCCACCAATTTCGAGACCCCACTTGGTACAGCTCGTACAGCCAGACCAATACCAACCAACATCGGGTGTTTTTTTCCAGATTTACTCACATAGCTTGGGTCAAAAGCGATGGCGTAACGTCCACTTCCCTGTGAAAGGATTAACTCTTTATTGAATGCCAGATAATCAAAGCGCTTTTCAAACTGTTGTCGATATCTTTGTTCTTTATATTTTCCATATCTTGCAAGCTGAAGAAAGTTAATCCTTCCACGGATAGACATAACATAAATAGGATAAGTGTCTCAATAACAAACACTCTCCTCCATTGATTGATGTTTGGTAGCGTTTCTAATATGCTGTTAATAAGCTCTTTGCGAGGTTCTTGATTCCTGATAGTCATAACTTTTTTATAGATTGGAGAATCTATTAAGTTGCTGATTATTAGGGACTCAAACAAATATTTATAATGTCTATTATATTGTAGATCAATATTTTGCATCTTTATTTAACGAACTATTGATTAACGAACAGTTTATATAAATAAAAATCCCCGGTTTTGCCGGGGATTTTTATTTATTAGAGCGAAAGCCTCAGTCCTGCAAAAAATGTTCTACCGGGACTGAATGTGGCAAATGTTTTTTTATCGGTGTAGTCAAAAATATTATCTACACCACAATTAATTGTAATGTTTTTGATGGGTTTAAGCGAGAATACTGTTTTCCATAAAGTAAAACCATTCAGCCAGGCATTGGTTTCTTCTCCACTTTCTTCATCAATAATTGTACGGTAAATTTCTCCAAAATAACTGCCTTGTAAAGAAATTTTTGGCTGCAAGGTGTGTTGCATATAATAATCGAGGTTAAGCCGGGCGGTGTGGTTTCGGCTACCAATCAACTGACGGTCCTGACCCTCGTCAAGCGCACTGTAATAGCTGTATCCACCGCTCACATGAATATCTTGTCGTGGTTTCCAGTTTGCCAGAAAATCAATACCATATACCTTTACTTCATCAACATTTTGATAAACGTAATGAAGTCCGGGATTGGCAGGATTAAAAGGAAGTTGTACTTCAGTAATCATTTTGTCAATGTTGTTTTGATAAACATTAACCGAAAGATTCAGTTTCTTAAAATTTGCCTCAGCCGATATGGATCTGTATTTACTTTCTTCCGGTTCAAGCTCTGGGTTTCCTTTAAGTGTAATAGGGAATCCGGTGGGTATCCTGTAATCCATATACAGTTCTTTCAGCGTAGGTGTTTTAAAGCCGGTGGCCAGATTTGCACGAATGGTTAACCAATTGAAATTGGTCATTGCTGATAATTGCCACGTGGTATGGTTGGTAAAATCAACATTGTAATTATAGCGGATACCACCTGTTAACGAGAGCCATTTGGTTATCCGGGCATCATCCTGAACATAGAAAACCCAGTCGGTGTTTTTCTCCGAAAAAATCTTGTTACGTGGTGCTACCAATTTTTCTCTAATGAACTCAACGCCACTTGTAATAATATTGTTATCGGTTAGGGCAATATTGCTGATGGCCCTTAAATTTTTATAACGATTATCGTATTGGAGCAATCGGTTGTATTCTTCTTTTTCATGAGTTTTATAGCGATCTTCGTGCCAGTTGATTTCGATATTGGTTTTGGTGGTAAAGTAGAATTTCGACCGTAGTGAATAATCCAAATCAGAATGAACCTTATCGTTTCGAGCTGTTAACGATTGTTCCATGTGGTTAACAAACACGGAACCACGGGCTTCCATCTCAAGCTTTTTGAGCGGAGTCCATATAAATTTCTGGGTAAACTGGTTGGACGTGGTGCGCTCAACCGTTTTTCCATCGGTTGTAATGTCATTTAAATCGTAGCCATCGGTATGCGAAAACCGGTAAGACGATTGGCTTACCAGATTATTGTTCTTAACGCCCAGGTTACCATCAATCAGAGCTGTATTATAATTCGAATAGCGGGTCAATAAATCAAGTTTTACGGGCTCAATTTGAGGTTTTGAGATAACGTTTACCACTCCAGCCATGGCGTTTGAACCATATAAAACCGACGATGCACCGCGAACCAATTCTATGCGGTCCGCTCCCTGTGTCGATAACCTGTTATAATCGATATTGCCGTTGGTTTCGCCGGCAATTTTATTGCCATCTTTCAGAAATACGACATAATTCCCAGGCAATCCCATCATTTGAATGGAAGGCCCGTAAGCGCCATGCGAGAACTCAATGCCCGGAACAGTGCGCTCCAATGCTGTTTCAATGGTTGGCAAGTCGGCTGTCTCCAAAGTAGATGAGGATATTACCTGGGTTAAAACCGGCGTTTCTTTTAAAGATTTTGGACTGCGGGTTCCGGTAACTACCACCTGATTAATATCATATGCTACCGGTTCCATTTTTATTTCCAGTTCGTTCGTTAATGGCAGTAAAAGGTCGGTAACTATTGTAGAATAGCCTGAAAACGAAACCCTGATGGTGATGGCTCTTGCCGGAAGATTCGCAATTGTAAAGCGGCCTTCAGAATTGGTTGCTGTACCAGCTGTGGTACCCACTACCATGATGTGAGCTCCCGGCAGGGGATTTTCACTGTTGCTATCAATAATACGTCCGCTAAGTGTTTGATTTTGCGATAATACCAGAATTGGTATTAAAAAAAAGGTTGTAAATATAATATGCTTCAACATTTTATTAGTGTAAAAATGATACAATAGGTATATAATTTCTGAATATCTTGCTTAATAATGGGTTCTTAAAAAGGAACGATTTAGCTTTAATTGTTAATATTATCAGGAATTAGCGTTTTCTGATAAAAGTGAGATGCCAATCATTAAAATAGTGTTCACTAAAGCATAAAATACCCATACGTTGGGCGTATTTTTCTAAAGCTAAATTGTTGGTTATGAATTCTGTAAGGAAAGCATCATTAAGCAATAATAATAGCAGAATTGCAGGGAGGAGCCCTGTGAGGGCCATTGGGAATTAATAAAAGCCTGTAATTTGTAAAGGGCTGTAACTCCGGAAGAGGAGAAACTTTAACGAAATTATAGATTACCGTTTTATCGTCATCTATATTATAGTTGTCGATATAATAGTCAGCAAAAACGGCATTTCTCTCATTTGTAACCTCAATGCTTTTCTCTGTAATAATGGGCAAAGATTTCCTTGTTCCGCCTTCGATGTAATACACCAGCGAAACAAGAATTACAAGAAGATAGGGTAAAATATTTGCCGATGGCCCTATAAAAAACATTGAGTGGACTTTATTAAGCCGTAAAAATAATACCTTATTTGGTTATTAAAAAAAAGTTTATAAATCTTTTTTAATTACAGATTATCAGTTATATAATAATTCCGATCATCTGTAAGTTTTTGATAATAATAAGGATGTCTAAAGTTACTTGATACCAGCCGGTAACATTAAAATTAAGCCTTGAATAACTTTGCCGGTTTCATGGTCAAGTTCTGAACCAAACATGCTGTGTGGTATGGCATATATCAATATCATTACAATGCAGGCTGTTATAGTCCACTTACGCGATGGCTGCTGATGATTTTTAAACAGGGCAAAAGCCCAGAATATTGCAGCTATCAATGTTTTGTTATCTGTAAGGTCCCAGCCAAACGGAATGCCTGTCCACCAATCGCCAAATGCCGCTTTTTGAACAATGGGCCCTAAAATTAAGCCCCCTATAAAGAATGAAACAGCAGCCCATAAAGCATAGGTTTTAAATACCGGGAAGTTGAAGGCGGCTGATATGCCGGTTGAGAAACTAAATAAAATTGCCAGAAACATAAACAGTACATGTGGAATTAACCAAAAGGCAGGCACATCTCCTTTAAAACGAATAATTTGTGAAGGCAAACTAATGGTCTCATTGTTATGGATAATATCAATCTGGTATTGCAGTTTTCCGGCAGGTGGCTGGTTGGGCAGGTAAAAGGTTAACCCTTTCTCATCCATTTTAAAAGTATCGGTAACAAAATTTTGTACTGTAGGATATTGCTTGTAGTGGATGATGGCAGTTACAGTTTTATCCTGAATGGGCAATAGCAATGGAGCATCTGTTTCACCACCGTGACTGCGAAGGAGGCGCAGCTTAATTGGTTCGTTGTCGATTGTAACGGTTGTTCTAAAGGGGTGCGTTGGCCCCGTTAACCGTTGATAAACGCTTGTGGCTAAGGTTAAAATTATTGCCACAAACCAAATAAGGAAAAACTTAAATAACTTCATATTACATATTTTTCAGAATAATGGATTTACAGACCTTCGATATTTTCTATAATTCAATCAAAAATACAATAATTTCATTATTTCGCCGAATGTCGACACTGATTCGATCGCCTGGGCTGTATTTGGCTAACCGGAACATATATTCATAAATGTTCTCTATTGTATTTCCATCAATAGCTACAATTACATCGCCTTTTTGCAGGCCTGCTTTATGGGCAGGGCCTCCGGGCCGCACGCCATCAACACCCACACCTTTTTGCTGTGAGGCAAAATCGGGAATCACTCCCAGTGTTGCTTTTAGCCTTCTGCGGTTAACAGTTGGCTGAGCCGATGCTACTTCGTTAAAGGTTATCGATTGGTTTGAGTTTCCCAGCTTGTTTAAAAGACTGTGGGATAGTAGGATAATGGATTCGAGCCCTTCTTCGTTGATCAGATGCGCTTTGTCGTTTGGGGTATGGTAATCATCATGAACACCTGTTGTGAAAAATAATACAGGAATTTTTCTCAAATAAAATGAAGCATGGTCGGAAGGGCCTGTTCCTTCAGGGTTTTTTCTGATGCGCAAATTAAATGGCTGTGCAATACTATCAATAACCGATTCCAGTTCCAGTGCTGTAGCCGTGCCACCAATAGATAAGTTTCGAAGGGTGTCGAGCCTGCCAACCATATCAAAATTGAGCATGGCTTTTATGGATGATGCAGGCACAGGAGGATTATCAACAAAATATCTCGAACCCAATAATCCCATCTCTTCGGCACCAAAAGC
>CAZFTD010000158.1:0-8479 GCA_964521525.1 uncultured Marinilabiliaceae bacterium | reverse complement strand
CGTGCGGCTTGAGCACTTAAACGAAGAATGGATTTTTTATCGGACAATAGTGTTAGTTTTTATTAGATGTCTTATCTTCTTTCTATACTTACCAGCCTACCGGCAGGCAGGTCTATACGTCTACAAATCTTGATAAAATTCTCAACAGGTTCTTTCTGTTATCCAGAATTAGGTTTCTGGTCAATAATTAAAACACTTCGGTTATAATCAACTAAAAAGGCTGTCTCTTTTGAAACAGCCTTTTGTTATAGAATATGAGTTCAAATCTTTTGTGGTTATTCTACCATTTTGGTTCTAACTACATTAATTTCTTTGATTATGGCATCCATCTGATTTTTTGTAATGGCGCCGTCTTCAATGGAGTTATAAATGGCATGGATGTTGGCTAACAGGCTTAAAGTTTCGGCAACAGCAGCATTGTCTTTAACTATCTCCATAAGCGAAACCAGCTTGTTAAGCGAAGATTTCTGATCCATCACAATTTTCACCATTTCTTTATTATTATAGGTGTCCTGCGAAATGTGTGTTGAAATGTAGAGCGCTTCAACCCAACTTCCGGCCAAAACGAGCATGGACACCGAACCACGGTCGCTACGGTTCAGATATTCATAAGTGTCATAAAAACTGTTGGTAATAATTTCAACCAGTTTATCCTTGTCGTCCTGATTGGCTTCAACCTGTTCCACTATGTCGGGGCTTATGGCGCCAGAGATGTTAAGCGCATCAATCAGCTTTTTTGATACATCCATAAAACTAATAACTTCCTGTTTTTGGTTGTATGTACTGGCATAACTTAGGTCGGCACCGTAAATGCCTAAGTTAATGGCTTTGCTTTTTTCGGTGAGATATTTTTCAACATTGGCTACTGGATTGGTAAGGGTGAGAATATAAGCTGCACCAATTCGATTGAGCATTTCGGTAACTTCAAAAGAAGTAGGAAGCGGATAAACAAATTCACGTACATCCTTTTCAACGCGGGCTTTATCAAGTTCGCCAGATGTGGCACTGTCGTTTCCTGATGATTTTCTTCCCATTTTACAGGCAGGAATACCCATAATGATGGCCATTAACACAAGGACAAGGGTTTGAGGCATAAAGTATTTTCTCATAATCAGCGGCTTTAATTAAGTTTGCACAAATATAGTTGATTTGTGATATAATATTGTAAAGGCAATTGTATTTTTGTACCAAACAATTTTTAAGAACTGTGAAAAGAAGGGGGCTATTCGGTTCGGAACCGGAAGCTATTGACCCCGTTTTATTAATAATATCATGTCGGATTCAACTAAAGGACTGCTCTTAGCAGTTACTTGCGCGTTAATGTGGGGACTGCTGGCCATTGCTTTAAAAGTGGCGTTAAATTTTGTTGATTCTTATACCATTGTTTGGTGGCGGTTTACTGTATCCTTTATATTTCTGGTTTTATACTTTCTGATTAAGAGTCCACGGTCGCTGCTTATCCTTCGCAAGCCTCCTTTACTTTTAATGCTGGCGGGTTTATTGCTTGGTATAAACTTTATTGGTTTTATGCAAGGCATACATTATGCCGGCCCTGCTGTTTCGCAGGTAATTATACAGGCCGGGGCTATAACGCTGGCTTTGGTTGGTTTTTTGTTTTTCAGGGAAACGGTTACACCTATACGACTGGCTGGTTTTATAATTGCTTTTACTGGTTTTGTATTCTTCTACTACCATCAGTTAACCGGGGTAAGTTATGGTGGCAAAGCCTTTCAAACTGGGGTTGTGTGGACACTGATAGGTGCCTGGTCGTGGACAGGTTATGCCATATTGAATAAAATTCTGGTTCGAAAAATTGAGCCTTCCCAGATTAATCTTATTCTTTATGGATTGCCGATGTTGATGTATTTGCCATTTGCCGATTTTAAAGTTTTGTTTGCTCCGCATTCCATTGGAGTTTGGTTGCTGTTGTTATTTCTGGCATTTAACACCATCATTGCCTATGGCGCTTTATCTATGGCATTAAAGTATACCGAAGCCAATCGCATCAGCATTATTATTACTTTAAATCCAATTATCACCTTTATAATATTGGAAATTCTACTTTGGCTTGATGTTCATTGGTTTGTGTCGCCTCCAATGGCCCCACTTGCCTATGTTGGGGCTGTTTTGGTACTTGCCGGGGCTATACTTGCCATTGGGGTTGGTAAAAGAAAAGGCAGAAAATTGCAAGAGTAGGTATTTAATGATAGCATCTCATGCATTGAAGCGGATATCTTTTACCATTATTTGTAATGTTGTATTGCCATTATATACATTTTCCTCGATGGTGTAACAAACATCAAATGGCTGTCCGGTTTTTATCTGGTCAATAAAGTTTCCCATGGAGAAGCCTATGCCTTGTACAATAGAGCCGGAATGTTCTTCAATAAGTTCGAGTTTAAGGTGCTCACGGTCTTTGCCAACCAATTTGCTGGTTCCATAATCAAATACATTTCGGGTAACAAAAACCGGTTTCATGTTGCCTGGCCCAAATGGCGTAAATTGTTTCAGAATTCGGTAAAACTTTGGTGTTATATGCCGGAGCATAATTTCAGCATCAATTTCAATTTGAGGAATGAGTTGGTGTGGCAGAATATTCTCCGAAACAACTTTTTCAAACCGCTCCATAAAGAGCGGAATATTTTCAACTTTCATAGTTAATCCGGCAGCAAACATGTGTCCGCCAAAATTCTCAAGCAGGTCGGAGCATGCATCAATAGCTTTATACAAATCAAACTCATCTACCGAGCGTGCCGAACCGGTTGCTTTACCCTGACTTTGAGTTAATATAACTGTGGGTCTGTAATAATTTTCGGTTAATCGGGATGCTACAATTCCAATAACGCCTTTATGCCATTCAGGGTTATACAAAACCGTGCTTTTCCTGTTTTTAAGTGTTTCGTTACCGGCAATCATGTCCAGAGCTTCCTGCGTTATGATGCGGTCCAGGTCTTTACGTGTTTCGTTACATACATTGATATCGTTGCTCATTTTCTGGGCCAGTGATTCGTCCTCACTAATAAGTAATTCCACTGCATCGCGGCCCGATTCGATACGGCCGGCGGCGTTAATGCGGGGCCCAATTTTAAAAACAATATCACTGATAAGAAACTCACGGCCCTCCATATTGGCCACCTGAATAATACTTTTTAAACCGGTAAGTGGATTTTTATTTAGTTTTTCTAACCCAAGAGCTGCCAGAGTTCGATTTTCGCCTGTAATGGGTACAATATCAGATGCTATGCTTACTGCTACCAAATCGAGGTATTGATAAAGAGGCTCCTCGGAAATTCCCTGTTTTTGGCAGAATGCCTGTAAAAATTTAAAGCCAACGCCACAGCCAGAAAGATTCTTATCGGGATACGGGCAGTCGGGTCGTTTTGGATCCAGGCAAGCAACGGCTTCGGGTAGTGTATCGCCGGGTGTATGGTGGTCGCAAATGATGAAATCGATGCCATGTTTACGGGCATATGCAACTTTTTCAACGGCTTTAACGCCGCAATCGAGGGCAATAATCAGGCGGCAGTTTGAATCGGCTGCAAAATCAATTCCCTTTTGTGATACGCCATAGCCTTCCTTATAGCGGTCGGGGATATAAAATTCAAGATTTGAGTAATAATGCCTTAAAAACGAATAAACCAGGGCCACCGAAGTGGTTCCATCCACATCATAATCGCCGTAAACCATTACCTTTTCGCCGTTTCGGATAGCCGATTGCAACCGGGCAACGGCTTTGTCCATATCCTTCATTAAAAACGGATTGTGCAAATCGGCTATGGAAGGGCGGAAAAATGATTTGGCTTCATCAAAATTGGTCACACCCCTTTGCACTAAAAGTTCGGCCAATATTTCATCAATGTTCAGTTCCTGACTTAATCGTGCAACAATTTCGGCTTTTGCCGGCGATTTTATATTCCACCTTTTTTCCATCGTTCAAATTGTGTTTGACGCCGATTGATTTATGGAGTCAAAAAAAGGAGGTTGTCCTCCTAATTTAAAAATGCTGACTATTAAATAGTTCTGTCGCTGCTGTTTTACAAAGATACATTTTTTAAACCATAAGGATGGTTCTCATTACATGAAAAATTGAACAAATCTTTAAAAAAATGTATTGAAACCTTTATGAAAATCTCAGACTTTTAAATCATCGGTTGTTCAATAAATTTAAATTAAACACCTGCTGTATGTGTTTTAATAATAAGGATTCAATTAGCGGCAACGATTGCTCGTTTCCAAGTTCAAGGGCTATTGAAGTAACGCCTTTATCGATAAATCCACATGGATTGATGTAACGGAAATAATCCAGATTGGTATTTACATTCAGGGCAAATCCATGCATGGAAACAAAGCGGCTGGCCCGCACCCCTATGGCACATATTTTTCGGGCTTTGGCAGTATCACTGGCATCGAGCCAAACGCCGGTTGCTCCATCAAGTCGCGAACTTGCAATGCCTAGTTCTGCCAGAGTCAGAATAATGGCCTCTTCCAGATTATGAATGTATTCTTTAATGCCTAGGCCCATTTCTTCCAGGTCGAAAATGGGATAGCCCACAATTTGGCCGGGTCCGTGATAGGTAATATCGCCGCCCCTGTTTATTTTATAAAAAGTAGCGCCTATTTTTTTCAGCAGGTCGTCGGTTATCAGCAAATTGGTCTGTTCGCCATTTTTCCCCAGAGTGTAAACATGCGGGTGTTCACAAAATATCAGATGATGAAGCGTATCGGTTATGGATTGCGGGTTTTCTCGCTTTTTTAATTTGGCGGCAACCACCTCTTCAAATTTTTGTTCCTGAAAATCCCAGGCTTCTTTATAATCAATTAATCCAAGATTGGAAAAAAGGGTTTTACTATTCATACTTATATTCATTACTTGAGTGCATTAATGTGCTTTTCGGCATGGTACGACGACCTTACCAACGGGCCGCTCTCAACAAATTTAAACCCTTTTTTCAAGCCTTCCTGCTCCAGGAACCTGAATTTATCGGGTGTAACATATTCGTGAACCGGTAAATGATTAACCGATGGCTGAAGATACTGGCCAATGGTCATTACTTTTACGCCAACCGAGAGTAAATCGTCCATGCTCTCCAGCACCTCACTGTCGGTTTCACCCAAACCAAGCATAACCCCCGATTTGGCTACCACTCCGGCCTCTGAAATATATTTCAGCACCGATAAGCTTACATCGTATCTGGCCCTTGAGCGGATTACCGGCGTTAATCGGCGTACGGTTTCAATATTATGGCTTATTACTTCCGGTTTGGCATCAATTACCTGTTGAATAAGATGTTTTTTGCCCTGAAAATCAGGAATAAGAACTTCCATGGTAATGCCCGGATTCAATTCTTTTACTTTTTGAATGGTTTCTACCCAAATTCCGGCACCGCCATCTTCCAAATCATCCCGGTCAACCGAAGTAATGACTGCATGTTTCAGCTTCATTATTTGAATGGAACGGGCTATTCGCAGAGGCTCTTTTAAATCAACAGGCCCGGGTTTTCCGGTTTTAACATTGCAAAATTTACAGGCCCGGGTACAGATGTCGCCCAAAATCATAAATGTGGCAGTGCCGTTGCCCCAGCATTCAGCTGCATTGGGGCATTTTCCGCTGGTGCAGATGGTGTGCAGTTTATGGTCGCGGATGGTTTTGTGCATCCAGTTGTATTCCGATGTGTTGGGCAATTGTATTTTTAACCAGTCGGGTTTAGAAACCCTATTTACTATTTTAACCATAATTTAAAATCTTTCAGAAACCTATTAAGGATTTACAAAGAAATAAAGAAAATCTCGTTGCATCAGAAAAAATTAACGCCGTAATTTGTATAAAGTTCAAACAGCATTAAACCCCAATTCCTCTTTTTAAAGGTTTATTATATATCTTTGCGCTGATTTTTACTTCAATATGCCGACACCAAAAAATTGATTTATATACAGAAACCATGAGTCAACTTGAATTAAGCGAACAGGAACAGATACGTCGCGAAAGCCTTAAAGAACTTGAAAAACTTGGCATTAATGCTTATCCCGCCGATGAATATAAAGTAACCCATTACTCTCAGGATATTATTGCAAATTTTGAGGATAACCCCGACAACTTTAAAAGCATTACAATAGCCGGCCGTATTATGAGCCGCCGTATAATGGGCAGTGCATCATTTGCCGAAATTAAAGACCAACAGGGGCGTATTCAGATTTATTTGAGGCGCGATGATATTTGTCACGGTGAGGATAAAACACTGTACAATACTGTTTTTAAGCGTTTGCTTGATATTGGTGATATTGTTGGGGTTCAGGGACATGTATTTAAAACTCAGACCGGCGAAATATCTGTTCATGTTACTGATTTAAAAATTCTGTCGAAATCGCTGCGTCCGTTACCTATTGTAAAGGAGAAAGATGGCGTTATTTACGATGCCTTTACCGATCCGGAACAGCGCTACCGCCAAAGATATGTTGACCTGATTGTGAACGACCATGTTAAGGATATTTTCCTGAAGCGCACCCGCATCATTAATACCATGCGGAATTTCTTTAACGAACGGGGTTACCTCGAAGTTGAAACGCCCATATTGCAGGCCATTCCAGGGGGAGCCACTGCACGGCCGTTCATAACTCATCACAATGCTTTAAATATTCCGCTCTATTTGCGTATTGCCAACGAGTTATATCTGAAACGACTCATTGTTGGAGGGTTTGATGGGGTATACGAGTTTGCCAAAGATTTTCGCAATGAAGGCATGGACCGCACGCATAATCCGGAATTTACCGTTATGGAAATTTATGTAGCTTACAAAGACTACAAATGGATGATGGCCTTTACCGAAGAGATGATTGAACGTGTGGCACTGGAGCTTCATGGCACCACAAAGGTTCCTTTTGGCGATCATGTAATTGACTACAAGCGTCCGTTTAAACGGGTAACCATGATTGACGCCATAAAAGAGCATACCGGCTTCGACATTTCAGGAATGAATGAAGACGAGTTGCGCGAGGTTTGTCAAAAACTGGAAATTGATGTTGACAAGTCGATGGGTAAAGGGAAGCTGATTGATGCCATTTTTGGAGAAAAGTGTGAGCATAATTATATACAACCCACATTTATTATCGATTATCCGGTTGAAATGTCGCCATTGTGTAAAAAGCACCGCAACAATCCGGAATTAACCGAGCGTTTTGAACTGATGGTGAACGGAAAAGAACTGGCCAATGCCTATAGTGAACTCAACGACCCTATTGACCAACTTGAACGCTTTCAGGATCAATTGCGATTATCTGAAAAAGGCGATGATGAGGCAATGTTTATTGATCAGGATTTTGTACGCTCACTCGAATACGGGATGCCTCCAACATCGGGGATGGGTATTGGCATTGACCGCTTAACCATGTTTATGACCAACCAGGCTTCTATTCAGGAGGTTCTGTTTTTCCCACAAATGCGCCCCGAAAAGAAGAAAGAGAAAGATGGCCCGGAAAAATTTCTGGAATTAGGAATTTCTGAAGAGTGGATTCCGGTGGTTCAGAAGGCAGGTTACTCTAAAATTGATGACTTGCTTAAGGCTAATCCAAATAAATTGCATCAGGATTTATGCGGATTGAATAAGAAACACAAGATGGGTTTAACCAATCCTACCAAGGAAGAAGTGGCAGGTTGGCTATCGAAGCCTGAATAGTTGCATCAAAACAAATCAGTATGGACGTAACAACGTCGAAAGTTGGTATCATTGGAAGTGGAAGCTGGGCAACAGCCATCGCTAAAATGGTTCTGAACAATGAAGAACACATCAATTGGTTTTTCCGGAATCCGGAGCAAATTGAGAAGTTCAAAAGGGTACGGCATAATCCAAATTACCTCACATCGGTATCATTCGATGTTGACCAGATTACTTTTTACTCAGATATTAATGAGATTGTTGAGCATTCAGATGCTTTAATTTTTGCCAATCCCTCGGCATTTTTGACCGATATTCTGGCACCTCTTAAGGTATCGCTCAAAAATAAATTTGTTGTTTCTGCCATAAAAGGCCTTGTACCCGATGGAAACCTGATTATGGGCAGTTATTTCCATAAGGTTCATCATGTGCCACTTAACCATTTTGGCGTTATTTCAGGCCCCTGTCATGCCGAGGAAGTGGCTCTGGAACGTTTATCGTACCTCACCATCGCCTGTCAGGATGTTAAACAGGCTAGGCAGTTTGCGTCAAAGTTGCAATGCAATTTTATTAAAACCACTGTAACCGACGATATTTACGGCACCGAATATGCTGCAGTGCTTAAAAATGTAATGGCCATTGCATCAGGAATTTGCCATGGATTGGGTTATGGCGACAATTTTCAGGCTGTGCTTATTTCAAATGCCATTCAGGAAATCAAACGGTTTGTTGACACGGTTCATCCCATTACCCGCGACATAAAAAGTTCTGCCTACCTGGGCGACCTGTTGGTTACCTGTTACTCACAATTCAGTCGTAACCGTACCTTT
>CAZFTD010000157.1:0-8487 GCA_964521525.1 uncultured Marinilabiliaceae bacterium | reverse complement strand
CGGTTTTATTGTTCTTAATAAAATTGCCTGTAATTGCAACCAGCAAAGGGAAAGAGAGTGGTAGTATTTACAAATATCCTCATGTACTTCTAGGAGCTTTTGGTATTTTCTGCTATGTAGGTGCAGAGGTTGGTAACGCCGGATTATTGGTGAATTATTTACGCCAGGGCTCTTTAGGCATATCAGCCGAAGAGGCTTCAACCTATGCAGCTATTTATTGGGGCGGAGCTATGGTGGGACGTTTCTTTGGTTCCATTATGTTTTCTGATGCGCAACAGTCTAAAAAGTACATTTATTCTTTTTTTGTGTTGATTCTTGCCTTTATTTCAGGTGCTTTCGTTACCGATTGGAACTGGAAAATCGGTGCTATCTTTACCGGAATTGCTTTGGTTAACTTTATCTTTATGCTTGTTGGTAAAGGTCAACCAGCCCGTTCGTTAGGTATTTTTGCACTGGTTGCAGGTGTTCTTGGATTGGTTACTACATTTACTCAGGGCCACGTGGCATTATGGACTGTAGTATCAATAGGATTGTTCAATTCTATAATGTTCCCAAATATCTTTGCGCTTGCAGTTAAAGATCTTAAAGGTGGAGAGTTAGCATCGGCTTCGGGCATCATCAATGCCTTAATTGTAGGTGGCGCCGTCATACCGCCGCTTATGGGTTCAATTGCCGATAATTATGGTTATACGTATGCCTATATTGTTCCGGCCATCTGTTATCTTTACATCTTCTTCTTTGCTGTAAAGGGTAGTAAAATCAGAAGAGCGTAATTCAAATAATACATTTAAACCCATCGCTTTGGTATAAAAAAGTGATGGGTTTTTTATATTCAAAAACACATCGTTAAATAATCTGGGGCAAAGAGTATTCTTTGCAACCAATTAATAAAGAAATATTATGAAGAAGTTTGCAATTGGAATTGACATTGGTGGCACCAATACCGCAATTGGCGTGGTTGATGAAGGTGGTAATGTTTTGGTTAAGGGCGGTATTGATACGCCTTCACATGGCGATATTAACCAGTATGTGAAAGATTTGGCTGCTGCCGTTCGTGAAATGATTAAATCAGTTACCTTACTGAACCCTGAGTCGGAAGTATTGGGTATTGGCATTGGGGCTCCCAATGGTAACTACTACAATGGAACCATCGAATATGCACCAAACCTTTCATTTAAAGGTGTTATTCGTTTGGTTGATTTGTTAAAGGCTCAGTTTCCTGAGTATAAGTACCTGGCTTTAACCAACGATGCCAATGCAGCGGCTATTGGTGAAATGGTATACGGTGGCGCCAAGGGGATGAAAAATTTTGTTATGTACACTCTGGGTACAGGTGTAGGAAGCGGCGTGGTAGTGAATGGTGATTTGGTATATGGTCACGATGGTTTTGCCGGAGAATGTGGTCATACAACATTGATTCCCAATGGTCGCATGTGTGGTTGCGGTGCTCGCGGGCATCTCGAAGCTTATTGCTCAGCGCCTGGTATGAAACGTACCGCTTTTGAACTGATGGCCCATTACAATGCTACTGATAGTCTTTTGGCCGATAAATCGTTTAATGAATTAAATTCGAAAATGATTTACGATGCAGCTGTGAAGGGAGATAAAATCGCTTTGGAAGTGTTTGAGCTTACCGGAAAGTATCTAGGACAAGGATTGGCCGATACCGTGCATCATCTTTCGCCTGAGGCCATTTTCCTTTTTGGAGGTCCCACAGCCGCCGGAGATTTCATTTTTAAACCTACCATCGACAGTATGGAAGCGCACCTACTTCCTATCTTTAAAAATAAAATTAAAGTACTGCCTTCAAAACTGAGTGCCGGCGATGCTGCTATTGTTGGTGCAAGTGCCTTGGTATGGAAAGAACTTGAGAAGTAGTTTTCATATTCATGAAAGGAAGGAAGGTTGCGCTAAGGTGTGACCTTCTTTTTTTTGAGGAGACTTGTGACAGAATAATCACTATTAGAAATTTTAGATAAAAATCTATTACAAAATGGGAGGTTTCTGTTTTAATTTTTAATTTTACCATTATTCAAAAAAAATGCTCGATAAATTTTGAATCATTGCCTTGTTTTTTCTGATGGGATATTATTAATTGATTAGAACCCAAAATTTTATAAATATGTCTGAAAACTATTTTAAGAAGTATCCATCCAAAGATGGCTTTTACAAAGAGTATGGCGGTGCTTTTATTCCCCCCGTGCTGGAGTCGGAAATGAAGAAAATTAACGACGCTTATTTTACCATCAGTAAATCGCATAATTTTATTTCGGAGCTGAGAAGTATTCGCAAGCATTATCAGGGACGGCCTACGCCTGTTTATTATTGTAACCGCTTATCAGAGAAGTACGGAGGCCGTATCTATCTTAAACGTGAAGATTTGAACCATACCGGCGCTCATAAACTCAACCATTGTATGGGCGAAGCGCTGTTGGCAAAATATCTTGGAAAAAAGAAACTTATTGCCGAAACCGGTGCCGGGCAACATGGTGTGGCCTTGGCTACTGCAGCCGCTTATTTTGGTCTCGAGTGTGAAATTCACATGGGCGAGGTTGATATTGCCAAGGAGCATCCTAACGTGGTGCGCATGAAGATTTTAGGTGCAAAAGTGGTACCCGTATCGCATGGCTTAAAAACGCTTAAAGAAGCTGTTGACTCCGCTTTTCAGGCTTATCTGCAAGATCCCATAAATACAATCTATTGTATTGGTTCGGTGGTAGGGCCGCATCCATTCCCAATGATGGTTCGCGATTTTCAGCGCGTTGTGGGCATTGAAGCTCGCGAGCAGTTTTATGAAATGACCGGTGAATTGCCCGATAACGTTGTGGCTTGTGTGGGAGGTGGTAGCAATGCCATGGGATTGTTTTCGGCTTTCCTCGACGATGAAGAGTGTACCATTTACGGTGTTGAACCGGGTGGAAGGTCACTCAAAAATGGCGACCATGCTGCCACCATGACTCTTGGAAAACCCGGTGTAATTCATGGATTTAAGTGCTACCTGTTGCAAGACGATAAGGGTGAACCCAGCCCTGTTTATTCTGTTGCCAGCGGTTTGGATTACCCTGGTGTTGGGCCTGAGCATAGCATGCTTAAAGACTTGGGACGCGTTATTTACGATGTTGTATCGGATAAAGAAACCATCGATGCTTTTTTTGAGTTAAGTCGTTTAGAAGGTATTATTCCGGCTCTTGAAAGTTCACATGCAGTGGCTTATGCATTAAAACTGGCACAAAAACACCCGCAAACTTCAATTCTGGTAAATTTAAGTGGCCGGGGCGATAAGGATATTGACTTTATTATGGAGAATTACGGCAAAGATTACATGTAGTGTTTTGATAATTTAAAAATCGCTGCCCCAAAGTTAAAAAAGCTGCCGGGCAGCGATATTTTTTTTTGCTGATAGGCCAGAAATGGCAATTGAGAGGGTGGCTGTATTTTTATCTTATTTCAACTCCGGTTTTGCATCAAATAATAACTAAACAGTTTCAAAACAGGCTATGTACATTGTATCCAAAATTCTTTCTTTTTTATTCTCCCCTTTTAATTTGATACTGCTTCTTGCCCTTATGGCTTTGTTTTTCCATCGGATGCGGAGGAAATTACTTTATTCTGCGCTCATTTTATTATTAGTTTTTAGTAATCCGCTATTATTCCGGTGGGCCATTTCGGGGTGGGAGAATGCCCCGGTTGCGTTACCTGAAAATGATGTTCGTTGCAAATATGTGGTTGTTTTAGGTGGCATAAGTGCCATGCACGAAGAATCGGGGAGAATTCGGTTTTCTCAAAGCAGCGACCGGTTAATGCAGGCTTTGATGGTGGCTAAACAAAATCCGGTTGAGAAAATTATTATTTCAGGAGGAAATGCCAGTCTTATTTATGATTACCGGCCTGAAAGTGCTTATTTGGCTGATTTTTTAATAGATATGGGGTTGGAGGAGAACATTCTAATGGTTGATTCTATATCGCGCAATACTTACGAAAATGCTCTGCAAACACGGCTTATATTTGAGAAGGAAGGCTTACCACTCAATATCTGTCTGGTTACATCGGCCTGGCATATGCCAAGGGCGCGTCGTTGCTTCGAAAAGCAAGGCTTTAAAGTAACACCTGTTAACACCGATTTCATGCGTCCCATGCGAAGAATTACTCCTGGAGAAATTTTAGTTCCTTCTCTGGGAGCTTTATCGGGATGGGATATACTTTTTAGAGAGTGGTTTGGATTAGCTTATTACCGGATTAGAAGGTATATTTGATTTTAAATTCTTTATTGATATGGGCATAAAGTCAATAGGTGTGATAAAAAGTGCAAAATACCATTACCTTAAACTTTTTAAAGAAGGAAGATTTATAAAAAGCAGCATCAAATGTCAGCATACCTGGTTGGGAAATGATTACGGAGGTTTTTTTGTCTGTGACAAATTTTTAAATCAGCAATCAATTGTTTACTCCTTTGGAATTGGATGTGATATTTCTTTTAGTTCTGATTTAATTTCTAAATATGGTTGTACTGTTTATGCCTTCGATCCAACTCCAAAGTCGGTGCAGTGGGTTCATAAACAACCTCTGCCAAAGGGGTTTGAATTTGTTGATTGTGGTATTAGTAGTATCTCTGGCCTTACCAAATTTTTCTTACCTAAAAATTCCAAGTTTGTATCGGGAAGCATAATAAATCATTCTAATGTATCGCAGGATGAATTTATAATGGTTAAAATGAGTACCTTATCAGATATTGCCCAAAAACTGAAACATGATAAAATAGATATTCTTAAAATCGATATTGAAGGGTTTGAGTATGAAGTATTGGATTCTATTTTAAATTCAGGTTTAAGGATTGACCAAATTTTAATAGAATTTCATTATCGTTTTATCCCCGATGGAAAAGAGAAAACAATTGCCGCTATTAGAAAACTGAACAACTACGGATATGATATTTTTGCCATATCCAATAGTTTTAAGGAAGTATCCTTTATTAAACGTGAAATTTTGAATTAATACTACTTACAACAATTTTTGTTTGTCATAAAAAATGAACAATAAAACCCCAATAATTCCAAATCGTTGGGGTTTTATTATTATAAAGTATTACAAATATAATCAGGTTTTTAAGCGTTGCGAACAGTTATTGTTTAGTTATCATGTATGTGGATTCGCGCTGCTTGGCAACCTCCAGCCATCCTGGAATTACCTTTCTCAAAAACTGTTGTTTTTCCTGATTCATTGTAGCCATGTCTAACCCAATGTAAGCTTGTGCCTTTGCTTTTGTGGATACATCCGGATAATCAATCTCCTGATTGTACCCTAAGCCAGCCAGTAAGCGTGCTAATTTAATTCTGGCTTCCTGAACTTTATCCATCCCAGTGGAGATAACCCGCCCGGTTTCCAAGGGGTTGTGGAACGAGTTGCCATGGCCTGCGGCAGCATAATCCCAACGCCATTGTGCATGGCGAATATGGGTTAGTATATCTTTCATCTGCTCTTCTGTGGCACCCTTGTCCCAGGCTACTTTGGCTTCCAAATGAGCTTTTACCAATTGATCTTCCAATAGAAGCCTTATTTGCTTTATCTTATCCTGCCGGTCGTAAACATTTTGAACCAGCTTAGCTGTTTCTTCACGATGGCACACCTGGCACGAATTGGCTACATTGTTCAAAGGACTTTGAATATGGTGGTCGGTGAATTTCTGTCCGCCTTCGCTTTTATAGGGCATGTGGCAATCGGCACATGACACGCCTCTTTGTGCATGAATGCCGGTAGCATATACTTCGTAATCGGGGTGTTGTGCTTTAAGCATTGGGGCCTTACTCAGGGTGTGTGTCCAATCGGCAAAGCCAATATTGTCGTAGTATTGCTCCATGTCGTCCACAGTCATTCCTAAATCCCAGGGGAACGTTAAATAGTTAACATCTTCTACTACTTTTTTATTGAAATAGTACTCAACATGGCATTGTGCACAAACCAAACTGCGCATTTCCTGATGCGATGCTTTGGTAATGTCTTTACCTTGTCGCTCAAATGCTTCTACCAAGGCCGGGCGAGTAATGTGCAGGTTCATGGTTTCTGCATCGTGGCAGTCGCCACACCCAATGTGGTTAACCACTTCGGTTCCTTTGGTGTCCCACGAGCCGCGGTAAAATTCAGCCACACCCAGTTCGTTCATTAAACGGGGTACATCAGGACTTTTGCATGTCCAGCAGGTATTGGGCTGAAAGCTGGGTTTCCCGTCCATTGGAGCGCCAACCCGTAAGGTGTTGTAAACATCTTTTACCGAGTAATAGTGGCCTCGGGGTTGGTTGTAATCCCTTGAAAATGCGTATCCTGCCCAAAGAATAACCATCCGTGGGTCATCCTCCAGGGCATCTACCAGCCCGGCACTGTTGTGTTTACTGGCAAAAGTAGTATCTGCGGTGCGCATATACGATTGGTACTGCCGGGGAAAATTTTGTCCCCAAACTTCATTACGGGGTTCAAACTGGCTGTGTTTTACCTGTGGCGTGTAAGCGAAAACGGCTTCTGCTCTTCGCTCTATAATTGAAGAGGCAAAAAGGCCAAGAACAAAAACAACAACCATGGTGGCGAAAAAAATTGCCCAGCCAAGCCAGGGTTTTTCTTTTATGAGTTCACTTATTGGCTTCATATGTAAATGGGATTTGGATTATTTGATAATATTTTTCAGCCATGCAGGTACAGGACTTTCAGGTACCGGCACCCGGGCATATGGAACACTCGAAAGACTGTTAACCCGGCCATGTGGAATTTCACGGTGACAATCGGTGCAATAACGGTCACTGATATTGGCATGAAAATCGGGCCGCATGGTAGTCAATTTTGTATCGGTTATGAGTTCGGTATGACAGCGGATACAATTTTGCTGAACTGCATCTTTGCCAGCCTGCTTAATAAAAATAACCTGAGGCTCCAGTCTGAAGGTAAACATGTAAGAATGCCGCAAACCATCGTTGGCTTTAAACCAGTAATGGTTAAAAATGTTGTTGTGTGGCACATGGCAATCGTTACAACTGGCCCATTCTCTGTGTGAACTATGGCTCCAGGTAGCGTATTGAGGGGCCATTATATGGCAATTAACGCAGGTTTGGGGGTTGTCCGACAAATAGGAGGGAACTTTTGCCAGATGGAAAACAAACAGCCCCAAGCCGCCAAATATTCCAAGCAGCACAATAACCGGTAGCTTCCAGCGGTCGGGAGGGATTAACCAACGGAGTATCGGAATTTTCATGGTTTATGGGTTTAATTTCGTTAAGTTAATAAAATACTGTTATTTATAAAAGGATAAAATTGTACTATCAGTTATTTATATTCAATCTTAATTTATTAAAATGAACCTTAATTAACAGAGTTAGTCTATTCCAACTTATAAAACCTCTGAAACCCAATAAAAGGTAATCAGAGGTAATGCCGATAAAATAAGCTGGGGGTTTTATACCCAATCTTCTTTCAAAACTCCACCATCTGTAGATACAACCATCAATTTTACCGGAATTTTTCTGTTGCTTTGGTTCACTGCGTTTTTGGCCATCTGTAATAACCCCCCGCAGCATGGCACCTCCATAATTACGACGGTAAGTGTATTAATACGCGCTTCCTCAATGAGGCGAATCAATTTACTCACATATATTTCCTGCCCCTGGTCTAATTTGGGACAAGCAATGGCAAGAGTTTTTCCTTTTAAAACCCTCTGGTGAAAATCGCCCATGGCAAAGGCAGCACAATCGGCAGCCAAAACCATATCGGTGTTATGAAACAGCGATGATGCAGGATTGATAAGATGTAACTGCACCGGCCATTGCTGTAGTTCTGAGGTATTAGAATTTTGTACCTGAACAAAAGCCGGAGCTACTGGTTTTTTAATGGAACGTTCGGCTGAACCCGGGCAGCCGCCTCCATGGGCATGATTCATCATAGATACTTCTGGTTTATGCATTTCATGGATAATTTCATCAAGATTAAATGGTAAGGTGTCGCGAACCGATTTCATATATTGCATGGCCTGCTGCATAAAAGCAGTTTCATTATGGTCGCGTAAGTGTTTTAAGTGTGCAATAACTGTGTTTTTACCTTGTGGAATAATCAGTTGTACCACCTTAACCTCGTCGTAAGGCTCTGCTTCACGCTTTTCTATGGTAATGGCGCCTTGTGGGCAATGACCCAGACAAGCCCCAAGACCATCGCATAATAAATCGCTTATCAATCTGGCTTTTCCATCAATCATTTGCAGTGCACCTTCGTGGCAGTTGGGAATACATAATCCGCAACCATCGCACAATGTTTCATCTATTTTTACAACTTCTCTAAGCATATTATCAAATTTTTATTAATCTGTAAATTGATTAAACCATGATAACAAAAATAGGGGAGTATAAACTCTTTTTTTGTAACATTTGTTACATGTTGCGTTTTTTTTTAATTTGGCTAACCTTACCAAGCCCTATTTATCTATATTGGATATGAACAACTTTTTACCTTTATTAT
>CAZFTD010000156.1:0-8572 GCA_964521525.1 uncultured Marinilabiliaceae bacterium | reverse complement strand
TCCACTGGGAAAACTCATCTGCATAACCGGCGTTTCGGGAAGCGGCAAATCAACCCTAATAAACGAAACCCTCTACCCTATTTTAAACCGTCATGTTTACAATGCCATTAAAGACCCGCTGCCATATTCAGAAGTTACAGGGCTTGAATATATTGATAAAGTTGTGGATGTTGACCAATCGCCACTGGGACGCACACCTCGCTCTAATCCTGCAACCTACACCAAATTGTTTGATGATATTCGAAAGTTGTTCTCGGAACTACCCGAAGCAAAAATAAGGGATTATAAACCGGGTCGTTTCTCATTTAATGTAACCGGTGGCCGCTGCGAAACCTGTAAAGGTGGCGGCGCACAGGTTATTGAGATGAACTTTTTACCCGACGTGTTGGTTGAATGCCCCGACTGCGGTGGCAAGCGTTACAATCGTGAAACATTGGAAGTTCGTTTCAAAGGTAAATCAATAAGCGATGTACTCAATTTAACCATTAACCAGGCCGTTGATTTTTTTGAAAGCATTCCTTCGCTGGTACCAAAACTAAAAATGTTGCAACAGGTTGGATTGGGATATATCAAACTTGGACAACCTTCCACCACGCTCTCCGGAGGTGAATCGCAACGGGTAAAGCTGTCGTCGGAATTGGCTAAAAAAGATACCGGTAAAACTGTTTATATTCTGGATGAACCTACTACGGGCCTTCACTTTGAAGATATCAGAGTGCTTTTAGAAGTTTTAAACAAGTTGGTTGACAGGGGAAATACCGTAATAGTGATTGAACATAACCTTGATGTAATTAAAGTTGCCGACCATATTATTGACATAGGCCCTGAAGGCGGTTTAAATGGAGGCAAACTTATTTGCACCGGTACACCTGAAGAAGTTGTAAAATGCAAGAGCAGTTATACCGGCAAATTTTTAAAAGATGAATTAAACTCCTCTTCTTAGCTACTCTTTTTAGTATGGCAGGTATTGATTCCCAAGAAGCCATAAAGCGGGCAAAAACTTATCAGGCTGGTTAAAACAAAAACAACGGCCACAATAAGCAGCACCAAAGCAAGTTTTCCGGTAATCACTTCCATAAAGAAAAGAATGGCAATTATTGCTGCAACTACTAATCTGATTAATTTATCAGCAGCGCCCATGTTCTTTCTCATATTCTATTTTTTACAATAAAGTTACGCCACAAAATACTTTATTACAACAAATTAATCCGGATAATTAATAAGGCATATCAACATCCTTAAATAAACATACAACCTGTTAATAAAAAAACACCCGCTGCTCTAATCCGTTGGTACCATCGGGCAATCTAACCAAAACCTTTCGCACCTCAAAAGCGGGGAAAAGCCGGTAATATAAGAACCCGCCAATAATCAGAATAAGAGCCATTAATACCAATGCTACATATAAACTAAAATCAAATCCATTATTTAATTCATTTCCAATAAAAACCGGCAGTCCAAATAGTGTCATCGAAAAAGATAGGTTATAGAAATTACCTCTAAACTGATAAACACCTGCTATAATAACCGAATAAACAGCCGTCCATGGAAGGGTTAAGGCATAAAAACGCCAGCTAAACGACTCAATAGGCGTAATAGCAGCTGTAACAACAACTATAAGATAAACCAGCATTAAACTCACCAATGTTTGATTGAGTTGTTTAAATTTCCTCCGCTTAGGCAAAGTGGGAATATATCTGATAATATTGGCAATCTTGAGGGCCTCTTCGGCCGATTCATGCAACACCTCTTCAAAAGCCTGCTGTTTGTTTTTCCCTTTATTAATTTTGGATTTGGACAGCTGAATTAAAGTTTTTTGAGTCATCATTTATTCAACCAATTTATTCATTTTTTCAGTTTGTCAATTTGCACAAATTCTTATTTAAAATCAACCTCTTTGTGGTAATTAGATTATTGTTTAATCCTGTTTCGATATTCAATGAGAATTTTGATTACTGCAAATAGTTAACAAAACATAAACAAATGCGTTTTGTGGTCAATTTTTGCTATTTTAGAACTCATAGTTCAGATTTTTTGATTGTTTTATTGTTTTATTAAACTCCAAAAAAGGCGAATTGACATTCTAAATGTATTTTTTTCTGATTTTGACGATGGACGTTCTAAAAGTTTTTTCTGCATAAGTTGTACATTATTGCCCTTGGAAAAAATAGAAGAATCTGATAAAAATGCTAAAGGCTCTGTGATTACAAAAGACATTAAGGAAAATAACAAAATATTGCGAAAAATCTTGACCAATGTTGCTCATAGTTTGAAAATTGATTTAAAATCAAATAATAAAATAGTACTTATGGAACTGATTGGAAAGGCTACTATAAATCCGTTAATTTTCTACACAGGGAAAATATCTGGGTATTTAACTTGGATTAATTCATTTCTTCTCCTATCCGGAATTGAGTTAATAGATAAGAAATCATTTTGTTATGGAAATTATATTTCAGGATTCTTACTGTTAATCGGATTATTATTTACAGTAATAAGTCTTGTAAACTTAGGGAAATCAACTCATTTAGGCATGACATCTGACGACACAGTGTTGATAACCAATGGGATATACAAAATAAGTAGAAATCCAATGTACGTTGGATTCAATTTGATAACTATTGCTTCAATGATATATACATATAATTGGATTATCATAATCTTAGGGGTTTACAGCTTGATAACTTATGATTTGATAATAAAAGGTGAAGAGAATTTTTTGACTAAGAGGTTTGGGCAAGATTATAAAAGCTATCAACTAAAAGTAAGACGATACATATAAAAATGCACATACGCGCAACACGCAATATTTAAATTACAAATTGTAAAAACTAAAATAACATAATATGAACAACGTAAAAATCAAATGCTTAAACAACAACCAAATCGTTGAAATTCCCAAAGGTACCAAACTGCTCGATGCTGCAAAACTGTTCAATATCCAATTGAAAAATCCCGTACTTGGCGCCATGGTCAATAATAAACTGCGGGAGGCGTCTTTCGAATTTTACCATCCTAAAACTGTAAGGTTTATTGATATTACCCATCCTGATGGCATGAGAATGTACATTCGAAGCCTCTCGTTTGTTTTATATGCTGCCGTGGAAGAGCTTTTCCCGGGTGCCACTTTGCGTATTGAACATTCTGTAAGCAACGGGTTCTATTGCGAGTTGGACAATTTAAAAAACGGGATAACTGTACAAACCGTTTTTGATTTGGGACAACGAATGAGGGAAATTATTGAAAAGGATATTCCCTTTGTAATGCAAAAAGATGAAACCGATGAAGTCGTGCGCTTGCTCGAAGAGAAAGGGTTGACTGATAAAACCGATTTAATCCGGCATCGCGGGCAATATTACACCACTTTTTACCAAATGGGCGAACATATTAATATTTTCTACGGTTTTCTGGTACCATCAACCGGTTATTTAAAAGTTTTCGACTTAAACAAGTACTACAATGGCATGTTGTTGCAAATTCCAAAGCGCAAACAGCCCACTGAAGTGGAAGATCTGATTATTCAAAATAAAATGTTTGAGATATTCAGAGAATTTAACCAATGGAATAAAGTACTGAATGTTACAAAGGTTAGTGAACTCAACAAAGCTGCCGGTAACGGAAAGTCGGAAACACTCATTAAAGTAACCGAAGCCCTGCACGAAAAAAAGATAGGCCAAATTGCCGATCAAATAGCAGCAAAGCGTGATAAACTGCGCATCGTACTTATCAGCGGGCCATCATCAAGCGGGAAAACCACTTTTGGAAAGCGTTTGGCTGTGCAGCTTCTAGTTGCAGGAATAAAGCCGCTCAACCTTTCGCTCGATAACTATTTTGTTAATCGTGAGCATACCCCCCGTGATGCCAATGGCGACTACGACTTTGAAGCCCTCGAAGCCATCGATTTGAAGTTATTCAACCAACAATTAGTGGATTTATTAAACGGTGAGGAAGTAGAAATTCCAAAATTCTCGTTCGAAACCGGAAGTCGCCAGTATGACGGCACCAAACTTAAGATGTCGAACGAAAACATACTCATTATTGAGGGCATCCATGGCCTGAATCCTAATCTTACGCCATCCGTTCCGGCCGAGGCAAAATACAAAATTTACGTATCGGCACTCACCTCCATTAATTTCGATAATCATACCCGTATTCCTACTACCGATAACAGACTGATTCGCCGCATTGTGCGCGATTACAAATATCGTAAATATTCGGCTCGCGATACCATTTCAAGATGGGCCAGTGTGCGGCATGGCGAGGAAATTCATATTTTCCCATATCAGGAAGAAGCCGATGTTATGTTTAATACAGCATTGCTTTACGAATTGGCAGTATTAAAGCCATTTGCAGAGCCAATACTATTGGAAGTGCAACCCAATCAACCCGAATATTCTGAAGCTAACCGATTACTTAAATTTTTCAGTTACTTTAAACCTATGCCACCACGTGAAATTCCACCAACATCAATTTTAAGGGAATTTTTAGGTGGAAGCAGTTTTACATATTAATTGCTATGAAGGGTTTAAAAAATTCATGACTTGCCCAATAATCAGAAACGGCTGTCGCAACTGGCAGCCGTTTTTCTGTAATTAATTTAATTCATTTATCGTGGAACCAACTCAATGGTGATATTCAGCTTTGAAAAATCGCGTAATTGTGATGGTGAAATTTCTCTTTCCAGCGGTTCCATAAGTCTTTTTCTAAAAGAGAACCTGTATGATTTATCTCGCAATAAATGTATTGTAAACTGCCCTTTATTATCACTCTGGAAAGAAGCCACCGGGGTTCCGTCTGCTTTTAATACATTAATAAACACATCTGGTTCAACCTGCCCGGTAACTTTATTTTTAACAACTCCTTCAATTACTGTATATTGCAAAGGACGTAAAAACTTAAAGGCATAAATATCATCACCTCCTTTACCTCCGGGTCTGTTAGAAGAAAAGTACCCGGTTTGATTATCCTCATTCAGAAAGAAGCTAAAATCATCGTACGAGCTGTTTATATCAGGGCCTAAATTAAAAGGTTCTGAAAAACCACCATCCATAGGAAGAGCAACATAAATATCCAATCCTCCTAAACCAGGGTGGCCGCTGGATGAAAAAAATAACCGTCCATCAGTTGAAATAAAAGGAAAAACCTCATTCCCTGGTGTATTTATATGAGGCCCAAGGTTAACCGGTTGAGATAAAAAACCCCCTTTACGTTCGCTATAGTAAATATCCATGCCTCCATAGCCCCCAGGCATATCCGAAGCAAAATAAAGGCGCTGATCATCACTCGAAATGGATGGGTGAGCAATTGAAAAACCTTTCATTTTTAAAGGTAATGATGTTAAAACTTTGTCCCATTTTCCATCCTTCATTCTGGCAATCATAACATCAAGTTCGCTTTTCCCTTCAGGGTTTTTTGCTATGTTGCGTGTTATATACATGGTTTGCCCATCGGCTGTAAAACTCACCGGCCCATCATTTAATCCCGATTTAAGTTGTGGTTGAAACAATTCCACACGCCCGTTGCTTTTAAGGGAATCTATTGAAACAAAATATAGGTCGAAAAAGGGTTGATTATTACGTGCATCTCTATGTCTGATTACTGATTTTCCAGGACGATTTGATGAAAAAATCAGGTAATTATTCCACTTTGCCGGACCAAATTCAGAGAATGTAGAGTTTAACCCTAATGGTATAATTTTCACACGAGATGAGTCAGCCATAATAGATAGCAGAAAATCTTCTGATGTTAGCCCTCTGCGCATGGGCTGTGTTCTGGTTAAATTATGAAATCGGGTTAAATATTGTTCCGACTCATCGTATCTCTTTAATGTTCGCAAGGCTAAGCCAAGGTGATAATAAGTTTCAGCTTCCACATCGGGAAAAGCAATGGCTTTCTCGTACCATTCAGCGGCCATAACTGGCATATGCAACAACCTGTAGCAATCTGCAATTCTACGTGTTACATAATACATTGACTCCCCTTTTGATTCCAGCTTATGATAATGATTAAGCGCTTTTTTATAGTCAAACCGGTTAAACAATTCATCGGCCTTTTTCAATGCCTTGCTTTGAGCAAAAACATTGAGTGGCAAGACTATAATCAGCAACCACAAATATTTTTTAATTGTCATATCAGAAATATCTTGGGTTTTGTATGTTTTCTTTTCTGAAATTAAACTCATAACTTATCATAATTTCATGAGTTCCATTCTGATGCGTCATCAGTTTATTGGTGCTCATATCAAATGCGTATCCTGCCCTGATTTGTGGTGATATTTGGTACTGCCATAAAGCGCCAAAACCATAACCCGGCCTTGCCATACCCCCAATCCAGAATCGTTGCCGAATCAACAAACTTAAATTAATATCGTAGGAAATAGGAGCAGAATTAGTAGCCCTGAAAATAAAAGATGGTTTTAACATAAAGTCGTTCCCCAGCGGAAGAACATAACCCGCCATCATAAGGTAAAGTCGGTTTTCCTTGGGCACCTGCATTGTTGTGAGTGTTCCATCCTCACCAATTTTATTTTCTAAAAGCCTTGGCATTGAGAGACCCGCATAAAACCTTTCACTATAAAAATAAGCACCAAACCCAAAATTAGGCAATAATTTGGTTTCAACCACATCGCTATAGGCCGGATCGCCTGCGCCAATCTCACTCAAATATTTTGATAAATCTCGCTGAAAATGACTAAACCCCGCTTTAAGGCCGAGAGATAATTTGACTCTCTCACTAACATAAAACTGAAAAGAGTAATCGAAAAAAGCATTGGTATTGGTTACAGGCCCTATTTTATCGTGTACAATTGATAAACCGGTTCCTATATTTTTAGATGCAACCGGCGTATGAATGGAAAAAGTTTGGGTAGATGGCGCATCTTCGAACCCCACCCACTGATGCCGCGACATAATCATGGCATTCAGCACACCACTGGTTCCGGCATAGGCCGGATTCAAGGCCAACGGATTAAACATATATTGTGTGTACAGTGGGTCGTACTGACCTCTTACAGAATTAAAAAATCCTGAAAGAAGAAGTGTTACAAAGGTATATTTTAAGTATCTGATCATAGCCAATAATTATCTTTTGATGTAAACACTTCCCTTTAACGTTTTCTTTCCATCTAAAACCAGTATATAAAAATAGGTACCCTCAGGTAATTCTTCTGCACCCATAACATTGGTTGATGCTTTTCCATCCCAAGAATTATCGTATGGTTTCTTTTGGTAAACCAAGCTTCCCCAACGGTTAAATACCGATAATTCATTGGCAGGATAATCTACTACACCCTGAATTATCCAATAATCATTTATACCATCGCCATTAGGTGAGAATGTGGATGGAATATTCAACCTGTCACCACAATCATCAAACTTATCGATATAATTTGGAATACCATCGCCATCGCAGTCGCCAGTTCCTTCATCCTTATCAGAAACACCATCTCCATCAGAGTCTAAATCGCGATAGTCGGGGATACCATCGCCATCGGTATCTCGTGGTCTATCATCAATACAGGCATTAATAATTCCAGATTCCACAGAGTCGGGAATTCCATCGCCATCCGAATCGAGACTTAAGTAATCGGGTGTTCCATCGTTATTGGTGTCGCGCCAGGTGGTTTCAATAAAATCAGGTATGCCATCTCCATCGGTGTCCAATGGCATGATGTGCACAAGAATTTGTATTTCGGCACATGCATTCCAAGGATCACAAACCCGGTAGGTAATAACATCTGTATTGCAGTAAGAGCCAGGGTATGAGGCATATTCGAATAGGCCATCTGCAGCAAGCTTAAATTCGCCATAAGCACTGGGCGAAGTGGTTACCAGCGAAGCAATCATAGGCTCTCCTTCGACTTCAAAATCGTTATCCAAAACATTAATAGATGCTATTGACATATCAAATGTGTGAATAACATCGGGGAAAACTTTAGGTGCATCGTTGACGGGATTAATTGTGAAATTGACCGTTGCTGTGGCACATAAAGCCGGATCGCCCGAATCACAAATTCGATATACTAACTGATCGGTACCATAAAAATCAGCATTAGGGGTATATAGAAGATCCCCATCATTATTAACTTTATTAATAGTCCCATTTAGTGGCTCGGTGATAATGGTAAGACTCGCTGCCCATATATTATTATTGGGATCGGTATCGTTAATTAAAGGATTAAATTGTGTGGGCGTATCCTCATTTAGAACGATATGATCGTTATTTGCAATTGGGGGTCCATTTCCGGCAACAACCCATAAAGTTACCTGAGCCTGAGCACAAGCACCATCTGTATCGCAAACCGAATAAGTAAAACCGTCATTTCCAAAATAGGAGGAATTAGGCTTGTAGAACACAGTACCATTTGCATTTACCGTTGTGGTTCCATGTTGAGCAGGTACGACAATTGTGACAGACGCTGGGTTTATATTATTTTCAGGATCGGTGTCGTTGGCTAAAATATTTAAAATTAAACCTGCTTCTCCAATTGGGCCAAAATGGTCGTTGGCAGGCTGTGGCGGATCATTAACCGGGGTAATGGTTAAATACACTGTTGCCTCGGACGATAAGCCAC
>CAZFTD010000155.1:0-8584 GCA_964521525.1 uncultured Marinilabiliaceae bacterium | reverse complement strand
GCTTGCGTTGTTTCCCTTCGGGCGTGTCATCATCGGGCAGATTTAACCAGGGAGCTATACCTGCCATTAGCCGACCAAAAGCTTCCATATAAACAACCCTGGTGCGGCGGCCATCCCATGTAGGACTCAGTTCAACCGGCATATTCTTAACCAGTTCATCGCGACTCATATTACTCAAAACCGGCTCTGCAATTGTATAGGCAAGATTGGCCCAGTAAGCACGGTCGTTGATGGTTTCTTTTTGCTTTCGTTTTTGAGCAAACCCGCAACTGAACAATAAGCCTAAAAAAAGAAAAATTAAGAAAGTCCGTTTCATCTGAATATTATTATTAGCTTTTATTTTTTATTAGACTAAAGACTCAAAGACAAGAGATAAAACATCAACAATATTATAGTAAACAGATTATAACGACGGTCTTCTTTGTCAAAATAATCTATTTTATCTTGTCTATCAGCCTAATATCTAATTCTACTTTGACATATTCAAATCACTAACTGATTTTGCCCTTACAGGGCGACTATTGATTTGGTTTACACTCATAGGGCGTTGCCCTATGTTGCTGATTGCGCCCCGTTGGGGCTGGATATCCATAATTCACTTAAAGTATGGTTGTTTTCTAAAATAACCTATAAAAATATCGGAATCTGTCAAAGTAGAACAAAACTTCTAATAGTCTTTAATAAATGAGATTAATAAACTTAAAAGCCTATTTTAAACTATCGATCTGATTTAATAGGTTTGCTTTCCAAATAACGCAGCATCTCGGCACCTGCAAGTAAAAAAGCACCAACACCAAAATCGGCAGTCGATTCAATATTAATCATTTGCCCCGGAATTGCTCTTTCGCCAATGGGTTGAACATAGCCCAATTTACCATTTGGTTGCAATGCCGAATGAATTAAGTAGTTCCAGCTTTTCTCAACAACCGGCAAATAAGTTGATTCATCTAAAACGCCATTATTAATTCCCCAAAGCATACCATAAGTAAAAAAAGCTGTCCCACTTGTTTCCGGGCCTGGTGCTTGTTCTGAATCGAGCATACTTCTCGTCCAATATCCTTCGGGGTGCTGCGATTTTAAAATAGCATCGGCCATACTTCGGAAAATGTAGAGGTACTCTTCGCGGTGAGGGTTGGTTTGGGGCAAATCTTCCAAAACCCTTGGAAAAGCGGCAAAAACCCAACCATTTCCACGAGCCCAGAAATCTTTAAGTCCATTATTGGTTTTGTGCTTTGGATACACATATTTTGCATCGCGGAAAAATAAAGCACTTTCATCATCATACATCAAATCTCTGGCAAACAAATAATAATCGTACAACTTACTTAAATATTGCTCGTTACCAGTTATTTTGTAAAGGCGTGTCATTACCGGCATAGCCATAAATAAACCATCGGCCCACCACCAATAATCGTTATGCGGGGTTGCCATTTGGTATTCCATTACTTCAATGGCTCTTCTGATTTTTACAGAATCAGGTTCGAGTAAAAACAAATCGATGTAAACCTGAAAGCAGGTTTGCCAATCACCAAAAAGTACAAAATCATCGGATTCGCCATAGTGATATTTCCAATCCTCTGGATTATCCGACTTAGCACCCATCCATTGATTCTCTTCGGCCCATTGCACCGAATAGCTTTTGTAGGCCTCAATTCCGGTTACCTTATAAGCTTCCAGATTGCCAATATGGTAGGCAGCCGGATGCCAAAAAGCATTGCCATGTTTGGGGTTCGATGATTGCCAGTACCCATTGACTTTTTTGATGATTTCGGTTACCTCTTCCTTTGTTATGCTTTTTAAACCAGAGGGTTTCTCGTCCTTTGAAGGTTTTCCTATACAGTAAAATACAACAAATATGGAGAAAAGCATACATACACTTTTCACACTCATCATAAAACAGATTTAGTAGTTACATTTCAGTTGGCTTATTTGAAAAAGTTAAAATGATTGCGGCAAACCAACTTCAGTAAATCTTACTACAAATTTGATGAAGATTATATGATTCCTGAACCAATAATAATTCAATTTCGGTATATTTTTAATTCAAACAACCACAATTAATAAAAAAGCCCTGCCTGGAAAACCAAACAGGGCTTGAAAAAACAAATTATTGGGTTAATCGGGGTTTATTACAGAAATTATGTAGCTGTATTGGTAAGATTTATCGAGCAATAGGTATGGCCTGTGTGGCATGGCACCCCAACTGTTATCGCCTCCCAATCCCCGCTGTTTTAAATCAACATTTAAGTAAACTTGTTTACGTGGTGTTACATCGCTCGGGTGTTGCTGTTTTTTGGTGAAGCCCGGGTCAAGGTCTTCGGCCGGGTTATGCGCCACTTTTACACTTAAGGGCTGTAAACCTTCAATCTTGATGCCTATTCCTTTTGAATTGGTAAGCGTTAACCATCTTACATCTGTTTTATTACCATTTTCCTGGGGGCGAATGTAATCAAATGCCTGTTGGGCCACAGTGCTTTCGTAAACACCAATAAAACTGGATGTTTTTCGGTCAGCATAGTTTTCCCATGGCCCACGGCCGTAGTACATGAAATTATCAAATTCCTGCCCAAGTTGCATCTGCATACCAAATCGCGGCATTTCGGGCAACTCCTGCGAGCCGGCATTCCATGAAACATCAACTTGAATTTTACCATCGGAGGTAATGGTGTAAACCAGTTTATATGGTGATGACACATCGTTTAACCAATAATCAACAGTAATAACCGCAGCGTTGGCTTGTTCATCCACATTGATGGCTTTAACAGTTTTGTTTTTCCCTGCAGCCCGCCATACATTTAATCGCCAGGGCATGTTGTTACCAAAATCATTGTCGGTAGGAGCTCTCCAAAAATCAGGTTCTGGTCCGCTGCTCAGAATATTCTTATCTTTCAAGGTCAATCGTGAAATTTGTCCATTCCATTTGGCAATAACTACCCTCACATCGCCGGCAACAACCTCAATTTGATTGTCTTTATTACTCACTTCAACTTTACCGGATTTTTGATTTGGCTGAGTAAAATAGTTGTTCCCGGCAAAGGCAAACTGTTCACGCGCAATTTCATGGCCTGCAGGAATCATTTGGGTAGCTGCTTTTGTAAAAGCATACAATTCAAGGAAATACTCCGAACCGGGTTCAAATGTCATTTTTGGAAGCGTAATTTTTACATCTTTAGATGTTCCGGCAGGCTGAGTTATTGCCAGATTACCCTCGGCCACCCTTGAACCGTTCTTAGTTAATATCCATTTAAACGAATAATCTTTTAAATCGTTGTACATAAACCGGTTCGTAACTGTAATGACGCCATTATTAATATCTTTGGCAAAAAACAGAATATCCTGATATACTTTTTTAACTTCCATTAAGCCTGGGTGAGGTTTTCGATCGGGAGTTACCAGTCCATTGGCGCAAAAATTCTCATCGTGTGTGTATTTATACCCGCCAATATCGCCACCATAAGCCCAGTATTCTCGCCCTGAATCATCAGTGGCATGTAATCCCTGATCAACCCAGTCCCAAATAAATCCGCCCTGCATATGCCGGCTGGTTGAGATAATATCGAAATATTCCTGAAAGTTTCCTGAACTGTTTCCCATAGCATGTGAGTATTCGCACATGATAAACGGACGGGTAACATCGGTACGGGCAGCATATCGTTTCATATGGTCTATACCCGGATACATGGGACAAACAATATCGGTATTTTCGTTTTCAGCAGCTTGCTCAAATTGTACAGGCCGTGTAATATCGCGTTCTTTAATCCATTTGTACATGTCATAAAAAACTGGTCCGTTGCCGCACTCATTACCCATACTCCATATTATTACCGATGGGTGGTTTTTATCGCGCTCAACCATCCTTACAATACGGTCTTTATGAGCCTCGGCCCATTCGGGCAGATAGGCAACATGCCTGCTTCGGTCGAACCATCCCTGGTTTTCAGCACCCATTCCGTGGCTTTCAATATTGGCCTCATCAACCAGAAACAACCCATATTCGTCGCACAATTGGTACCAAAGCGGACTTTGCGGATAATGGCTTAAACGAACCGCATTAATATTATGCTGCTTCATTACCTGAATATCCTTTAACATGGTTTCACGGTCAACCACGTGCCCGTTATATGGGTGATGCTCGTGCAAGTTAACACCGCGCACCATAATGGGTTTGCCATTAACCAGCAACTGGGCATTTTTAATTTCAACGGTGCGGAAACCAACTTTACAGGAAGTAGCTTCAATCAGGTTCCCTTTTTCATCTTTTAAAGTCAATACCAAGGTATACAAAACAGGCGTTTCGTTGCTCCATGGCTTAACGCCAGATACACGCTGCGAGAAAAGCGTTTTTGCCTGATTATTATTGGAGAAGTTTAATGGCTTTGAATTTTTGACAATTTGCTTTCCGGTTGAATCCAATAGTTTTAATTCTAGATTAACCTTCTGGTTTTCATTATTAAAACGTGCTAAATCAACATCAACGTCCAGAATTCCGTTTTTATAGGCTTTATCCAAACCAGCCCGTGCAAAGAAATCCTGAATGCGCACCTGGGCTGTACTGTAAAGATAAATACCACGATCGAAACCCGATAAACGCCAGAAGTCCTGGTCTTCGAGGTAAGAACCGTCACTCCAGCGGTAAGCTTCAATGGCAATTGTGTTTTTGCCTTTTTTCACGTAGGGAGTAATGTCGAATTCGGCTGCATTTTTGTTATCCTGACTATAGCCCACTTTTTGGCCATTAACCCATATATACATAGCAGCTGTGCCACTTTCAAAATGAAGATAAACACGGCGACCATTCCACGATGCAGGCAACTCAAAGGTTCGCTTATAGCTGCCTACCGGATTGTCGCTATGGTCGATAAAAGGTGGATTTTTAGGAAACGGATAAGTTACATTTGTATAAATAGGTGTTCCATAACCCAGTAATTCCCAGTTTCCAGGAACCTGAATATCGTTCCATTGACTAACATCGTAATTATCGGCATAAAATCCCTGTGGTTTATCGGCAGGTTTTTGCACCCAGTTAAACTTCCATGTACCGTTAAGTGATAAAAAATATAGCGAACTGCTGTAATTATCAGCAACAGCTAATTGTTCACTCTCGTAGGGGAGAAATGTTGCCCTTGACGCTTCTTTGTTAATGCCAAAGATGCCTGGATTCTCCCATTCGGGAACCTGACCGGACATAAAAGAGATGCCCGCTAAAAAGAGAAATAAACTTAAGATAATTCTCATGAGATTTGGAATTTATGGTTATAAAATTAATAATGACATTGCATGGAATATTAAACAGAGGCTCAGGCTAAGAGCCAAGAGCAAAAAGCATAATCCAAATAAATCAGCTTTAAATTTACTCAGATTTTTGCTCAAAATTAAAGGCAACTGCTAAGCAACAGGTAGAAAAATCGTTCATAAGGGATGAGAAATCGTTACAGAGAAACCTGACAGACTATTACCAGATGGCTTTTATATAATTGATATAATAATACTTACATTCGTAAATCAACAATGAAAGACTAAAAAATGGCCGACAATGCTGTTAAAATTGGTTGTAAAATATAAAGAATCTTAAAAAAGTAATTTATAATATTGCATGGATTGAAGACAAAAAATAGATATTTCGCCATGCCTAATCTCATTATTAAATTGGTTGTTTGGGGGCTGCTAATGGTTGTTGGCATCAACACAAACGGGCAGCAAATCTCGGTTAACCAGTTTCCGTTAATGGACCAGTTGCCATCAAACTCGGTGCAAAGGGTTTTTCAAGACAAAGATGGTTATTTATGGTTTGGGACTCTGGATGGATTAAGCAGGTACGATGCTTACCGTGTACACGTATTTCGTTCCGATTTAAACCACCCCGGTTTGTTAACCAATAACGAAATTACCTGTATTGCCGAAGACAAAAACAATCACTTATGGATTGGCACCCGAAATGGCCTGAATTTATTAAATAAGAAAAATTACCAGATTACTCATTTCCCCGAACCAGCTTTACTAAACCAGCAAATCCGATGTATAATGGTTGCGGGCGACAGCACCATTTGGGTAGGGGGTGAAACGGCTATTTATCGCTATAAGCCAAACTTTTCGTTGCATAAAATTTATTCCGGGGGAACAGGAAACGGCGACCTTTCGGGGAGTGGCATAAACTCCATTTACGAGGATTTATACGGAAACATTTGGATTACCCTATGGCGTTCGGGATTGTATAAGTACGAAAAAGAAACCGATACGTTTATAAAGTTTCCTGCTATTGGTGCGCAAAACAACCCGTTTAAAATATATCAGGATGACCATAAACAATACTGGATAGGCACCTGGGGTGATGGTCTGTACCTGTTTAATCCCAACACCAATGAGAAGAATATTTATACCAGGTTATCGGTTATTAATAAAGAGCGTCATGTTCACGAAGAAACCTTCTTTTCAATAGTTCAAGATGGAGGCAAAGGCTATGTCTGGGCTATGTCGCTTTCAGGTATGTATGCATTTGAATATACCGATAATAAAACACTTAAAGAAACTGATGTTTCGCACCTTTTTAAGCAAACCAATAACATTTTTAGCGAGGTAATCCGCGATAAAGAAGGTAATTTATGGATTGGTGCTTTCAGTGAGGGCGCGTTATCGGTTAATTTCAACAAACCAACCATCGTAAATTATAACATTGGTTCCATTAAAGAAAAAACCGGTATTGCCCCAAATATCACCACCATTTATGAGGATAAGGACGGTTTGCTTTGGCTGCATCAAAACCGTCTTGGATTAACACTTTTCAATCCTAAAACCAACCAAATTAGGCTCTTTACTGATTTCCCCAACTTAAGAAATGCTACAGGATTGAAAAATATCAGTGCCATTGCCGGATTTTCCGGTTCCAACGAAGTATGGTTGGGGCTTGAACAAGAACCATTGATAACTGTGATAAAAAAAAATGGAGATGATTTATCCATTTCCCGACAAATAAACCTTGAAACCATAATATCAGGAGCAGGTAGCCTCAGGGTTTTCTTCGAAGATGCAAAAAATAATATCTGGATAGGAACGTCATCCGGGGTTTTTATTAAACCATACAACAATGATGATATTATAGCAGTTGGACAAAACATTGGCAATGTAACGGCAATAACCGAAGATACCAAAGGTACTATTTGGATTAGCACCGAAAAGACGGGATTGTATAAAATAGCTCAAAACTATAATACATCGTTCAAAGACCTTGAATTAATAAGTATAACAAAAGGCAGCAAAGGATTAATTTCCAACAACATTCAATCAATTGATGCAGACAAAAGTGGTAACGTGTGGATTGGAACCAAAGAAGGCAATATATTGGTTTACAACAACAATGACGACTCAATTAAGGAAATGACCCAAAGTTGTGGCATGATAGGGGAAGCAATTTTAGATATTGTGACTGATAACAACGACCACATCTGGATTTCCACCAATAAGCGAATTACCGAATTCAACCCAAAAAATGGTGCTTCAACCAACTATACCCATGCAGATGGCATGGTGGTTAACTCATTTTTAAAACATTCGTTTCATAAAAACAGCATTTCCGACAGGATTTATTTTGGTGGCAACCGAGGGTTTTGCAGTTTTACACCATCTGAGAGGCTTACACAACAACCTAAAGAATCGCAGGTTTTTATCACCGATATTAAAATCAACAACCAATCGTTGTTTCAGGGGAACAGGAACTGCAAATTTGATAACGAAACGCTCACCCTTGAAATTAGTCCCGACGACCGAAATCTGGAAATTGACTTTTCATCACTCAACTACACTTATCCTTCTAAAATATACTACGCATTTAAACTGGAAGGTATTGATAACGATTGGGTTTACATTCGAAATAATCGTCAATTTGCATTTTACAGTCACCTGAAAAAAGGCACTTACAACTTTTATGTTAAAGCCACCGACGAAAACCGCCAGTGGAGTTCGAATATAACCCGACTAAAAATTATCAGAACGCCTGCTATTTATGAAACCGCATGGGCTTATTTGTTCTATTCACTCACAATACTGGTAATTTTTTATTTCCTGACCAGAGTTGCCATTAACAGGATAAAATTGCGTAACGAACTCAAAATTGCACAAATTGAAAAGGAAAAATCGGAAGAGATAACACAAACCAAACTCAAATATTTCACGAATATATCGCACGATTTACTAACACCTTTAACCATCATTTCCTGTTTAATTGATGATATTGAAATCACCTCAAAAAAGAAAATTCCCCAATACGACACCATGCGCTCCAACGTAAACAGGCTAAAACGGTTGCTGCAGCAAATACTCGATTTCAGAAAAATGGAGAGCGGAAAAATGAAACTCAGGGTTTCGGGCGGTAATCTGGTTCCTTTTATTCAGGATTTATGCAATTCGAACTTCCTGCCTATGATTCAAAAAAAATCAATTGATTTTAGTTTTACATCTTCCGAAAAAGAAATAGAAGCCTGGTTCGATGCCGATAAAATTGATAAAGTAGTTTACAACCTGCTATCGAACGCCATTAAATACACTCCCGAACGTGGGAAGATTAAGGTTGAATTAACAAAAAGCTCAAATG
>CAZFTD010000154.1:0-8664 GCA_964521525.1 uncultured Marinilabiliaceae bacterium | reverse complement strand
TATCATGAGTGGGATGTGATTGTGGCCTTGCGGGAGCGAACTAATTCCTCACTCTTCCACCACCTCAACTTCTACCGTTATTTCCCCTTTATTTAACGTGTTAATGGCCTGAAAAGCGCTTTTTGACAAGTCGATAATACGATGACGTGTGAATGGCCCGCGGTCGTTAATTTTTACCACCACACTTTTTTGCGACTCTTTACAAGTTACTTTAACCAGTGTACCAAATGGCAGTGTTTTGTGAGCAGCGGTTAACAGATGTGGCTGATAAATTTCGCCACTGGCTGTTTTTCTCCCTGTAAACCGGTCGGCATAAAATGAAGCTTTTCCAATTTCAACCAACATCTCCGGCTCTTCAGTTTGTTTAATCTGATTGGCAAGGGTGGCTGTAAAAACCATCAGCATCAGTAACAATACAATTCTGTTCATAATATACCGCTTATACTAGAAATTTTTCTCAATAATCAGACCAAAAAGCTAAAACAAATAACTTACTCCAAAGTAGAAATTACGTGGCATGCCGGGATAATAGTAGCGTGGCTGGGTATTCCCAAAGGTTGGGGCATTCACCAAAACCATGGATGCATGTTGTTGATTCAATAAATTGTTAATGCCTCCTTTAACAATTAATCCTTTATTAAATTCTTTTTTAAAACTGTAGGCTCCCGCTAAGCCAACGATTTCGTGGCCGTGATATTGCAATAAATTGGCATCGTTCAGGTACTGACTGCTGATATGATTAAACAGAACCAACAAATTAATGGTATTTCTGTATGTATAGTTTAATTGCGAATTAATGGAACTTTTGGGTAGCCCGGGAAGTTTATTGCCATCCAGAACCAGTCCATTGTTCGAATATTTTGTAAAGTAGTTATCCATTAAGGTGTGCGAAATCAACAAGTTTAAATAATGTGTTTTATGGGCGGCATTTCCAACTAAATTAAAAAGTATGCGACTCTCAATACCCTGATGTATGGTTTTCCCGGCATTTTCGCCATAAAACTGGTCTTCGGCATCACGACGGGTAATCAACAGGTTTTTAACCCAAATGCGATAGGCCGTTATTTCCACCTGTAGGCGTTGGTGAAGTAGGGAGGATCTTATTCCGGCATCTACGTTAATACCCTCTTCGGGTTTAAGATGGCGGTTAATGGTTCCATCAGGCAATAGGGCCTCTTCGGATGATGGCATTGAGAATCCATGACCTGCCGATGCAAACAGGTAGGTTCGTGGAAAAATTTTCTGACTTAATCCAAGGCGGGGCGATAATACCCACTGGTCGGGATAATGAGTGGTTAATTGGCCTGTGTTTTCTTCAATAATGGTTGATTGGGTGCGATAAGTGGTGTGATGCAGGTTTACCCCGGCCGTAACTCTGGTTTCGGGGAAAGCTCTCCATTCGTTATGCAAAAACAGGTTGGTAAAGAAACGCTCATCACGATTCCTTGTTTGCAACTCTTCCTGAACCCCGGCGTTGGTTCTGTATATTTTCCATTTGTACTGCTCTCCAAATACCTCAAAACCTAACGAGGTGGCCATTTTTCTTCCCGAAAAAATCAATCGGTTCCGAATGCCGGAGGTTATGGTATTTTCATCAAGGATATTGAAAGGCCTCGATTCGTAGGCGTTGTTAACAATGACATAGATAGAGAAATGGTTGTTGAGTTTGGCGGTTATCCTGCTGGAAATTGTAAGGCCGTTTTGCCACTTGTTGTATTCCTGAAAACCTTTAATGGCCAGCCAGTTTGGTGCCGCCATGTACGGATTGTTTTTAAAGGTTTCGAGGTTTACTGAACTTGGTATTTGCGCAAATAAATCGACATAATTAATGAGCAACGATAGCTGGTGACTTCCCACCTGCCGTTGTAGCCTGAAAATACCGTTTTTTCGCTCATATTGATTGTTTTGCCTGTGTCCGGCGGTTTGAGTAGTGTATACACCTGCTTCCACTACCCATTGTTGGTTTTTCCAGGCTAAATGTCCACCCGCTTTATAAAAATTGAACGATCCGGCTTCGGCAGTAAAATGTCCACCCCATCCATCGTTAACTTTTATTCTGGGCCGAAAAACCAGGGTGCCGCCTAATCCCGGACCATAAAGGGCAGAGGAGGGGCCGCGGATTATCTCAATGCGTCCGGTTTCCCATATCTCCAAATCTTCTACAATGGTGGCACCGTCGCCTCCGGTTAATGGTATTTCATTATAAAAGGCTCTTATTCGGTTGGTGGCATAGGGCGAACGACTACCGATTCCACGAATGGTTAAACGGGCAGTATTATTGGTACCTGCCTGCATTTGAACACCGGGAAACTGCTCCAAAACTGTATTAATGGAAGTTGATTGGCTGGTTTGAGACGATAACTGGCCAATAATAGAAATGCTTCCCGGCAAGGCTTCCAACTTGCGGTGGAGCGGAGTGGCCGAAATAACAACTTCATCCAATTGTTTTTCAGTTTGTAGCAGATAGGCAGCAGTGTCAGGTTTTTGCGGCTCCTGTTTGTCTATCTTGAAAGTTTGTTCAACTAATACAGAATTGGCCAAAGTTACTGTTATACTCAAGGAATATAACAATAATAAAACGCCAAAGTTTTTATAAAAGGTTTTACCCAACACCCAACTGCTCATTTAAGTTTTATCTGTTTTACTCATTAAGCTGGTATCTGTTTAAATTAGAGATAAGATGCTTAGAAGCGAAGCATCACAAAATATCGAGAATCGGGATTAGATGAATAGAATAGATATTTATGATTTTGAAGATGCCTTAGCTTCTTTTCAAACTTATCTATCAGTTTAATAATCTTATCCCGAAACTCGGGATTCCGTAAACTTCAATTCTAATCATCTTATAAAATAAATCAACCGATTCTTAATTTGTATTAATCAATCGGAATTAGTCGCACAATTAATCCTGGAGTTTCTACGGCTACATATATAAAACCATCGGGCCCCATTTCTACGTTTCGTACTCGTCCTATTTGTGGCAATAATATTTCGTGATGCGTGGTTTTTTCTCCCTCAATTTCTGTTCTAACCAAGTACCTGAAACTGAGCGACCCCGACAATATGTTGTTTTCCCATCCTTTATACCGGTTGCCGGTTACAAAGGTCATTCCGCAGGCGCCAATGGAGGGAGTCCAGTAGTAAACGGGCTGCTCCATGCCGGCTTTGGCGGTGTCGGGAGTAATTATGGTGCCATCATAATTTATTCCAAATGAAATTACAGGCCAGCCATAATTCAATCCTTTGCGAATGATGTTAATTTCATCACCACCTTTTGGCCCGTGTTCGTGCGACCAAAGTGCGCCTGTTTGCGGATGCTTTACCAACCCCTGGGGATTGCGATGACCATAGGAATAAATTGAGGGCATGGCACCCGGTGTGTTCACAAAAGGATTATCAGTGGGTATTTTGCCATCATCGGTAATGCGATGGATTTTACCAGAGTGGTTGGTTAGTAACTGGGCATTTTGCATATATCCGCGGTCGCCAACCGAGAAATAGAGATAGCCATCGTTGCCAAAAACCATGCGGCATCCGAAATGAACTCCTGCACGGCTATCTGGAGTGGCTTTAAACAACACTTCCTGGTCAACCAGTTTGTTATTGTTCAACCGGGCACGCATAATGGCAGTGTTTCCCCCTGCCGATGGGCCTTCGGTTCCCAGAGTGGAGTAGGCGATGTAAATCCAGCCGTTTTGTGCATACTGTGGGTGTAGCCTTATGTCTAACAATCCACCTTGCCCATTGGCATAAACCGATGGTACACCTTCAATGGTGGCAATAAAAACACCGTTTCTGAATCTGAAGATCTGGCCGTTTCGCTCGGTTACAAGCATGTCTCCATCGGGGAGCCAGGTCATGCCCCATGGAATATCGAGCCCGGTAACAACTGTATCAATCTGGAATGTCAGTTTCTCACTTTTCTGAACAGATGCCAGATTTGGCTGGTAGTTATGGGTTTTACTCGATTCCTTTATATCGGTTAATATGTAACGTGCTAAACTCTCAATTTCTTCCTGTGTAAAGGTGCTTTTAAAAGCAGGCATGCCCGATTCCAAATCGCCTTCGCTAATAACATGCACCATATCTTTTAAAGGTGTGTTAAAAAGCTTTTCACGGTCATCGCCCGAAAAACGTTCCATAAACATACCATGGCAACCTGCACAGAAACGTTCGTAATTGGCAACAGTTTTTTCTTTGCTTATTAAGCCCTGATTAACCGAATTGAGGTCGCTGCATTTGGATGCAGTAACTAGCCAGAAAAGAATAATGGCTATGCCCAGAGTTGTAAAAGTGAAGAGTTTGTTTTTTTCGTTCATGACTAATGTGGGTTTTATTATATGGAAAAACATATCCAGTGGCAAATTGTTTGATAAGTGATAGAATGTTCTGTTAAGTTAAACGATGAATTGTATTGTTTTAATTGGGTTGAAGTACAAGTTAATTAAAATTAAATCTATCTCAAAACCATTTCTTTGGTCTGAATATTGATTCGATTCAATTTTGTTTACGCATCAATTGCAATAAATCCTTTGGTTAATGCGTTTCCCTAATGCTTTTAAATTTGTATCTTTACATTTAAGGATATTACCAGGAATGTTTGAAGATGAAAGGTATCTTATTTTACAATAAAACCATACTGAATTAATAAATAAAACTATTTACGGATGAAACGATTTATCAAAATCTTTTTAGGTGTTTTGGGGGGTATTTTACTCCTGTTGTTTCTGCTTCCTTTTTTGTTTAAAGGAAAAATAGAGACTAAAGTTAAGGAAGCTATTAATGAGCAAGTTAATGCCACTGTTTCCTGGAATCGTTTTTCTTTATCGATGTTCCGCCACTTTCCAAACCTGGGGATGGGGTTAGACGGATTACTGATTGTTAATCAGGAACCATTTGAAGGCGATACATTGCTGTATGTTGGCAATTTTGCACTTTCGGTTGATGTATGGAAAGCTGTTACCGGACAAGGCCTCGAAATCAATTCCATCCTTATTAATCAGCCATTTGTAAACCTCAAGGTTAATGCTGATTCTATCGCCAACTGGGATATTGTTCCGGTTTCTGATGAGGTGGCTGTTGAAGATACAACTGTGGCCGAACCTTCTGATTTTCAACTCAAACTTAAATCCTTCGAGATTAGAAATGCTTCATTGGCTTATTCCGATAAAACCATGAACTTTTCAACATCTGTAAATGGTTTAAATGCATTGATTAAAGGAGATATGAGTGCTTCGTACACCAATTTGGACATAGCTGCCAAAGTGGATGCCCTCAATCTGACCTACGATAATGTGCGGTACCTCAGAAATGCTTTCTTCGATTTGAAAGCACTGGTGGGCGCCGATTTGGATAAAATGGCGTTTACCTTCAAGGATAATGAGTTGAATTTTAACAAGATTCCTTTGTTTATGGAGGGTACTTTTGCCATGCTCGAAGAGGGCTATGACATGGATTTAAAACTGGCTGCCCGCGAAACTCAGTTTAAAACCATTCTGGCTTTGGTACCCGATGTATATATGAAAGATTTAGCCGGATTAAAGACGAGTGGTAGTTTCGCTCTTGAAGCGACTGCTAAAGGTGTTTATGTTGATACCGACCGCATGCCGGCTTTTAATCTGTTGTTCGATGTAAAAGATGGCTTTATTCAATATCCGGAGCTACCCAAGTCCATTGACAATATTGGCGTACACCTGGTGGTGAATAACCCGGGAGGGTCGATGGATCAAACTGTTACTGAAATTAAAAAGTTTCACTTCGAACTGGATAAAAATCCTTTCGATGCCCATTTGCTGGTAACCAATCCCATATCTAATGCCACTTTTAAAGGCGGTATGAAAGGCAACATTAATCTGACTTCGTTGAAACAGGCCTTGCCAATGGATAGCATTGAAATGAAAGGCCTGGTGCGTTCCGATTTGAGCGTAGAAGGGAATTATGCCATGATTGAGAAGGAGCAGTACGAAGATATTAAGGCCAATGGCAACGTTGTTTTGGAGGGGTTTGAATTTAAAAGCCCCGATTTGCCCAATGGCATTGTGATTAGTGATGCCAATATGCAGTTCTCACCAAGGTTTGTGGAATTGAAATCGTTTCAAAGTAAGCTTGGCGAAAGCGACTTCGGTTTAACCGGACGTTTGGAAAACTATCTGGCTTACGCCTTAAAAGATGGCGTTTTAAAAGGCACTTTGGCTCACCATTCTAAGTTTATCAATGCCAATGAACTTATGGGATTGGCTCCTGCTGAAACTGAAGAACAGCTCGAAACTTCTGAACCCATTGGTAAAGTGTTGGTTCCTTCAAACCTGAACTTTGTAATGACCAGCAAGGTTGATCGTCTTTTGTACGATAAACTGGAACTAACTAATACCATAGGTAGCCTTAAAATACAGGATTCACGGGTTATTCTGGAAGGTTTGAAAACTGACTTATTGCGTGGTCAAATGGTGGTGACTGGCGAATACAATACCCGTGATACATTAAAGCCTTTTGTTGATTTTAACCTGGCTATTTCTTCCATTGATATTAATAAAGCGGCTTATTCCATAAGTATGGTTGAAAAGATGTTGCCCATTGCCAAACATGCCAGTGGTCTGGTTTCAAGTAATTTCAGATTTAACAGTGTTATTGGCGACGATTTTTCTCCGGTTTTAAACACAATCAATGGCGGAGGCATGCTAAAATCGAGCGGTATTGAAGTAAAAGGTGCAAAAGTTCAGGATGCACTTACATCGGCACTTAAAAATGATAAGTATAAAGTGGCTGCCATAAACGACTTATTGGTAAATTTCGCCATCGATAATGGCAATTTAATTGTTCGTCCGTTTGATGTTAATGTTTTTGGAAAGAAAATTAATATGTACGGTCGCCAGGGAATCGATCAAACCATGGATTTTAATATCAAAATGCCTGTTACCCGCGCCGAAATTAGTAACGTAGCCGGTTTATTGGGTGGCTCACTGCCAACTTCAGGAGATGATTTAATGGTTGGAGTGGCAATTGGGGGTTCTATTACGGATCCCAAGTTAAGGTTTGTATTGGACGATGCTAAATCGCAAATTAAGGATGAGCTCAAGCAAGAAGTTGAGAAAGCCGCTGAGAAAGCTGCCGAAAAAATCATGAGCGACCCTGAAGTGCAGAAAAAGGTGGACGAAGTTGGTAACAAATTAAAACGATTACTGAGATAATAATTGTAGTTTAATTCAAACTTAAAGGAGATTGTTACAAGTGGCAATCTCCTTTTTTATTATAAACATTGATTGAATCAAAGCAGGAATACCGATTATACTATCCGTCTGCGTCTTCTGCGTAATATTCTGCGAAAATCTGCGAGAAACAGTACGGTTTTTTAGAAACGCTTTAACACAACTAACTAACGGTTTAAATTTTATATTGTAATTAAGATGATTACATTTATGATTATGAGACATCTTAAAAACTTATAAATCTTCTCTTGCTATCTTATACCCATTCTCGGGACCTCAAGACGCAGGCGCAGTTCCGATTTGTCGGAAACGCGATGCTTCGCTTCTAAAAATCTTATATCTTAAAGCACTGGTAAATGATAGCCACAAAAAAACCGTTGCTATTTTTGAAACAACGGTCTTTTATTTTGTAAAGAATAAAGCTGTTAAACTCTTTTCTCTTTAATACGGGCCTTTTTACCGGTAAGGTCACGCAGATAGTAAATTCTGGCACGACGTACTTTACCAAGCCTGTTAACTTCTACCTTCTCTATAAAAGGAGAATTCATGGGGAAGATACGCTCAATTCCCACGTTATTGGAAACTTTACGAACGGTAAACCGCTTGTTGTTTCCTGTACCTTTGATTTGGATAACCACTCCTTTGAAAATCTGAATCCGCTCTTTGTTACCTTCGCGGATTTTGTAATGTACAGAAATAGTATCACCGGATTTAAATGCAGGCATTTCTACTCCGATACCAAAGGCTTCTTCAGCAACTTTAATCAAGTCCATTTTTTGGTGCTTTTGAAGATTTAACTTACCCGTGCAATATTATCTGACTCCTGTGTTCAGTAAGAGATTACACGAAACGGCTGCAAAATTATACTTTTTAAATGATATTTCCATCATCTTGAATGCTTATTTTTTAATATTTCGTATGCTTGCTAAATATGATTGTTTTTATGTCCAAGTTTCGATGAATGAATATTTTAATAAAAAAACATCTGTAAACACATTTTTTCAATCTCTAATTTTTGTGTAAAACTTAAATTTGAAGTATCATTGCATACACATCTAACTTTTTAATGAATATGGAAAATAAGAGTAACAACCTTCTGGTTGGCATGACCGTTTTTGGTGCAATTTTTTTCATCTTTGGTTTTGCCACTACATTTATTATTCAATTAAGTGCGCCGGTAATGGCGGTTTTCGACCTGACCGAGTTTCAGGCTCAATTACTAACTTCTGCATTCTTTATTGCTTATCCTATTATGTCGATTCCAACAGGTATGTTGATCAACAAAATTGGATACAAATGGACAGTTAGTCTGGGACTTATTCTGATGGCTATGGGTAGTTTGGTGTTTATTCCCGCAGCAAAAATCCCATCGTATCCATTGTTTTTAATGGCTACCTTTATTTTGGCCACCGGAGTGGTTTTTCTTCAGGTGTCTGCCAATCCTTATGTAACAGCTATT
>CAZFTD010000153.1:0-8671 GCA_964521525.1 uncultured Marinilabiliaceae bacterium | reverse complement strand
AGTTTTTGAATTGTACTTATGACTTTAAGAGTGAAATATATTGACATATATCACAATCCAATAAATTCGTATTGTTTTATCGATTAGCGATTAATCTTAAAATTTTATGATTTTTACTGGTTGTATCTAAATTTTGTACCTTATATTAGTTGAAACGTTTGAAAAGTAATTTTTTCTGGTAATGTTTAAAGCATGAGAAAGTATCTTTTATTTGTATTGATTTCGGTTTTAGTTGACAACAATTCTGGTTGGGCGCAAATAGGGCCATCAAGTTTTACCCGGCAATGGAATAATTTAATGAGTGTTGATGATAATGAGAAAAACTTCCAGATTATTAGCTTTATTGAATCGGTAAAAGAGGAATTACTGTTAGCTGATTTGTCTCAAGCCGAAGCAATAATTCCATCCGGATGGAAATATCAGTTTTCAACAGATTCTACTTATTGGGTTTGTTCAGGTATTCTCCCTTTTCAATACTCGGGGCAACAATTACTTTTTTTTGCTGTGGAAAACCGCGAAGGTCAAAAGAAGGTTCACTCGTTTTTAAAGCAATTGAGTAATGCTACCACTCCCTCATTAACAGATTTGAGACTCCGCAAAACAGATGATGGTTTTTCTTTGGATGCTGTTTCAGGAACTAATTCATTGCTTTCGCTAGTCGATTTGGAACTGAAAATTTTATTTTCGAGTCTGGCAGCTTCGCGTAACGATGATGAAAAACTATTTCTAAGTAAAAGTATATGGCAAAGGTTGCAACCGCTTCTGAATAACAGCCAATTTTTTAATAACCGGTTCGATGATTACAATAAGTTATCAACGTTGTTGTCGCCCGATGGAAAAGTGAAAATCTGTACATGGAATATTGAGTTCAACGATGGTGTTAACCAGTTTTTTGGAGGGTTGGCCGTTAAAACATCCACCGGAATACGCACGTTTGAACTTACTGATAATTATCAACAAATCCGTTCGCCCGAGCAGGCCAATTTAACCCCATCGAAGTGGTATGGTTGTATTTATTACGATTTGGTAGAAACAAAATTTAAAGGCACCACCTATTATACCCTCATTGGATATAATGGCAACAATGCCTTTTCACAAATAAAAGTGGTAGATGTATTAGTTATTTCTGATGGTAATAATCCTAATCCTCGTTTTGGTCATCCTGTTTTTTCTGATGATAAACGAACACGCCGCCGGTTAATTTACGAATACAGTAACAGAGCAACCATGATGCTTCGATACGATGCCAATCAGAAAATGATTGTTATGGATAATCTTGCCCCAATGGAACAAATTTATCAGAACGATTTCAGATATTATGGACCTGATTTTTCTTACAACGGTTTAAAGTTCGATAAGGGCAAATGGGTTTTTGTTCCAGAAATTGATTTAAGAAACCCGGCTCCCGGCAGGAGATAAATAAAAGTACCCAAACCTTTAAAATTGAAAACGTGAAGGAAATAGTCATTTTAGGCGCAGGTAATGTGGCCACACATCTAACAGTGGCATTAAAAAATGCAGGTTACAATATCAAACAGGTTTACAGCCGCAACTTGTCTAATGCCGATTGTTTGGCCATGTTGGTAGGTGCAGAACCGATATGTGACTTAAAGAATCTGTATCGCGATGCTGATTTTTACTTAATTGCGGTGTCTGATGCTGCCATATCAACTGTTGCAGAGAATATGCCACGGGTTTCGGGTATTGTTGCGCATACTGCCGGTAGTGTTAACCTCGCGACTCTGGAACGTTTTGAGCGGCATGGCGTTCTTTATCCGTTTCAAACTTTTACCAAAGACAGGGGCGTTGATTTTTTAAACATACCCGTACTTATTGAAGGCAATCGTTCCGATGTTAAGCGCGCGTTGGTTGAACTGGCCTCCAATATCAGCAATAATGTACAAAAAGCTGACAGTCAAAAACGTGCTATTTTGCATATTGCTGCTGTGTTTAGCAGCAATTTTGTCAATCATATGTATGCCATTTCTCAAACTTTATTAGATGCATCAGGGCTCGACTTTAATTTACTGAAACCATTAATTTCCGAAACCACTCAAAAAGCACTGACCATGAACCCTGTTGATGCTCAGACGGGGCCTGCGCGCAGGAAAGATTTTGGTGTGATGGGCGAACATGTGGAGCGGCTCGACAGTCAAAAAATGTATCAGGATATTTATCAATTGGTATCGAAAAGTATTGTTAACACCTATCATCCGGGTTCACCATTTTTTAGTTAATGGGTTGTTATGTGTTACCTGTTTTGCAATAAAATGAGTAAATTCGCCACAAAGCATTAATAAATGAGCAATTTTAAGGAAGATTTAATGAAAGTAAAGGCTTTTGCCTTTGATATTGATGGCGTTCTAAGTTTAGATACCATACCAATGCATCCATCAGGCGAGCCCATGCGCACTGCCAATATAAAAGATGGATTTGCCATTCAAAAGGCTGTTAAGCTGGGTTACCCTGTAGCCATCATTACCGGCGGAAACACGCAATCGGTGTTTAAAAGGTACCAAATGCTTGGAGTGCCAGATATTTATATGGGTTCATCGCAAAAAATGGTCGATTTTGACCATTGGATTGCCAAATATGATTTGAATCCTGATAATGTTTTGTATATGGGCGATGATTTGCCCGACTTTCCGGTAATGAAACGTGTGGGCATTCCAACCTGCCCTGCCGATGCCGTTGAAGAAATTAAATCGTTGTGTAAATATATCAGCCATAAAAAAGGAGGGGAAGGTTGTGCCCGCGATGTTATTGAGCAGGTTTTAAGGGCACATGGCAAATGGGGCGCCGACTATTTGTGGTAATAAGCATCGCTTTTAATGTCTGTTAATACCTAAAAATCTTACTATGGCATTTTTAAGATTAATACGATTCAAAAACCTGGTAGTTATTGTGCTGCTTCAGTACTTGTTACGCTATGGCTTATTGCTTCCCATGCTCAATCATTATGGAATTGACCCTGCCTTATCGCATCTTAAGTTTATGCTGCTGGTAATAACAACAGTACTTTTGGCAGCATCTGGCTATATCATTAATGATTATTTCGATGTGAAAATCGACCGTATTAATCGTCCTGACAAAGTAGTTGTCGGGCCTGTTTTTCAGCGTAGAAAAGTGTTGTTGTTTCATGTATTGTTTTCATTTGCCGGAGTTTTTACCGGATTGTTTTTGGCTTACATCTATCGCAAAGAAACCTATGCCCTGATGTTTGTTGTAATACCGATTCTTTTATGGTATTATTCCACAACCCTTAAGAAACAGGTTTTAATCGGCAATTTAACTATTTCCCTGCTTACCGCTTTAGTGCCTTACTTTGTTGTTTCGCTCGAATTTGCTGCGCTTGGGCGTTTGCATGGTCAAAGTATCCTTTCTTCGGAGGCTTGTTCAATGGCCTGGTTTTGGACCACCGGTTTTGCTTTTTTTGCCTTTATCAGCAATCTTGGCCGCGAAATTATTAAAGATATGGAAGATGTGAAGGGTGATAAAGAAGCCGGATGTCATACCCTCCCTATTGAAATGGGGCTTGAATACACCCGTACTGTTGTTATTTTATTGTCGTTGGCTTCTGTGGTTGCGCTATGGGTTATTTTTTTGGTGGTTCCCCAGCTTTGGACAAGTCGGATAACATTGCTTTATTTTATACTATTGTTAACCTTTCCATATTTGCTTTTAATCTGGCAGGTTTACAAGGCAAAGGAACCGGAACAATTTCACCGTGCATCTCAATTAAGCAAGGCCATTATGCTTTTTGGAATACTTTTTATTTTAGTGGCACGAAGTTTTTTTATTTAATATGTTCGATAATATCCATAAATACAAGATAATACTGGCTTCGCAATCACCACGCAGGCAAGAGTTGTTGTATATGCTTGGCATTACTTTTTCGGTTGAAGCATCCAATGATTTGCCTGAACAATTCCCGGAAAAGATGCCGGTGGGAGAGGTGGCTTTATTCTTAGCCCGGCAAAAGCAAAATGCCTGGCAGAAATACTGGCAAATGCCCGGTCATATTGTAATAACGGCCGACACAATTGTAGCCATTGGAGATAATGTTCTGGGGAAACCGGTTGATAGGGATGATGCCTGCCAAATGCTTTGGTTGCTGTCGGGTAATGTGCATGAGGTTTATACCGGGGTTGTATTAAAAAGTCTCGATAAAATTGTGGGTTTTACAGCTGTTACTCATGTCTGGTTTAAAAACTTAACATCTGAACAAATTGAGTATTACGTTGACAATTACAAACCTTTTGATAAGGCAGGGGCATACGGAATTCAGGAGTGGATTGGATTAACCGCCATTAACCGAATAGAAGGTTCCTATTTCAATGTTATGGGGTTGCCTGTAGACCAACTTTTTGATGAACTCAGGAGATTCTGATTGGATTAGAAAATAGGGTAACAGGCAGAAGGCAGAAGGCAGAAGATAGGAGGATGGAAGGGTTTAGTTGTTAGCGACTAGCTCTTAGCTCTTAGTTCTTAGCTGTGTGGTTTATACAGTTTGCCCTCAGTGCTTAGCTCTAAGCCCTATGCCCCCAGCCCTAATCTCATAGCAACTATGAACTTTAAACTTTTGACTATAAAACTAAAACCATATACAATGATTAGAAAGTTTATATCTTTTCTGCTTATTCTGACACTGACTCAGATTACCCTGGCCCGGGAGGGCATGTGGATTCCCATGTTACTTGAAAAATATAATATAAAGGAAATGCAGTCGATGGGATTCAAACTGACAGCCGAGGATATTTACAGCATTAATCAGGCAAGCATGAAAGATGCTGTTATGATTTTTGGTGGTGGCTGTACCGGCGAGTTGATATCTGATAGGGGATTGCTGTTGACAAATCACCATTGTGGGTATTCTGTTATTCAAAGTCATAGCAGCGTGCAGAACGATTATCTGACCAATGGCTTCTGGGCCATGTCGGCTGCGGAAGAACTACCTAATCCCAGTTTAAGAGTCACTTTTTTAAAGTGGATGGAAGATGTTACAGATAAAGTATTGGAAGGAGTTGACCAAAATATGACGGTTAAAGAACGTCAATCCATTATTGCAGGCAACATTTCTGAAATTAGAAAGAAGGCCGTTGAGGATACTCATTATTCGGCCATTATTGAGCCTTTTTTTTATGGCAACCAGTATTTTTTGTTTGTAAATGAAGTTTTTACTGATGTCAGGTTAGTAGGGGCACCTCCTTCTGCCATTGGTAAATTTGGTGGTGATACCGATAACTGGATGTGGCCCCGTCATACAGGCGATTTCGCGGTATTCAGAATTTATGCCAACAGTGAAAATAAACCTGCGTCCTATTCGCCCGATAATGTACCGTATAAACCAAAAGCATTTTTCCCAATCTCTTTAAATGGTGTTCAGGAAGGCGATTTTACCATGGTTTTTGGATATCCCGGAAGTACCGCTCAGTATGTAACATCGCATCATATTGATATGTTGGCAAATTTGGTTTATCCTAAATTGGTTGACCTGCGTACATCCAAATTGGAGGTTATGAACCGTTATATGGAAAGCGATGCTGCCATTCGCATTCAGTATGCTGCAAAAAATGCCTCTTTATCCAATTCCTGGAAGCGATGGATAGGTGAGATTAAAGGCCTTGAAAAACTTGATGTAATTGGGAAAAAGCAACAATACGAAAGTGCTTTCAATCAATGGGCAAATGGCACAGCAGAGTTAAAAGAACAATATGGTAGTTTACTTAAACAGTATGGTGAGGTATACGCCGATTATGCTACATATCGTCTTGTTCGGGATTATATTATGGAGTTTATTGGACGGGTTGGACTTGAATCGGTGCGATTGGCCGGTTCATTTGAGCGACTATTAGTTATGAGCCAGAGAGAAAATCCTGACATGGATGCCATTGGCAAAGAAAAAGCCCGACTTCAACAAGAAATAGAAACGCATTTTAAAAATTATAACCTTCAGGTTGATAAGGAGATCTCGTTCATCTCTCTTGAACATTTAAAAAATGATTTGCCGGCCAAATTTTTACCTGATGTTTTCAAAACAATAGAAACCAGTTATAAAGGAAGGGTCTCCGATTATGTTTCCGATTATTTTCAAAAGTCCCTCTTTATTAATGAGACTGCTACCGTAAATTTCTTAAATAATATCGATAGTAAGGCTGCCAATCGTTTCAACAGCGACCCGGCTTATATTCTTTTTAATTCATTACGAAACGCCTATTACGATTTAATAAATCCAAAGTTTGTTGAGTTGCAGCATCAAATCGACAGTCTTAACCATATTTTTATGGCAGCTATGATGGAGTTTGAGCCGAACAGGGTTTTTTATCCCGATGCCAATTCAACGCTGCGAGTATCTTATGGAAACGTAAAAGGTTATGAAGCCCGCGATGGAATTTATTACAGGCATTTTACAACCATTGAAGGAATTATGCAAAAGGATAATCCCGATATTTATGATTACCGGGTACCCGATAAGCTGAAGGAATTGTATAATAACAAGGATTATGGACGATATGCGGTGGATGGTGCCGTTCCGGTTTGTTTTATTGCCGACAACCATACAACTGGAGGTAATTCTGGTAGTCCGGTTTTAAACAGTCGCGGAGAATTAATTGGCATTAATTTCGACCGGGCTTGGGAAGGCGTTACAAGCGATTTAATGTTTAACCCCGAGCAAAGCAGAAATATATCACTCGATATCAGGTATGTACTATTTATTATTGATAAGTTTGCCGGAGCCGGTTATCTGCTGGATGAGATGAAATTGATGAATTAATTTTTCATTTAGACACAAAACTAAAGACTTATAAACTAAGGAAAGAATGTCTCCAACAGAGTCTATAAATAAATAGCGGAGTTACTATTTGTCGGGATAAGATTGATGGATTTTTTAGTAAAATGTTATTTTCTCGCCGATTTTCGCTGAATCGTATGCGATTTCTGCGCAATACTGAGCGAAAATCTGCGAGAAACAAAACACTTTTTTAATCCACCTCACATTTGAAATGTTCCATTAGTATTACTTCCAGTTTTCGGGCAAACCATCTTTACTCTGGCGCTCGCTAACCTCATATTCCATTTTCTCAAGCACTTTTTTCAGATTTGCCTTAGTGGTTTTGTCGGGTCGGAACTTTATAGCCACAACCTGATTTTCAAGATTAACATATAAATCTCTGACACCTTTCTCAAAGGTAAGTTGTTTGGTTATTTTCTCAACACAGCTTTGGCAATCCATGTTAACTGTAAAAACAACAATTTCAGGAGTTTTAGAATTGCTGTTGCTTTTTTGTGCTCTGCTTATTGGAATCACCATTAAAATGAGCATTGTTAATAAAACGATTTTTTTCATTACGATTTTATTATGTTTATTGCTTTCTGTCAATACTTAAACGGAAGCCAAAATATACTTTTCTGCCCATAAGCGGCCCCCATACCAACGAACTGTCGAAATTATCGCCAAATGGATTAGCTGCTTCAATGATTGGGTTTTTCTGAGTGAAATTGCCAATATTTTCTACACCTGCATATACATTCCAGGTTCTAAAGAATCTGGTAATCTGTCCGTTATGAACCTGGTAGCTGTTAAAAGAGGTTGGTTGCTGATAAGGTTCGGGATTTACCTCTGTTGATGGAATGCGCCCCGGGCCATTCAACTGGGTTGTAAAATCAAATTGCCATTTGCGTAAAGGCGTGGCATACGACAGGTTAAGCATTCCTTTGTATCTGCTTTGTAATGCTTTACGCTGTAGTTCGCCATTGGTAGTAGTTTTTACATCGTTTAACCGCCAAGCAGCAACTACATCCATTCCTCTGAAAACTTCCATGGAAGCCTCCACCTGAAACACATTCGAATATGATTGCCCATCCAGATTGTAGAACAATGCCTTTCTGGTGTCGGCATCCAAATCAAGTATGAGCTGGTTATTAAATCTGGTATGATAGTATTCAAAGTTTAAAGTTAACTCTCTGTGTCCCAAATAAAGATATTGGGTGAGGTTCATCCCATAATTCCAGCCCTCTTCCTGCTTTATTTTGTCAAAAATTTCAATGGTTCTCGATGAAGCCAGAATTGGATTGTATTCGGCCAGAACATTTGGTGTTCTGTATCCTTTGCCGACAGAAGCCCTCAATATGGTATGATCCGACAGGTTGTATTTTAAATGAACCCTTGGGGTTAAGAAAGTTCCGAAAATATTATGGTGGTCTGCTCTTAATCCGGTTATAAGGGTGAATTTTTCAGGAATATCAAAGGTATATTGAAAATAGGCCCCTGGAACAATTTCTTTTCTGCTTCCATTTTCACCGAAAATACGGTCGCCAATAATGGTTTCGTCCAGATTATCGTGCAGGTAGGTTAATCCAGCAGTGTACTTATGGCGTTCTGCATCCCCAAAATGCGATAATAAAATCAGATTTGCCAGAAAATAATTCTGCCTGGCATCGTAAAACCTGTGACCGTAAACCGATTTTTGCTCATGATGCGTGAAATTGGTTACAATGGCAATGCTTTTATTTTCATCCTTAGGGAAAATATAACCTGTTTTAAAGAAGCCTTCCATATTTTTACTGTCGATGGTAATTCCGTAGGCATCCTGGTTTAAGGGTCGAATGTTTCGATTATAGGCTTTCTGTCCACCTGTTCGTTCTTCTTCGAGCACCCTAAACCCAAATT
>CAZFTD010000152.1:0-8698 GCA_964521525.1 uncultured Marinilabiliaceae bacterium | reverse complement strand
ACCCGCGACCCCCGGCGTGACAGGCCGGTATTCTAACCAACTGAACTACCAGACCGATTGATTTGGCTTTTCGTTTAAAGCGTTGCAAAGATAGCAGTTCTTTTGATTTCTGCAATACGAAAAATCTGTTTTAGCACTGATTTTTCTACATTTTTTGGAAATTAAAAAAGCATATAAATGGCTATCAAAACATAAGGTTTTGTATATTTTTCTGAATGTTGAAACGAATCCCCAAAAAGAACCCCAATAAATTCGTTTAACTGAAATTATTGGGGTTTGTATTATAAATCTGTTTGATGTATTTTCGTTTCAGGAGAAGCCTGATAAACATAATGAATTAATCCAGGTAACGGTCTATCTTGTTTAATAAGCCTTCAACCGTGATAATTTCCATATAAGTGGTTCCACCACCTATTCCGAAACTTCCACCCAAATAGGTAACCAGATCTTCATCAGCGAGAATGCTTTTCTTCTTAAGCTTCTGAACTGTTTTAAGCATAATTTCACTTTTTGAACTGCCCGGTTCGGTTAAGCGAGGGAAAACACCATATGATAATGAAAGTTCACGACCAACCCTTTTGTTGTAACACAAAGCAACAACAGGAGTTGTACCTCTGAATGCTGCCAGATAACGGGCAGTTTTACCTGTTAAACTATCGGTTAAAACGGCTTTAATTGGCAACTCTTTGGCAGCTTTAACAGCAGTATCGGCTAAATAGGCTGTTATATCATGTTTTACCAAATCAACCGGAATATCATTACGGGCATCTTTGGCAGCCTCTACTTCCATGGCTATTTTGGCCATGGTTTTAACGGCCTCAACGGGGTAGGCTCCATATGCCGTTTCACCGCTAAGCATAATGGCATCGGTGCGATAATAAATAGCGTTGGCGACATCGGTAACCTCGGCTCTTGTGGGACGTGGATTCTGGATCATGGAATGCAGCATCTGCGTAGCAACAATTACCGGTTTCTTAGCCTCCACACATTTTCTGATAAGTTGTCGCTGTACCAAAGGAATTTTTTCCTGAGGAATTTCAATTCCTAAATCGCCGCGAGCTACCATAACACCATAAACATGCTCCAAAATTTCATCAATATTCTCCACGCCTTCCTGGTTTTCAATTTTGGCAATGATTTTCACCGGGCTGTCGTGAGCATCAAGTATTCGCTGTATTTCAAGCACATCTTCAGCATTTCGCACAAACGAATGGGCAATAAAATCAATATTGTTTTCAATGGCAAAATTGATAAACTCAAAATCGCGATCGGTTAATGATGGTAAATTAATACGTACACCCGGTACATTTATGCTTTTACGACTGCCCAACGTTCCATTGTTTAATACTTCACATACCAGAGCTGTGCCATCCGAGTCAACTACCAGTAAGTCTATCTCACCGTCATCAATCAGAATATGACTGCCAACCGAAACATCTTCCGCAATTTTTGTGTAGGAAACGCAAATACACTCTTTGGTGGTTTCTTGATTGGGATTCCCAATAATTTTCAGTTTTTCTCCAGTTTTAAGCTCAATGCTTTTCTCGCAAAAAGTTGTTCTTATTTCAGGGCCTTTAGTATCAATCAATAAGGCTATTTTCTCAGAAACTGCCCGAACATTAGTAATAATACGGGTAATTCCTTCATAGTCGAGATGAGCCGTATTCATACGCACTACATTCATTCCAGCCTTGTACAGTTCCTTAATAAAATCCACTTCACATCGCTTGTCGGATACAGTGGCTACAATTTTGGTGTATTTTTTCATTGGTAAATAATTTTAACAATAAGGTCGGATGGAACCCGCATGATGAATTTTTCATCCGTGTTTGTGTTTGACGAATCATGCTCGTTTCATTAGCAAAAATTATAAACAAAACATAACTTAATAAATAGGCATAATTATTTACCAGTGTTAACTAAGGCCTCCACAGCCAGCCTGTACGAATCCATACCAAACCCACAAATAACACCTTTGGCAACAGCAGCAATAAAAGAGTGGTGACGGAAACTTTCTCGTTTGTAAACATTGGATATATGCACTTCAATTACAGGCGATTTGATAGAAGCAAGAGCATCGGCAATAGCAATAGAAGTGTGGGTATAAGCTCCCGCATTTAAAACAATACCATCAGCACTAAATCCATATTTATGAAGGCAATTGATGATATCACCTTCACTATTAGATTGAAAATAATTGATTTGTATTGCCGGGAATGCTTTTCGGAGTGTTTCAAGATAAGTCTCAAAAGATTGAGACCCATATATACCAGGCTCTCTGACGCCTAACAGATTCAGATTGGGGCCATTGATAATCAGTATGTTCATTTAAATGAGTTTGATTAATGCTGCAAAAATACGACAACTCCACTGAATAAAAAAATAGCTCATTTCCAAACTTTAACCAAAAAGATTTGCATTTACATAAAAAAAATTTGCAATTTTAACATCTTGTTATTAAATGCTTTCTTATATTAACATTTTTAAATAAACAGCCTTCATTCACTTTTGTTTAATCATCTTTAGAATAAGCACTTAATATATTTTACAGAAAAAAAACGGGGAATAGTTAATTAAATGTAATTATTATGAATTGGGAAATAGAAATTGATGGTTTTAAAAATTATCTGAAACTTGAAAAAGGGCTTTCCGATAATTCCATTCACGCATATGTTACAGATTTATTCAAGTTGGTACAATTCCTGCGCGACAGAGGCTATAATTTTGGGCCGGAAGGAGTAACACTTACTCATTTAAGAGAAATGATAGAGTGGGTTAGTAACCGTGGCATCAGTCCCCGAACCCAAGCCAGAATAATAAGCGGCATAAAATCGTTTTATAAGTTTCTTTTAATTGAAGAAAAGGTTGAAAAAGACCCAACGGCGCTTTTAGAGGCTCCAAAAGTTGGGCGGAAGCTTCCTGAAGTTCTATCAGTAGAAGAAATTGATACCATAATTAATGCTGTTGACACCAAAAAACCTGAAGGGCAGCGCAACAAAGCCATTTTGGAAACGCTTTACAGTTGCGGGTTAAGGGTAAGTGAACTCATTGACCTGAAGATTTCCAACCTGTTTTTTGAGTCAGGCTTTATAAAGATTGAAGGTAAAGGCAGCAAAGAACGTTTAGTGCCCATAAGTAATAAGGCCATTAAAGAGATTAACCTCTATTTAAGTGAATATCGACGCACACTTAAGATTTCGGGAGCCCATGAAGATGTTTTGTTTTTAAACCGCCGAGGCAAAAAATTATCAAGGGTTATGATTTTCACTATTATTAAAAACATAACCAAAAAATTACATCTGGATAAAAACATCAGTCCTCATACCTTCAGGCATTCGTTTGCCACTCATTTAATTGATGGAGGAGCCAATTTACGGGCAGTTCAGGAAATGCTCGGGCACGAATCAATTATAACCACTGAAATTTATACCCATTTGGATAAGGAATATCTAAAGAACACAATTGTACAGTATCATCCAAGAACTTAAAAAACAAAGAGGCTGCTTCAAAAGGGCAGCCTCTTTCATTGCTTCATGGGATTCTGCCCCTAATATTTTTGCATCTTTTCAACAATTTTATCGCCATTTATTAATTCAACTACAAAAAGATAGATACCTTTTTTAAGACCATCAACATAAATTGAATGCATTTTTTCTGTTTTAAATTCTAGTAGAGTCTGTCCCATCAGATTTTTCACTTCAACGCTTTTTACCAGTTCAGGATTGGAAATGTAAACCTTCTCATGAAATGGATTTGGGTGTAGCCGAACCAATGTTTGTAAACCCTCATTGGTAGCACTGGTTACATCAAAAGTTACTGAAACAACCCAATTACGTGATTCCCCACCACCATTTATAATATAAGTAACAGGATTAGTAAAATCAACAGTAGTAACTCCGCTTATCTGGTCAATTCCTTCTATTTTTATACTCTCCACATCGGTTGTTGCTGCGAACGAAGGAACTAGACCAACTAGTGAAGTGCCTTGGGGTACTTTGATGTTGATAGTTCCATCCTTAATGTTAATATGCGCAGTTTCTGTTTGCCCGGGTAATGAGAAACTGGTTAAAGATAGAGGCCTTACAACCTCGCACATTTGTATGGTATTATTTGAATTATCGGTATAAATGGCATAAAAAGAGTCATTCATTTGAATTAACGACACTTTGTCACCCTTTACTACTATATTACTGTAAACATGTGAAAAATTGTTCAAATATGTAAGCAGGTTATTATTACTTTTTCCTCCTACAACCTTAATGAAACCATCGGAAATAAATGAGCTGACTGAAGAGGCTGTAATATTTTGGGTATTGGTGAAACTAAAACTGCTGCCACTTAGGGTTAATTCCGAAAACTTTAAAGAGTTTTCTCTATAAAGAGCCCATACTTTACTTCCATCAGAATATAAATCATTAATAGTAAATATATCCGTACCATAATTGCTAATTCCCCCGTTACCCAAATTAGAGGATATATTAATAGAATAATTATTGTCTGTCCCTGCGGGCCAACGCCATATATTGTGTTGATGAGTCATAATATAATAGTCTCCAATATCGGTAACGGCGATGCAAGACCCCTTTGAAAAGTAATCAGCAGCCCAACTTCCTGCACTGGAATAATCACGATAACCTCTATGAATAAGTTGAATTGTAACCCCAACTCCGGTACTCTTTGCATACATAATATCGGGGTAAATATAATCATCGCCATTACTCCCATGAGAGTCAGTATATGTAAAATGAACGACACCTGTACCATCCACCCCAATATCTGGCTTTGAACATGTACCTGTACCACCAATATTTAATGATTCAATCAACACTTCATCAGTCCAATTAGCGCCATTAAACATGCGATAACCAATTTTTCCTGAAGTAGTATAAGCCACATGAATTATTATTATTGGCATCGACAGTCAACTTCCCTTCATTGCCCGTTCCGAGTAAAAATTCGCCAGTCCAGTCACCATTAATACGCAAATGATTGTAATAGATGTTTCCATCGCGTGTATAAAGCACGCCGGCAAAATCAGTTCCAGTATCTGCATCCAATAAATCTCCGAAAATAATAGTATTGCTTTTAAGTATTGAATGTTGGGCTGTTAACACCACACCAAACATTAGCCATAAACTCATGGCAAACAAAGGGGAGTAGAATTTTTTCATACGTAAATAATTTTAATTATAAGGTTGGATGGAACTCGCATGATGAATTTTGGCTCCGCCGATTTTCAATTCATCCGTGTTTCGGCAAAAGTCGGGACAAATTGTGTTTAAAGAATCATGCTTGTTTCATAATTATTTTTCTATCATTATTAAATATCATAACCGGAGGCTTGTTTCTTCTTCTATTGCTATAGTAATTCAAAGAATCATGACCAAAACCTCAATTGACAAATTTAATAAATTGAATGATAGCTTTTACGAAGGTTTGCGATTAGAAGTTGTTGAATATTGAGATTTTTGACCAATGAGCCAAACATAATTACCAAATCTCCAAAAAGGGAGGTAAACATTAAATATAGAACTTAGAAATATGCCACATGGTTTTTCTATACTCTTCTATTACTTTTCTTTTAATTTTTTCCTTGATTGAATGCCTTGTGTATAAGTCTGGTTTTACCTGTGACGATTGAATAGTACTCGTTCTAAGCTTCTGATATTTGCTGCTTTTCACGCTTCTTTCGTAAGAATCCCTCCACATCTTCGGGAGTTGTTTTCCAACGTTCGTGCATCCATACCCATTGCTCGGGATTTTCTAAAATAATGCGCTCAATTGCCTGATTGTATATTTTTGTATTCTCAACAATATCAGAAGCATCATTACCGGTACAAATAAAAGGTAAAGGGGGCAAAATGGTGAATTGGTGTTTGTTGTTTGGAAGTCGTTTCATATACATGGGAAGCACCGGCGCTTTAGTGTCAATGGCAAGCCTTGCGGCACCAATAGGCGTATAGGCTTGTCTGCCCAAAAAATCTATAAAAACCCCTTTTACTGTAGTGTCCTGGTCAATCATAATAATTAGGCACTCTCCCTTTTTAATAGCTTCTATGAGTAAATTGTAAACCTTGCCTCGTCGGATGTTTTTCATACCACGCCGTTCGCGCGCTCTGACAATTAGCCGGTCGATTCGTTCATTGGGCATGGCTCTGCTCACCGCCGAAGTTTGGTATCCTAAAATAGGCGGCATAATGGCAGAAAACTCCCAGGAGCCAACATGACACATCAAACAAATAACACCATTGCCTTCATTGTACGCTTTCCTTAAATGTTCCTCTCCTTCAAAAGCTATAATTTTAGAAAATTGTTGGCGGGTTGTGTAATGAATGGTATAAATATAATCCGCAAAATTCAATGCCTCATGGATAAATACCTGCCTTGCCATCTCTTTAATTTCACTCTCTGATTTACTTTCACCAAAAATCAGAGTGAGGTTTCTGATGTTTTTTTCGCGTTCTTTACGAACCAGTTTAAATGCCAATTTTCCAAAGCCGGCACATAACTTCAGGAAAAAATTCCGTGAGAAAAGACGAACTGTTAAAACAAACAGACGAATAAAAAATATCAAAACCGGATATTTTATTCCCCTTCTAATCTTTTTAAAAGTTTTTTTTATCCCCATGGTATCTACCTGAATTAATAGTACTTATCAGATAATATTAGTTATTCAAAAGCAACCACTTTAAAAAACAGTTTTCGCAAAAGTATAAATATGATTTAATATAAAGCTGATATCAAGAAATCTTTTCTTATCCAACACATTAATTATATGATAAACAAAATAATAGTTTTTTTTTGTCATTGACTTTTTATAGCTCTATTATGAATTATCTGGCATAAACTCGTGCTTCAAAGCCGCATAAATATCATGGAATCGGAACTTAAAACCATGAGCTAACAGTCGTGTTGGTTTAACCTGTTGGCCTTTTGTAACTATTTGTGCCGCTTCGCCATAAAGAACTTTTAAAACAAAAGAAGGTACTGTGAAAAATGCAGGCATCTTTATAACATTTGCCAGAACAGATGTAAATTGCTTATTATTAATAACTTGAGGCGCCACTAAATTATAAACACCAGATGCAGAATTATTTGTAACAGCCCAATTAACAAAATTGCAAACATCATCTATATGCACAAAAGGAAAATATTGAATGCCTGAGCCAACCCTTCCTCCTAATCCCATTTTAAACGGAACAATGAGTTTTTTTAATGCGCCACCATGGCGCGATAACACAACACCCAGCCTAAAGATAACCACTCTGGTTTTGGGTGAAGTTCTTAAAGCTTCCCTTTCCCAATCAATGCAGATTTTTCCCAGGAATCCATTATCGTAGAATTTTGAATCTTCAGCGTGAATATGGGTACTATCGTATATGCCAACCGCTGAAGATGATATAAAAACTTCCGGAGGGTTGTTCATATCATTGATAATATGAACCAATCTTCGTGTTATTAAAATGCGGCTATTGTAAATTTCATTACGCCACTTTTTGGTCCATCTTTTCATTATTGGAGCGCCAGCCAAATTTATTAAAGCTTTAGAATTGGCAATGATACTTTTTATGTGAGCGTCATTTTTGATGAGATCTTGTCGGGTAATGCCTTTAACTTCATATCCAAGGGCCATTAAATGGTTAGAAATGAATTTTCCGGTAAATCCAGTAATACCGCAGATGACTATTTTATCCATTGACCTGTCAATATTGTTTAAAATCTTTAGCATTTCCTTTGTCTGTAACCTTCAGTCCTAACTCAAAATAAGTAACTGCTTTTTAAGGATGGCCATTAAAAGGAGTAATAACCCATATTAACAAAGATGTTCTGGCAATAGTTTTAACGAAAATGAAAATTGAGATAAGTTAAATAGACTCTTCCAAAAATTTCTCCAATTGTGGTAATGATAAATTATAAAATCCTTTGCCGTTACGAAAAGCCGATATATGGCCTGTTTCTTCAGAAACAACAATGGAAATGGCATCGGTAGCCTCAGTAATTCCCATGGCTGCTCTGTGCCGTAAACCGTATTGTTTGGGAAGTTCCATGTTTTGCGATACAGGTAATATACAGCCTGCTGCTTTTATCTTGCTTTGGCTGATGATTACTGCGCCATCGTGCAAAGGACTATTCTTAAAAAAGATAGATTTTAAAAGCGGGCGTGATATCACAGCGTTAATCAGTTCGCCTGTTTGTACGTAATCAAGCAATTCCGATTTGCGCGTTATAACAATTAAAGCGCCTGTTTTAGTTTTTGCGAGTTCTTCGCACGATTTTATAACAGGCTGAATATAAATACCCATCATGCCCGGAGTGGTGTTCATAAAAAGCCTATCGAGTGAGAATCGTTGAGACAAATGGTACTTACTGCCTATTAACAACAAAAATCGCCTGATTTCCTGCTGGAATACAACAATAAGGGCCAATACACCAACATTTACAAAATTATCGAGAATGGTTGATGAAAGCTGCATGTTTGAAGCTTTAATCAGCACCCAAAAAACTATAAAGACAAATATCCCAAGGAAAATATTTAATGCTACTGTTCCTTTAATTAACTTGTAAAGGCGGAACATTAAATAAGCCACCAATACAATATCAACAATATCAATCAGCCTGATATCAAGAAAAGTCATAATTGACGGTTTTATCTTTAAAAACTGTTTAAAATTAATATTTAGACAAAAGACTTTTAGAC
>CAZFTD010000151.1:0-8835 GCA_964521525.1 uncultured Marinilabiliaceae bacterium | reverse complement strand
TGGAAATTCAACTTAGCAAGTCGTCATTTCTGTCCAACGAATGGGGAGTACTATACAGATCTAAATGTAAATTTAAATATTTGTTCTATGCACATGTTAAGAGTGAAAGAAATTATTTAATACGGATTATTCATCTGTCTATAATTTGTTTTATTCGGTCAGATGGAACTCGCCATTTAGTCATTTCCTTGTGCGCTAAAGCATTTTAATGTTTAATTATTTTCGAATGAAACAGATAATAACAGTGTTAGCTCTTTTTTTAACGTTAATATCAATCAACTCGCAGGAGTATCGTGGCAGAATAATATCTTTAGTTGAGGGTAAACCCGTTGAGTTTGCAAATATTGGAATAATTGGTAAAAATAGAGGTACTGTCTCAGATGAAAAAGGGAACTTTACTCTGAATATTCAAGGAGTTTCAGAAGAGGATACAATCAGGATTTCCAAAATTGGATATAAACCTTTAATAATGAATGTTGAACATTTTAAGAACCTCTCTCGTGATAGTATTTGTTTAACTCCCATAGATTTCAAATTACCAGAGGTGACGATTGTTGGAAGCCGTAAAATAATAATGTATGGAGAACCGGTACCTTCGAGTAATTTAGTCTCTGTCTTTGGCTCTTTATATGGTGATTTTTGGTTGGGACAAGAGTTAGGAGTCGTTATTGATGTGAGAAAAAAGGTTTTAATTAGAACAATTAACATCAATATGGGAATTTGTTCATTGGATTCTGTTCAGTTGAGATTAAATATTTATAAAACTGATAATAAAAATAACTACCATAATATTCTGAAACAGCCAATTTACTTCTCCTTTGAAAAAGATGCAATCAAAGAGCCTGTTGTGATTGATGTTACGAATGATTCAATATTGGTTAATGGTAAAATATTAGTAACTATTGAGGTTTATAAAGATTTAGGAAAAGGAAAGTTGGGAATGTTTACTAAAAATAACCCCTTTGTTCAAGAATGTTTTTTCAGAGAATCATCTGAGGCACCGTGGAAAACTTCTCCTGGCAAACTTGGAATATATCTGTATGGAGAAATGGTGAAATAGTAATAGTATTCAGTTTACTGAGCATTATGGTAATGGAAAATGTTTTAAGTTATGGCAGTATTGCAAATAATTACTTTTTTAATCGGTTGAATCGAATTTGAATAGTAAACAGTAAACAATTATCAGTAACCTAATTACTGAACACTAATAACTGATAATTGATAACTGACAAAAACCCTTGTTATCAGCACTAAACTTTCGTAAATTGATAGTACCATAAACTCATACAAAATGCGCCATGAACAAAAAAATTACTGGTTTGTACCTTTTATTACTTATGCTATTACTGGCAGCATGTAATAATAAACCCAAAATTGGGTTTTTGATGGACACCCTTGAAATTGAGCGCTGGAATAAGGATAAAGCCTTATTTGTTGAAAAAGTAGAAACACTTGGAGGCATAGCCTACGTGGAAGTTGCCAATGGCGATGCTACTTTACAGGTGGAGCAAGCTAAAAAACTGTTAAAGAAAGGAGTAGATGTACTGGTGGTAATCCCCGTTGACCTGGATAAAGCAAGAGAAATTGTTAAAATAGCACACCAAAAAAAAATACAGGTCATATCTTACGACAGAATGATAAAGAACTGTTCTGTTGACTACTACATTTCAACCGACAATATTAACATTGGCGAAATTCAGGCCGATTATCTCAGCCGGATAACACCAAAAGGAAAGTTTGGGTTAGTGGGTGGCTCAAAAACCGATTATAACGCATTTTTACTGCATCTTGGCTGGATGAATGTGTTGCAACCTTTGATTGAACGTGGCGATATACAAATTGTACTTGAGGATTTTTCCAATGCCTGGACACAGGAAGAAGGCTACCGTATTACCAGTAATTTTCTGAAAAACAATCCTAACGGATTGGATGCTGTAATAGCCGGAAATGACGCTCTTGCCTCGGGGGTGATTCAGGCTTTAGACGAGTACGGCCTGTTAAAACGCGTTTTGGTAGCCGGACAGGATGCCGATGTAGAAGCATTAAGGAATATTCTATCCGGATATCAAACCATAACCGTTTACAAGCCCATTGAAGCCTTAGCCAACGCTTCGGCCGAGGTCGCCATCCAAATCTCCAAAAAACAGCCACCATTGAATACCGGCGTAACTGTAAACAATGGCCGGCGTCTGGTTCCTTCAATTTTACTGCCTTCGCAGGTAGTGCATAAAAACAATATTAAAATGACAGTGGTTTCGGAAGGGTTTGTAACCGAACAGGAAGTTTATAAATAATCACTGTTGAAGGCGAAGAATTAACATTAATTACTTAATTTAGGCGACATACTCCTATTTACATGTCGCACTTAAAAATATACAGGGCTTCCGCAGGCTCAGGTAAAACATACACTTTAACCGGCGAATACATTAATTTACTGTTTTCGCAAAAAGCCAACTACTCAAAAATTCTGGCTGTAACCTTTACCAATAAGGCTACGGCTGAAATGCGAACACGAATACTCGAAAACTTATACGAATTATCGAACCCTTCCATTAAAAATCCCGATTTCCTCGGGGATTTAATGAAGAACCATAAAATGACCGAACACCAGGTTCGTTCAGAGGCTGCTGCCATTCTTCGACAGTTGTTGCACGATTACTCCAGATTTTCGGTAAGCACCATCGATAGCTTTTTTCAACAAATAGTTCGTTCTTTCGCAAAAGAAATGGGTTTGCCAATGGGGTTTCGCCTCGAACTTCAGCCAAACCAGATAATGACTCAGGCCATCGACCAGGTTATTCTTGAAATGGACCAAAAAGATAAAGCTGATTTAAAAAAATGGCTTATAGAGTTTGCCGAAACTAAAATGGAACAAGACCGGGGATGGAACATCACCCGCGAAATAAAACAAATTAGTGAGGCCATCTATTCAGAAGTATTTCAGGAAAATGCAACACTTTTACATAATCAGTTAAGCAATAAGGAAGAATTATTCAGATACCGTCAATCGCTCAGAAACCTAATATCCGAAGCCGACCGTACCCTTCAGAAAATTGGCAATGAAGCGTTGAACATCATATCGCGCCATGGACTGAATATTTCGGAAGATTTTTACCGCAAAAGCACCTCGCCGGTAAAAGTATTTCAAAAAATGGATAGTCTCAAAAGTTTGGCAGCTACCAATAGTTACAAAGTATTAATTGATGATGTTGAAAAATGGTACCGAAAGGACAATACGCCATCAAAAAATCAATCCATTTTAAGTGCATTCAACGCCGGATTAAACGAGTTGCTGAAAGATGCTGATACCCTTTTGCATACCAAAGGGCAAGCCTACTTTACTGCATTGGCCATTCTCGAGAATCTGAATGCATTGGGCATTGTTGCTGATGTTAGCCTGAAAATGGCCCAGTTGTGCCGCGAAAAGAACATTTTTCTGATATCAGGCACCAATTCTCTACTTAGCAGGATTATCGACAACAACGATACACCCTTTATTTATGAAAAAACAGGCACTCGGTACTCACATTTTATGATTGATGAGTTTCAGGATACATCGTCGTTACAATACCTGAATTTTAAACCATTAATAAATGAGAGCCTGGCCACAAAAAGCACCACATTATTGGTGGGTGATGTAAAACAAGCCATTTACCGTTGGCGAAATTCCGACTGGAACCTATTAGGAAGCCAGGTAGAACAGGATTTTTCGGGGTTTGGCTTAACGTTAAAGCATTTGGATACCAACTGGCGAAGTCTGGCTGAAGTTGTAAATTTTAACAACCAGTTTTTCTCCAATGCCCCTGCCATACTTCAAGATGCCTTTAATTTGCTTATACCTGATACATTCGATAATGAAACAGACCTTCAGGATTATAAGAACAAAATAACCAATGCTTACTGCGATGTTATTCAGAAAGTACCTGAAAACAAAGAAAACACAGGCGGAAATATCTACGTTAAATTTTTTGAAGGAAATAAGCAGGAGTCTGATGATGACATTTTTGCTAAAGTTGTTGAACGAATCGTATTTCTTGCAAATAATGGCTACAAGCTATCCGACATCTGTATTCTGGTGCGGAAGAATAAACATGGCATAATGATTACCAATGCGTTACTGTCGGGCCAGTTTCATCCTCAAAACCAATCTATACCGGTAATCAGTAGCGAATCGCTTTTAGTTGGTGCATCCGAAGTCATAAAATATATTGTAAATCATTTAAAATTCCTTCAAAACCCTAACGACCGGGTTATTGAATCGTTTCTTCGATTAACCTGGCAAAAGTATAGAGGTAAAAACAACCACGAGTTATTTGATGTTTCAGGTGCCTTCTCTAATAGCATTAATGATGAATGGACGGAGCAACTCGATAGAATAATAAAACTTCAGGAACGTCCATTGTACGAACTAACCGAAAGTCTGCTGCACTTTTTACCGGAACATATCCACCGCGAACATAGTGTTTATATACAATCGTTTATGAGTTTGCTGCTTGGGTTTATCAACGATGAAACCGCCGATTTAAATGCATTTCTGGACTATTGGGACAGAAACAATGAAAAATTCTCACTTTCCATTCCCGAAGACCAACAGGCGGTGAAAGTAATGACCATTCATAAATCGAAGGGCTTGGAATTTAAATGCGTGATACTCCCCTTCTTCTCTTGGGATTTAATATCCAAAAACAAGAATCTTTTATGGCTTAGTCCGTTACACGAACCATTTAACCAACTTCCACTGGTACCGGTATCATTAAAAAAAGATTTATTAAACTCTTATTTTGCAGGCGATTATCTGCGCGAAATTATTCAACAATACATCGATAACCTAAACCTCACCTACGTTGCTTTTACGCGTGCCCGCGAAAGCCTGTCGGTTATTAGTTCGGTGGATAAAAGTGAAAAAAAATCCATACAAACCATTGCCGATTTATTGTTGTATTACTTTAACAGCCAAAGCAACAATTCAAACTGGAATAACAGTGAACTTGAATATAGTACAAACATAAAAACCAGCCAAAGCGAAAAAGCTTCCAAAGAAAAAATCAGAGAATCTGACAGCATTACAGTAAATGAACTGGAAACTACACCATTTAGTGGCATAGGTAACCAAAAAGGTAAGGTAAAAATCCATCTCGAAAGTGCCGATTACTTTCACAAGGATTTGGTGCATGAGCGCATTAACTATGGCAAAATAATGCACCAACTTTTTGAAAATATTGAGGTAAAAGCCGATGTTGAACCTGCCTTAAAAGCCATGCGCTTTAAAGGACGAATTACTAAAGATGAATTCCTCGAAATTAAAAATAAGGCCATTAAATGGCTTAGCCATCCAAAGGTTGAAAATTGGTTTAATGGTTCATATACAGTAAAAACCGAAGCTCAAATTCTTTGGCATAACCAAAAACGCCCCGACCGTGTTTTAATTTCCGATAACGAAATAATTGTTATCGACTATAAATTTGGTGAGCAACAAACTCCCTCCCATCAACATCAGGTGCGCGGATACATGAGTTTATTGCGTAAAATGGGCTACAAAAATGTTAAAGGATTTATCTGGTATGTAACGTTAAATGATGTAAACGAAGTAACCGAACAAAAAACTTTGTTCGATTAACATCCGCTTACTCATCCTTATTTCGTTTGCGAGCTTCACGTTTTCGCCGGGTTTTCTTTTTCTCAACTGAAAAGCCAAATTTCCCAATTCGTTTACCAAGTGTAAAATACTGCCCATGCGAGTAACATATCGGGTTGGCTTTATCGAGTGCGAACGCACCCGTTTTTGCATCAACATATTGCTCGTCGGCCTTTACATTTAATACTTCTGCCATAAACATATGATGGGTTCCCAATGGAATAATTTGAGTAACTCTACATTCAATGTTTACCGGTGCCTCATCAATAATTGGAGCATTTACCTTTAAAGCCGGTGCAGGTGTTAATCCCATGCTCTCGAATTTGTTGTGTTGTTTGCCCGATCTAACCCCACACCAATCGGTAGCAAAAGCCAGTTCTTTTGTTGTAAGATTGATAACAAACTCTTTGTTTTTCATCAACAAATCAAAAGAGTGGCGACCCGGGCGTACTGATATATAGCACATAGGCGGGTCGGAGCAAATGGTACCCGTCCACGAAATGGTAATAATGTTATACTCTTCGGGCGACACACCAACCGTTACCATAACGGCTGGCAACGGATAGATCATTGTACCTGGTTTCCAATCAACTTTGGCCATAATTAAACCATTTTTAATTCGTCTTTGGTTGTAATTTTTTCGCAATAGTGGCATTTCAAAGCCAACTCACGTTTATCCTCCACTTTAAAGCGGGTTACAATATGCTCGTTATTGGTAATGCATTTAGGATTAAAACATTTAACAATACCAATCACCACATCAGGAATACGAACCTCCCTTTTTTCAGCCACTTCATAATCACGAATGATATTCAGTTTTACATCGGGTGCTACCAGAGCAATTTTGTTGATTTCATCGTCCTCAAAAAACTTTTGCGAAACTTTTATGATGGCTTTTTTACCAAGCTTGCGACTGTCGAAATTGGTTCCAAAAGTTATTTGGTGTGGAATTTTATCAAGGTTCAATATGGTTATTACTTTAAACAGCGAATCGGCAGGTATATGGTCAATAACAGTTCCATTTTCGATGGCACTAACCTGTAGTTGTTTTTGTGTTGACATATTTTTATGATATTTGGTGTTAACTATAGCTAATCAATTATTAATTGACGTCTATTTCTAAAGATTAATTCTCAATTCTATAAAAATACCCTTTAACGCAGTCCCATAATGGCTGCAATAATTCCCATGCGCGTGTAAACTCCGTTTTCGGCTTGCTGGAAATAGTATGCTTTTGGATTTGAATCCACATCAGTATGTATTTCGTTAACCCTTGGCAGTGGATGCAGCACTTTCAGGTTTGATTTGGTATTCTCAAGCATATAATTCCTGAGTATATAAGCATTTTTCACCCTTTCGTATTCCATCGAATCAGAGAATCTTTCCTTTTGCACCCGGGTCATATATAAAATGTCGGCCTTTTCGAGGTTTGTCATATCAGACTGCTCGTAAAAAGTTATCCCTTTATTTTGCAGATAACTAATATACTCCCTTGGCATTTTAAGCTCCTGGGGTGCAACAAAATAAAACGTTGGATTAAAATGCGCCATAGCCATTAACAGAGAATGAACTGTGCGCCCGTATTTTAAGTCACCCACCATAATAATCGTCAGGTTATCCAAGGTTCCCTGAGTTTTTTTAATGGAATAGAGGTCTAAAAGTGTTTGTGTGGGGTGTTGATTGGCTCCGTCGCCAGCATTGATAACAGGTACTCTCGATTGCTCCGATGCATATCTGGCACTGCCTTCGAGCGGATGGCGCATCACAATTAAATCGGCATAATTGCTCACCATTTTAATGGTGTCTTTTAAAGTTTCGCCTTTGCTGGTTGATGAAGATGAAGAATCGGAAAAACCTATAACTCTGGCGCCTAATCGGTTAATAGCCGTTTCGAAGCTTAAACGTGTACGTGTTGAAGGCTCAAAGAAAAGACTTGCTACCACCTTATCTTTTAGCAAAGGCTGGTTTGGATTGGCTTCAAATTCGGCAGCAAATTCCAATATCTGCAAAATTTCCTCTTTTGAGTAATCGTTGATAGACACTAAACTTTTGTTTTTCATCCGTAAATAATTTTAACAATAAGGTCGGATGGAACTCGCATGATGAATTTTCATCCGTGTTTGTGTTTGACGAATCATGCTCGTTTCATATATTCTATATTTTGTTTTACAGTGGCCACACAGTTTTCCGCGCTGCGGAACAGGTTCATCTGTTTTATATTTAAACAGTATTTATAAAAAAATGACTTCAGATTTATCGAGGCACAAAAAAAAGCCTGATCAATAAGACCAGGCTTAAATATGTTTAACGATAAAAACAAGTTGCATAAAAACCGGAGTATTGAAGAATTCAGAAAAAATAGCTCTGTTCTTCCATTTCCCTGAATCGGGAAAATTAATCCGGATGTTCTTCAATACATACATATCGAGAAACAAATTAACAAAAATTAGAACAAAAAAAAAATAATAAATATCATCAATCGAGATAATATTTGCTTAAACCAAAACAGAAGAACTGCTCTGAATTTAATTTACACAGCAATAGAGTAACTTTAACAAAAGTCATAGAACAAATTCACCTTTTTTTTCTTAATTTGTTGAAAAACTATCAATATGCAGCACGAAATAAAATTATCGCAGGAATTAATTGACTTTATTCACGAAAGCCCCAGTCCTTTTCATGTGACTGAGAATTTAGCCTTGGCTTTAGATCAAGCCGGCTTTCAATATTTGAATCTTAAAGAGAGCTGGAGCATTAAAAAAGGGGGAAAGTATTATACTACCCGTAATGATTCTGCTTTATTTGCATTCGTTGTTGGTACCGGAGAACCTGAAACCGAAGGATTCAGAATTATTAGTGCCCATAGCGATTCGCCCGGATTTAAAATTAAACCATCGCCCGAAATGGTGGTTGAAAATAAATTTATAAAACTTAACACCGAAGTTTACGGCGGTCCCATATTGATGTCGTGGTTAGATAGACCCTTATCTATTGCTGGCCGTGTAAGCCTGAAAAGCACCAACCCACTGTGGCCCGATAATAAGTTGGTAAATTTTAACAGGCCTGTGTTAATCATTCCAAGCCTGGCTATACATCTTAACAGGTCGGTAAACGAAGGCGTTGAACTGAACAAGCAAAAAGATATGCTGCCGTTAATTGGCATGAAAGCCGAAGGACAAAAAAGCGAAATGTATCTGCAA
>CAZFTD010000150.1:0-9239 GCA_964521525.1 uncultured Marinilabiliaceae bacterium | reverse complement strand
TACCTATGACAATAACAGAAGAAATGTAGCAATAACCATTCGCAACCGGTTTATAGAGTTTGGATATGCAAACGCTCTCCTCGATTCCTTTAAAGTAATTTACAATAATAATGAAATGTGGCAATACAATGTAATAGCCACATTACCTGGCACTGTAGATGAGGACAGTGTTTATATTATTGGCGGGCATTACGATTGCATAAATATAAAATCAGACCCCTTAATTTTTGCTCCTGGTGCAAATGATAACGCAAGTGGCGTAGCTACCACATTGGAGGTAGCAAGAGTTATGAAAAAAAGAAATTTCAAACCCCGGTGTTCCATTAAGTTTATAGCCTTTGGTGCTGAAGAAAAAGGCCTGAGAGGAAGCTGGGATTATTCAAACAAAGCTACCCAACGCAAAGAAAAAATCAGCATGATGCTAAATAACGATATGGTAGCTAATTGGCCGGGATTTGCTCCCGGAACCTGGACTATTAATATTATCGACTATCCCGATTCCGAACAAATCAGGCGATCGGCTTATGGATTTTGTCAAACTTACACAACTCTACGCCCCACCACCGATAATACTTATCGCGATTACAGCGACAGCCTGCCATTTTCAGCGAATGGATACCGGGCTCTTTTTTTTATTTCAGATGCCGACGACCCCAATTATCATACCAGCAACGACATAGCCGACAATTGCAATTTTAACTTCTGTGCAGAAGTTGCCAGACTCAACTATGCCATTTTATTGGAAACAAATATTCAAATGCCAGGTGAATAATTTTAGGGGAAAATTAAAAGCTACCTTACAACATTCACATGGCACGTTTATTTACCCTTCTATATTTATCCAACATGAATAAACTGCTCGACTAACTTTTTAATTTCGGCGTTGTCGCCATAAAGTCTTTCGCTTAACCCTTTATCGTTATAAACGGTTAATTTTCGGATCAAATTATCAATTAAACCCGTAGGAAATACATGATTGCGTTCAAAAACACTCCTTTTCTTATCCAAAGCCTGGGCCGACTCAACACACGAAAGCGGCAATTTCTTGAGCGATAACAACTTTTCTTTATACTCTGGTTTAAAGATGTTGCCATCGACGTATAATTTCTGCGCAGACTCCAATGCATCGGGTGTATTAATACCTTCCAAGGCAGTAACAATAAGCCCCGAAAGGGTTAAATAAATATCTGCCGACCCATCTGACACACGATACTCGAAAGTTTGTTTCGATGGTGACTGCCCAATTGTAACCGGCTCTTTAGGATTGGCATCGTAAATCATTTGCGTAGCACCAGTCCAGCCCAATGGCACCCGAATAACCACAGAACGATTCCGGTCGCCCCAACAGATGTTGGTGGGCGCTTCCTGGTGCGGAACTAATCGGAGATAGGATGTTGGAATGGTATTCCCAAAAGCAGTTAATGCATCAGCCGAATCGAGAATACCAGCAATCATTTTACGTGCTGTGTCACTTATTATCCCATTATTGGCAGTTACATTCTCTCCGTTTTTAACCACCATAATATGAAAGTGCATGCCGCTACCAGCCTTGCCAACGGTAATTTTTGGGGCGAAACTAATATTAACGCCATATTTATACCCAAGCATACGAAGTATCCATTTGGCCAAAACCATTTGTTCTGCGGCCTGCTCAACCGGTGTTGGCAAAAATTCAATCTCATGCTGCTCGTAATAAGTATCTCCATCGCTGAAACATCCAACTTCAGAGTGTCCATATTTAATGCTCCCACCCGACTTGGCTATTAATAAAAGGGCTTCCTTTCTAATATGCTCGAACTTTGCAAATGGCTCACTTGCATGATAACCTTTTTGGTCGATACCCGGAAAAGCCTCCTCTTTTGGAGCTACAACATAATACTCCAACTCGCCGAGTGCAAAAAAACTCAGTCCCGTTTCACGGGTAAATAACTCATCCGCTTTCCGTAAAATAAACCCCGGGTCACTCTCCAATGGTTTTCCCTCATTGTTATAAAATGAACATAGAATATCTATTGAGGGTATTTCTTCAAATGGATTTAAAAAGGCAGTTCGATAGCGCGGTACAACATACAAATCGCTGCTACCCGACTCAATGAATGAAAAAAGGCTGCTGCCATCGACCCGCTCACCGTGTGTTAATATGGTTTCAAGATAAGCTTTGGAGGTTATGGTGAAATTCAAAGTTTTCAATCGGCCATCTTCAGCAACATACCTGAAATTTACCATCTCAATTTTATACGCTTCGCAAAAGTCGATAATATCGTTTCGGGTAAATTCACTGGCTGGCTTTTTCAGGTACTGAACCAACGGATTGAGGTTCATTGAAATAAATGAATCTTGCATCTATCTATGGTTTTAAATTGATTAACTTGTATAAAGTTGAATATAAATTTCAAGCAAAACCATGATTAAAGCTTTGTTGTTAAATGACTTTCATCAATATTGATGCTCACCAAAGTGCCAAAAAACAAAAAATCCCGACTCTCAACCGAGGCCGGGATTTTGATTATAAAAAACTGGCTTAAAATCAGTTCTTTACTATTTTTTTAATCGTTGAAAAACTATTTGAAAACTCCATCTTCACAAAATAGGTGCCGTTTGATAAGTGTTTAATGTCAATAGCATTGGAGTCGGGGCTATTTATAAAAAGAACCCGTCTACCAGCCAAATCAAAAATCTCATAACTTAATAAAGATATATCATTAGGATAAACCTCAATTTTGGAATGAGATGGATTTGGTGACAAAACCACCTTGCTTTCAAATGCTTTATTATTAATGCCTAATGGCTGATTAGAGGCTATCCAATTACCTGCAACATTATTGTCGCTATTCAAATTGTTTAACTTTAAATATGAACCTTTACCATCAGCTTCTGTTGGCCAGGGAGCCGTGTCAAAATATTCAACTAAATCAATAGTATTGCCAAAACCATCTGCTAAAACCAATCGCTGCGTTTTGTTTGATAAATTGCGCGTGTATTGACCAAAGGGTGTAAATCCGTAATGTTGACGAAAGGCGGCGCTATTACTGGCCAAATAAATAGTGCCATTTGGTCGTGCAGATGAATTTGCCGGGAATTGATAGGATAACCCAAGCTCCCTGAAATAAACTCCTGTTAGCGAAATAACCTGATTACTGTTATTGGTGATTTCAATAAATTCAAGATCATCGCTTCCAAATTCAGTGGAATTTGCAGGATTATAATTAATTTTTGATATAACCAATGGCGGAATATCCGGATTTGCACAGGCTTGATAATTACTCAAATGTGTATTAATCCAGTTCATTCTTGACTGTAACCATGTTTTTATTGCTAAAATATGATTTGAATGATTACCGATGGTATTCCAACGAGCTTGCTCTCTTGACTTTGACTCATTTACTACAGAAGCCAGAGAATCTATTTTTGTAACTATTTTATTATAAGATAAAGGCTTATTAACCGCTGTTAATTCTTTCCAACGACGCGACAAATAACATTTAAATGTGGCATTATTGTATAAGTCCTTCCAGAATTTTGAACCTGTATTGTCGCCATTGTCGAACTGCCATACATTCGTAAAACTTCGATCATATCCATATAAAAACAAATCATTACCAAAAGTGAGATTAAAATCCCAGATTGGACCAGCCCTAAGTTTTCCTTCTCTGTCTTTATGAAAAAATGTACTAAATTGATATCCATCAACATTTGCAGCAATCTCATTGATTATAATAAAATCGACAAAACTGGGAACATCAATAATGGAAGGGTAGCCATCGGTTAAAGATTCATTTTTTGCCGTAATTTTACTTTGAAGAGCAGTAAACTGGTTTTGAATATAAGTGTGCTGCTGATTAGTTATATCTGCAGGTTTTGGATTTTCGTGAATATATGCAGTTGTTCCGTTATACGATGCCATTGTCCAGGCCACCGGATCTCCACCTGTAGTTTTATCGGCTTTAGTAACATATCCACCTGAAAGTTCTGGTAATGTATTATCATTTTTGGTCATCTTCAATATATTGATTCGGTTTGAATCAATTTTAAGTTTTTCCATAAACACATATACCCCTTTATAATCGCCGTTAACAATAACTTCGCAATATTTCCCTCTGGCAGCGTAATTTCCCATTGCTGAGCCTAATTCGTATGACAGAACATCCCTAATCATGGAAGGGTCGAATGCCAGAGAATTTAAAACCCAGTCGTTCTCTTTAGGCATACCCAAAATGCTTACATTATTATTGCTTGTATTATCAGCCAATAAGGTTGTTAAGCCATAAGGCTTTTTGGGCAAGTCTTGCGAACTAGATCCTCTTAGTTCAATGGCTATTCGTCCATTATAATTTAAAAATGCGGCGGTATTCTGGTCGGTAATATAATTGCGGGAACCATCAGTCCTGAAAATGATTTTCATCGTAGCCAATATTTTGGGCTCATCAGGAATTTCAAAAGGCTGACCGGTATTTGGATTAATATCCGTATTGATAATAACAATAGGCAAATTACTATCGGTAAACACCTGAGATTTAGCTGATAAAAATAAAGATATCAGAAAAACAACTATATTAATTCGTTTCATCCGTAAATAATTTTAAGTTTAAGGTTGGATTGCTTTCCGCGCTGCGGAACAGGTTGCCCCGAGTTATCTGGGGAACTCTATGTTTACTATTTTGGCTCCGCCGATTTTCAATTCATTGGTGTTTCCCGAAAAGTCGGTACAAATTGTGTTTTTTCGCAAACATGTTCGTTTCATATTTATAGCTTTGAAAGTTCTGCAACCTCATCAAAAAATGTTGAACAAGCAATTTTCAAAGTTATGATATTTTTGGAGGCCTTTCCAATTAAAGTTCATTTAAAACCCAATCTTTGGGGCATAAGCCATAATTTAATTTCTTCCTATCCAATCTGTCAGCCTAATTATCTTATAAAAAAACAATATTCAACTGTTTTTCAATTTGCTTCGTTTTCTGAAAATGTAATGCCCTAAAAACGCTAAACACAACACCAAAACACCAATAAAAGGATAGTATTTATGACTACCCTCACCCTTTACAGATTGTGAAACAACGCCTAAAAACACCAGAATTGAAATTACAATATACAGCACTGGAATCCAAGGATAACCAAATGCACGATAAGCCCTTCGCTCATTAGGCTTTTTAATTCTTAAAACAAAAAGAGAGGCTATTGTTAATGTACCTGTTAGCAGCATGGCAATACTTGCCATTTCAATAATGACCGAAAAACTGCCGGTAATAACTAAAACAGATGCCAGGCAAGCCTGAATCCATAAAGCATTTCGAGGTGTTTTATTTTTACCACCCAATAGGGCAGCACCTTTCCAAAATGATCCATCGGCGGCCATCGCATAAGCCACACGGGCACTGGTTAAAATTGTAGCATTTAAAGAAGTTATAATAGCTATTGAAATGGATAGTAAAACCATTAGGTGCATTGTTTTACTCCCAAATTTGGCCGCCATGGCAGTACCGGCATCAACATTTACCAGACCCGCTAATCCATCAAATCCCAGCACCATAACAAATGCCATACACAGTAAGCAATAAAGCATACCAACACCAAACACGGAAATAAACATAGAGAGGGGAATATTTTTCTCCGGTCGCTTAACTTCCCCCGCTACATAAATGATATTCAGCCATCCGCTAAAAGCAAAATTAACAAATAAAAAACCACTGATAAGTCCATAAAAAGATGGTTTTTCAAAAAACACAAGATCATCAGGAGTTGTTGCAAAAACAGCAAAACCCGCCCAACTTTCTATAACCATAAAAAACATCAATAAAACCGGAATAATAATTATTGTTACCTGAAAAAACGTTGAGACTCTGACACCCAGATAATTGACAAACGTTAATAAAACAATCAACAAAACTGATAACCATTGAGCCAATGTTACGGAAACATTACCAAGAAGAACAACTTCGGTATCTATTCCGGTTAATAGCGGAAACTGATACTGAAACAGAGCTACCGACATAGCTGCTATGGAACCTCCAAATATGGCCACAAACAACACCCAACCCGATGCAAAAGCCACAGAGTGTCCAAATGCATGACGTTGAAAAACATAATCGCCTCCTGCTTGTGGAAATAACGCGCCTAATTCGCCACAAGCCACAGCGCCCGACAGTGCGTAAAGGATGCCTATTACCCACAGAAGAAAAAACCAGCCAATTGAACCAGAGTATGCTGCAATTGCAGGCGGAAACAAAAAAATACCAACGCCAAGCATGGAGCCCGCTACAACGGCTACAGCACTCACCAGTCCAATTACCCGGGGCATTTTGTCAACCAGCTCTGGCATATTACCTTTATTTTTCCTTGTTTTCATCTAAAAGCAATGCTTTACCCTCGAAATTAAAATTTTAAGAAGGACATTCAGATTATTAGAATTGAAGTTTACGGAATCCCGATATCTGGATAAGATATTTAGAGGAATTGAGAAGATGATTATCTCCATAATCTTAAACATCTTATCTATCCTTCTTAAATCTAAAAATCTTATATCTATTTTTTTTAATGAATCATCCAGGTAATACCAATTTAATTGTTTATTTAAAGAAGATAAAGTAACTTCCTTACAAAATTACAATTAAACGACTCGTTATGTCTAATATGCGAACCATCGAAAAAATAATTCCTCCTCCGGCCATTCACTGGGTTGGTAACGGTTTCAGGGTACACAACTTCTTCCCTTCCGGTACCGATTTAAGCATGTACCGAATGAGCCCCTTTTTCCTGATGGATTACAACTCAAAACATTATTTTGAACCATCTGAAACTCCTCGCGGGGTTGGCGTGCATCCCCATCGTGGCATTGAAACTGTTACGTTTGCCTATCATGGAAAAGTGGCTCATCACGACAGTGCCGGTAATGCCGGCGTAATTGGCGAAGGCGATGTTCAATGGATGACTGCCGGTGGTGGTGTTTTGCATAAGGAGTATCACGAAAAAGAGTTTAACCGCGCCGGAGGTTTCTTTCAAATGGTGCAGTTATGGGTTAATCTTCCGGCTAAGGATAAGATGACTCCTGCAAAATATCAGGGCATTGAAAATAAAGACATGGGTAAATATTTCCTGCCTAACAATCTTGGCGTGATTGATGTTTGTGCCGGCTCCTACAAAGAGGTAAAAGGCCCTGCAATTACCTTTACCCCCATCGAACTTTATAATTGCAAGCTAAAAAAGAGCGCCGGAGCCAATTTCTCATTCAACCGCGATTACAATACTGCATTTCTGGTTATTGATGGCAAAATAAAAATCAATGGCATTTCCATTGCCGAAACCAATCATTTTATTTTATTCAATAACGATGGTGAAAATATTAACCTGGAAGTCCTTGACGATTCCTTAATTCTGGTTTTAAGCGGTGAGCCCATTCACGAAACAATTGTTCCATACGGACCCTTTGTAATGAATACCCGGGAAGAGATAATGCAATGTTATAACGATTATAACGAAGGAAAATTCGGCTATTTGGAAGATTAAAAAAAGGAGCCCTTTTTTGAAGGCTCCTTTCTCAGGTTTGGTTGATAGGTTAACGAATAAATAATAGTTCGCGGTATTTGGGCAGAGTCCACATTTCATTATTGACCACCAATTCGAGTTTGTCAATCTGATAACGAATCTCATCAAAATAGGGCAATACTTTTTCAGAGTAGTTCAGCGCTTTTTTATGAACATCGTCTATTTTGTTGGCCACTTTACGGGCTTCTACCATTTCTTTTACTTTCGATTTGATGGTAGAAATACGCTCACCAACTTCCTTAATCAATGCCAGGCGTGCGGTTGCCAGTTCTTTATATTCGGCATCAGAAAACAACTCTTTTAACCCCTGAACATTTTTAATCAATGATGTTTGATATTCAATGGCTACCGGAGCAATGTGGTTCATAGCCAGGTCGCCTAAAACGCGGGCTTCAATCTGAATCCGCTTGATATAGGTTTCCAGTTTAATCTCGGTACGGGCATGTAACTCACGCTCTGTTAACACACCGGTTTTCTTGAATAATTCAATTGTTGATTTTGACACATAATGGTCAAAAATCTTAACAGGGTTGGCTTCACCATCTAAACCACGTTTTTTAGCTTCAGCCTTCCATTCATCGCTATAACCGTTACCATCGAAACGTATAGGTTTTGATACTTCAATTAGTTTACGAAGCACTTGTAAAATGGCCTCATCTTTTTTAACACCCTTGGCAATTAAATCATCAACATCATTTTTAAAATCAATTAATTGGCCTGCCACAGCGGTATTCAAGGCAGTCATTGCTTCGGAACAGTTAGCCGACGACCCTACAGCTCTGAATTCAAAACGGTTACCTGTAAAAGCAAAAGGCGATGTACGGTTACGGTCGGTGTTGTCGAGCAAAATTTCAGGAATACGACCAATGTCCAACTTAATCTCAGTTTTTTCATCGGGTGTCATTTTGGTATCAGGAACTTTCTCCTCCAACTGGTCGAGCATACGGTTCAGGTATTTACCCAGAAAGGCTGAGATAATTGCAGGCGGTGCTTCGTTGGCACCCAAACGGTGAGCATTGCTTGCAGATGCAATGGAAGCTTTCAATAATGGGCCATGCTTATAAACAGCCACCAACGTATTTATCAGGAAGGTAAGAAACTGCATATTCCCTTTTGGATTCTTACCGGGCGATAACAGGTTAACGCCAGTATCGGTTGATAATGACCAGTTGTTATGCTTTCCTGAACCATTTACACCGGCAAACGGCTTCTCGTGCATTAAACAGGCAAAATTATGTTTGCGGGCCAGATTACGCATAAGTGTCATCACAATCAGGTTGTGGTCAACCGCCAGATTGGCCTCCTCATAAACCGGAGCCACTTCGTACTGGTTGGGAGCTACTTCATTATGACGGGTTTTCAAAGGAATTCCAAGTTTCCATGCTTCATACTCAAGTTCCTTCATATACTCCTGAACACGAGGAGGGATAGACCCAAAATATTGGTCTTCCAACTGCTGGTTTTTAGCCGACTCGTGCCCCATTAAGGTACGCTCAGTCAGTTTTAAATCGGGGCGGGCTTCGTAAAGCGCTTCATCAATCAGGAAATACTCCTGTTCCCAGCCCAGGTTAGCATTCACTTTAGCCACGTCTTTATCGAAATACTGACAAACATCTACAGCAGCTTTATCCACAGCAGACAATGATTTTAGCAGCGGTGTTTTATAATCGAGTATTTCACCGGTATATGAAATAAAAATG
>CAZFTD010000149.1:0-9276 GCA_964521525.1 uncultured Marinilabiliaceae bacterium | reverse complement strand
AATGAACATAAGCTATGATCAAGAAGCCAACAGGGAAGTTGATTTTGATTATTTTGCCTTTGGATTTCCTGTGAGTAAAAGAATTTTTGCTTCTTTTGGTATTAAACCAGCCTCCAATGCAGGATACAGCTTCAACAAATTAACCGGAGAAGGTGCCGGAGCTATTCTCGACAAAGCCCTGGGAGTTGGAAATATCACCAATTTGTATGGTGGAATCGGGTATAAAATTAATTCAAACCTGTCGGCAGGGATGCACATCTCTTATTGGTTTGGAAACATTAATCACACCTCCTTTACAGAATTTGTAAATGATGCTGATGCTTATAAATATGGGTTGAAACACGAAATTCGCCTGAATGATGCATTTTTGGATTTTGGTATTCAATATACCGATATTGCCAGAAAAAACGACCGCTACACCATTGGACTCACCTTCAGCCCGAAGTCTTCTATTAGCGGAGAATCATCGGTGCTAAGAGCACGTGGATATAATTACGACGAAGATGGAGAATTGTTTTTGCCAAATGATACCATAAGTTTCTCAGGGAAAAAATGGAACAATAATACTTTTGAAATGCCGTTAGGTTTTGGTATAGGAGCATCGTATGTTTTTGATAATAAATTAACCCTGGCAGCCGACTATTCATCGCGGCTTTGGGGCGATGCCAAATTCCCCGATGGCAAAACCGAAACTACCAATGCCAACTATTACAACGTTGGTGCCGAATGGATTCCCAATGAACGTACAGGAACCAAATATTTACATCGAATCCGTTACCGAGCCGGTTTGCACTATGCTCAGGATTACATCAAACTCAACGGATATCAGATTCGGGATTTTGGCATGAGTTTTGGATTAGGTTTACCGTTAAAGCGTAGCAACACCTCAATAAATCTGGTGTTCGACTTCGGAACCAAAGGGACTTCGGAGGCAAACCAACTCAAAGAATCGTACAGAAGAATAACATTCAACTTTACCATGCATGAGTATTGGTTTATTAAGCGTAAATTTGATTAGAACAAACACAAACCAAATAAAAATGGTTGGGTTTACCAGTTAAATACCGGCAGGTATGGCAAAAGGGGGCACAACCAGTTGAAAACAAACAAAAATTCGAGTCATGAAAGCTTTACGACTACTTGCAATTGGATTAATAATTACGATTGCATCAGCTACAGCCCAAAAAGGGGTTGTTACCGGAACTCAATACGGAAGCGGAGAAGATAGTATCCGGTGTATTAAAAATCTTTCTTTGTATAACGAAGATTTTAAAAACAAAAACTTTGATGAGGCATTTAACAGTTGGCTGTTGGTACTTAACGAGTGCCCCCTGGCTAACCGTAACATTTATCTTGATGGCCCGGTACTGGTAAAGTACAAAATGGAGAGAGCCACCGATGCCGCCAAAAAAGAAGAATACTACCAGCTGCTTTTGAGGGTTTATGATATGCGTATTCAGTATTTTGGCAACGACAGAAGAGCCCCTGCTGCCCAGATTAAAGGAATGAAGGCCATTGAAATGTTAAATTATAAGAGAGATGACATTTCTGTTATTAAGGAAGCTTACAAACTTCTGGATGAGTCGGTAACAGGAATGGGTCGCCAATCGAGAGCAGATATATTGTTATCGTTTATGCAAGCCTCCTTTAATTTATATAAATCATCAGATATTAATGCTGCTGCTTTTATCAAGGACTATACTGTTGTTACCGATATTGCCGATTTTCAAATCAAAGACAAGGCCGGGAATCAACACATGGAACAAGTAAAAACAGTATCAGAACAATTATTTGTACAGAGTGGTGCTGCCAGTTGCAAAAACATTGAAGAGATTTTTGCTCCCCAGCTCGAAGAGAACAAATTTGATTTAGCCTGGTTAAAAAGAATCAGCAATCTGCTGGCCAGAAGCCAATGCGATGAAGCAGAACTATTGTATAAAGTTTCTGAATATCAGCACAACATTGAACCTTCTGCTTCATCGGCTTACGGATTAGCCCGCATGTACCTGAAATCAGGCGATACTCAGCGTGCCTTATCTTATTACCAGGAAGCCGTCGATCTTGCTGATGATCAGGACCAAAAAGGTACCTATCTGTATCATATGGCGTTGATTCATCTGTCGCAGTCGAATTTCCAGGCTGCCCGTACATTAGCCATCCGTGCTGCTGATGCCAAACCAAACTGGGGAGCACCCTTTATTTTGATTGGAAAAGCGTATGCCAGTTCAGCCAACAGTGTTGGAACCAATGAATTTGAGAAGAAAGCCGTTTACTGGGCTGCCGTTGATAAATTTATGAGGGCAAAATCAGTGGATCCATCCATTGCTGAAGAAGCCAATGAGCAAATCAGGCTGTATACCCCTCACTTCCCTCCAAAAACAGAAATATTCTTCCAGGGATTAACCATTGGGGAAACCTACCTGGTTGGCGGATGGATAAATGAAAGAACCACCGTTCGTGAAAGATAACATCCATGCTATTGGACGAGAAAAATATTATTAAGAAGTTAATATTTACAACAGCAAGCAGTATTTTATTACTGCTTGCTGTTGTATTTTCTTCCTGTTCGCCAAACAAACCGGAAGATATTAAGGCACTTACCAATAGGGATGAGTTTCCCAGCTTAACGGTTAAGGAACTCACAGCCGTTATTACCGATTCGGGTAAGATAAAATACCGTTTTATTACGCCCGAGTTGCAGCAATTCGACCAAAAAGCCGAGCCCACCATTGATTTTCCTTTCGGGTTACATCTTTTTGTTTTCGATGCAAATGAGCAGATTGACGCCCAAATAAAAAGCAATATTGCCATTTACTATCAAAACAAAGAGTTATGGGAACTCAGAAACGATGTTGAGGCGGTAAATTCCAAAGGCGAAGTCATAAATACTGAACTCATGTTTTGGGACCAAAAGAAAAAAACAATCTACTCCGACCAGTTTATAAAAATAACCCGGGAAAATGAAATCATTACCGGCTACGGTTTCGAATCGGACGAACGGCTTGAAAACTATAAAATTAAAAACATCAGCGGTATTCTGGAAGTTGAAGAACAACAACAGGAAAACAATTGAGTAACTGTTTAAATTTAATATTGAAATTATTAGGATGATTAGAATTGAAGTTTACGGAATCCCGAGAATCGGGATAAGATTATTAGACGGATAGATAAGTCTGGAAAGATACTCAGACATCTATAAAACTTACAAATCTTCTCTATCCATCTTATCCCGAAACTCGGGACCTCAAGCCACTGGCGCAGTTCTGATTTGTCGGAAACGCGTTGCTGCGCTTCTAAAAATCTTATATCTAAATTTAATCAGTTCCTGGAATTATTTCATTTTTTATTAACTTACCAAAAATTTTCTCTACTTAATTAAAGATGGACCATCTGTCGGTTATCATTTTTACACTTATCCTGTCGGCATTTTTCTCAGGCAGTGAAATGGCTTTCCTGTCTTCCAATCGTTTAATGATTGAATTAAACCGAAAAAAAAATCCCGGCTTCTCAAAATTAACCGATGTATTTTACAAAAACACAGGATTGTTTATATCGACCATATTGGTGGGTAACAACATAGCACTTGTTGTTTATGGCTTATACATGGGCAAAATTATTGAGCCCGGGATTAAGCAATACATAGAATCGGAAACCACCACGCTTTTATTGCAAACGGTATTTTCAACATTAGTCATTTTAATTACAGCCGAGTTCTTGCCAAAAATAATATTCCGAATGAACCCTTCAGTGGCCATGAACATTGTTGCCGTGCCACTCACATTTTTTTACTGGTTGTTTTATCCAATATCGAAACTTACACTAGCCTTTTCAAACTTTTTTATACGTAAAATTCTAAAAGCAAATAACCCACCACAAAAGGAGAATATTGTCATAGGCCGAGTCGACCTTGACCACCTAATTACCGAGCATCAGGAAAAAGCCTCAGAAAACCTTCCCCTGCCCGAAGAGGTTAAATTCTTTAAAAACGCCCTCGATTTTTCAACCATTAAGGTGCGCGAGTGCTCTGTTCCCCGTACCGATTTGGAAGCCGTAGAAATTGAAGACAGTCTTGAGAATCTGCGTGATCTGTTTATTGAAACCGGTTATTCTAAAATATTGGTATACAAAGAGAACATCGATAACATAGTGGGTTATGTTCATGTGTCGCAGATGTTTAAGAATCCAAAAAAACTGCGCAACATTATCAGTCCAATTTCGGTTGTACCGGAATCGATGACCGCCAATAAATTGCTCGAAATATTCACAAAAGAACACCGAAGTATTGTTCTGGTAGTGGATGAGTTTGGAGGCACTTACGGAATTGTTACGCTTGAAGATATTTTAGAAGAAATATTCGGAGAGATAAACGATGAGCACGACACTTCCGATTTAACAGAAAAACAAATTGATGAGCATACTTACCAATTCTCGGGACGCATGGAAATTGACTATCTGAACGAAAAATACAACCTCGGTATTCCAGTTTCCGACGATTACGAAACTTTGGCTGGTTTTATTCTGTTTCATAACGAAGCCATACCACAGGCAAAGGAAGAAATTGAGATTGAAAATTTCATCTTTAAAATACTTGAAGCAACTAAATCAAAAATTGAATTAATTGAATTATCCATTAAACCCGAATAATAAATTGTTCACTATATTTTTATTTACAACCAAAAGATTAAAGATGATTTTTGTATATTCGTAGCCTGTTTTAAAAAGCATAATTTAATTTGATTTTCGAATGGCAACTTTAGAAAAAATAAGAAGCAAAGGAGTAGTTCTTGTAGTCGTTATTGGCTTAGCATTATTTGCCTTCATACTGTCGGATCTTATGAGTTCGGGCGTTTCATTATTTAATCAACACCGGAACGATATTGCCGATATTGATGGCACAACAGTTACCTATCAGGAATTTATGAATAAGGTGAATGATATGGAAGAGTTTAATAAACTTAACCAAAACTTATCAACCTTAACCGAAGAAGAGGTTTATATGCTGCGCGACCAAACATGGAATCAGCTGATAAACCAAACATTACTGAGCAAAAGGTATGAACAACTTGGAATTACAGTAACATCAGAAGAAGTTTTTGATATGGTTGCAGGGAAGAATGTTCATCCCTACCTTCTGCAACATCCATTGTTCGCTAACCCAAATACAGGCCTATACGACCAAAGCCAAGCCTTAAATGTTTTGAGGGCTAAAAATTCAGATCCAATGCTCTCGTTTTACTGGAGAGTGATGGAAGAGCAGCTCATTAACGAACGCCTTTTCAACAAATACAAAACTTTGTTAAAAAAGGGTATGTTTATTCCATCGGCATGGGTTAACGAAGAAGCCGAAGCCCGTAACCGTATGGTTGATTTTGATTATGTAATTGCACGCTATTCGTTGGTAGCCGACAGCCTAGTTTCTGTTTCGAATGCTGAAATTTCAAAGTATTACAAAGACAATCAGAAGCTTTTTAAACAAGAAGAAACACGTGATGTAGAGTATATTACATTTGATATTGTTCCCACAGAAGCCGACCAACAGGCTACCCTTGATGGTATTACAAAAATGATGGGAGACTTTGCCAATCCGGAAGTTGATGCCATTCAATTTGTGAACATTAACTCGGATGAGGCCTTTTTAGGCATGAACCAGAAGGCTTCAGAATTTAACATGGCTCTTGAATCATTTTTAGCTACAGCTTCGATTAACAGTGTATACGGGCCCTACTTTGAGGACGAATCGTACAAGGTTTCGCGCGTGGTAGCCATTAAGCAGCTTCCTGACTCAGTTAAAGCCCGTCATATTTTGATTCGTGAAAACTCCCTTGAGGCTTCGAACAAAATAGCTGATAGTTTGATGAACCTAATTAAGAAAGGCGCCAACTTTGCTGACATGGCCCGTAAACACTCTATCGACCAGGGCTCGGCTGTAAATGGCGGAGATTTAGGCTGGTTTGCCGAAGGCAGAATGGTTAAACCTTTTAATGATGCTTGTTTTGAAGGTAAAAAAGGAGACATTGTTAAGGTAGAAAGTCAATTTGGTGTTCATATCATCAACATTCAGGATCAGGGTAAAACAACCACTAAATATCAGGTAGCCACTTTAGCACGTAAAGTAACATACAGCTCAAGAACTTATCAGGATGTTTATTCCAGAGCTACCCGGTTTGCTGCCCTCAACAATTCGGCTGAGAAATTTAACAATGCCATTACCGAGGAGAACCTAACAAAGCGTTTTGGTCGCGATTTGCTTAAAAACGACCGTAATGTTGGCAATTTAGAGTCTCCCAGAGAATTGGTTCGTTGGGCTTTTGAAGCTAAACCAGGTACGTTATCACCAGTTTTTGAGTTTGGCGATCAGTTTGTTATTGCTCTATTAACTGGAGCCAAAGCTGAAGGTGTGATGGCTTTGGAGCTAGTAAAAGCGCAAATTGAGCGTGAATTAATCAACAATAAAAAAGCAGAATTACTGATTGAGCGCTTTACCAAAGCTATTGACGAAAACCAGTCGCTCGAGGATGTGGCCAATAAAATGAATGCAAGCGTTCAAAGTGCCCAAGACATTACTTTTACATCATTCCAGGTACCTGGTGCCGGTATTGAACCTGCTTTGGTTTCGCTAGCTGTAAACGCGCCTATTAACCAAATATCCAGACCAATTAAAGGTAACAACGGTGTATTTGTTGTAAAAGTTAATAATGTGGAAAATATTGGTGTTGACACAGAAATTACCAGGCAAGAGCTTTCAAGAAATATTGAAATGAGTATTGATTATCAACTAATTGAGTCGCTTAAAGAAGGTGCTAAAATTACCGATAATCGTTCAAGATTCTTTTAAAACAACTGAATATCATCTTAAAACAACAAGGGCGGGTTAAAAACCCGCCCTTGTTGCTTTATAGATTAATCGACAGGGATTTTAAGAAAGCAGTTTCTTTACCATCAATGAGATTTCCTTTCCTTCAGCTTTACCCGATAAGGCGGCACTTGCCAAACCCATCACCTTGCCCATATCTTTCATGGATGTAGCACCACAACTCTGGATAATTTCCCTGACATTTTTTTCAAGTTCTGCTTCCGACATGGGTTCGGGCAGGAAACTGGAAATAATTTCAGCTTCTTTCTCTTCCTTATCGGCTAAATCTGCCCTACCCTGGGCTACATAAATAGCCAGAGAATCCTTGCGCTGTTTCACCATTTTCTGAAGGATTTTTAGTTCCTCCTCCTCTGTTACCACTCCCCCGGCATTTTTAGCGGTACGGGCTTCGAGTAATTCCTTTTTTATGGAGCGTAAGGTTTCGAGTTTAAGCTGCTCACGTGCTTTCATGGCAACTTTTATCTCTTCATTGATAGTATCGAATAAAGACATGGTATATATTCTTAAGTCAATAAATTAATCTACATTATCGTGAAGAAAAGCGTTTCCCCTGCTGATTTTAGGATTGCCAACGCCATCATCGGAAAGAGAAAACCTGGAAACCTTAGTTTCAGGTTTTGGTGTTTTTCCATCGTCGAGCAGTACATTGCGACGTTTATAAGCCGGAATATTCTCCAATTGCTCAATTACCTTTTCGTCATTGATATCATCGGGATTAACATTGGCCGATTCATGCGATTGCCGCCGGGTAAAAATAAAAGGAGCTACTTCGGTATCAACAGAAAATGCGTCGTCAGGGATGACCTTCGCTGCCGGTTTCTCCGGATACCCGTATAGTTTATTTATTTTACGCTCTTTCTCTTTATCAATATCATCAAAGTTAACCACTCTTGGAGCATCAGTAACGTCTAATTCCATCTCGGTTACCTTCTCAACCGGGGTTACGGGCTGATTTCGAATATTACCTTCGGCATCTAACTCAACACGTATTACCTGTTTTTGAGGAGTTTGCGCCACCGATTCCATTAGGTTATCATAATCGAAACCGGTAGCAATAATGGTAACAACCACTTCATCGTTCAGGTTGCTATCTGTTCCGGTTCCCCAAATAATAGAGGCGTTATTGCCAACAACCTCCTGTACAAAATCGGTAATTTGGCCAACCTCATCCATGGTTACCTCGTTAGTTCCCGAGGTAATATTGAGAAGAATATTTTGTGCTCCTGCAATTTGATTGTTATTTAAAAGTGGTGACTCGAGTGCAGCCTGAATGGCATCTATGGCTCTGAATTCGCCTTCGGCACGCCCAGAACCCATAATGGCTACGCCACTGTTTTTCATTACTGTTTCAACATCGGCAAAGTCAACATTGATGTAACCGTGAACGGTAATAATCTCAGCAATACCTTTGGCCGCTGTTGCCAATACATTATCGGCTTTTGCAAAAGCGTTGCTCAGCTTAAGGTCGCCGTACATTTCGCGTAACCTTTCGTTGTTAATAATGAGCAAAGAATCGACGTATTTTTCCATTTCAGAAATACCATCGATGGCCTGGTTGATACGCACCATCCCTTCGAATTTAAATGGAATGGTGACAATACCCACTGTCAGAATGTCCATTTCCTTGGCTGTTTTGGCAATAATGGGAGCCGCACCGGTTCCTGTTCCGCCCCCCATGCCGGCAGTGATAAAAACCATCTTGGTATTATCTTCCAAAACACTAATAACATCCTGAATATTTTCGATGGCTGCCTGCCGTCCCTTCTCTGGCCTGTTGCCGGCTCCGCGCCCTTCGGTAAGTGATTCGCCAAGCTGTATTTTAACTGGCACAGGGCTATTAGCCAAAGCTTGCGCATCGGTATTACACACTACAAAATTAACATCCTTAATACCAAGGTTGTACATGTAATTAACAGCATTACTTCCTCCTCCTCCAACCCCAATTACTTTAATTATGGAGGAACGGTGCTGAGGTATCTCAAAGTTCATCAGGTCTTCTTTCATAAGCTCCTCTGCTTAACTGATTCAGTTTTACCGAATCACATTTCCATATCCCTCTCGTCAAATATGCCGGCTATACTTTTCTTTAAACTGCCAAACAAATCGCCGGTAATGTAACCGCTCTCCTTAACCACTCTTGATTTTTTAGTTGTGCTTTTGGGCTTTGTGGTGGTTGTCTCCTCTTTTTTGGGGGCAATTTCTTCGGGACTATCGAATAGTTTCTGTTCCATAATTCTGGGCGAAGCATAAACACCAGAACTAACTAAAAGACCTACAGCAGTTGCATATAAAGGCATTTCGGCTGCTGGCACAATCTCCGATGAAAAATAATCGCCCGGATATCCCATTCGCACATCCAAGCCAGTTTTTAATTTAATTAAAGAAGCTATATTTTTAAGCAG
>CAZFTD010000148.1:0-9303 GCA_964521525.1 uncultured Marinilabiliaceae bacterium | reverse complement strand
AGGGCACGGGATAATGGATTCGTCCCTGCCCCACGGGGATGACCCCGCTTTCATATAATAGGCTCATCGAATTTTTGATTTTCAACCATACCTTCGGGCAATGGTATGCCACAAAGCTGACGTTTTCCGGCTTTATATTCGCGCCAGGCATGGCCGGTAAGATAACCACGTATTACCATTTCAACTTTAAACGGTTCGCAGAATTTGCCAACAGTCACCATTGGGTCGGGTGTGGCCACCTTCCAATTGGGAACTATATCGGCAGTAGCATCCAAAAAACGCGAAGCAATCTGGTTCAGCACCTGCCCTTTATAAGGAATTCCCTTGGGAAGCACCACATCAAAGGCTGATATCCTGTCGGTTACCACCATAACAAGATATTGGTCGTCGATGTTGTAAACATCCCGAACCTTCCCTACATAAAGGTCTTTTTGCTTTGGAAAGCTGTAATTGGTTTTAACGATTGCGTTTTCCATATTATAAATTGATTGTTAATTATTTACAAACACAAAACTGAACATGCTATCACTTCTGATATTAAACTATTGACATGCCCATCATGTTATTCCAATCCTAATATAATTCCAGTAATTGGCTCTTAGATAGCTCTTAGTTGTTAGCAACTTTGAACTTAAAACTATAAACTTTCTACTTTCCGATAAATCGGTTACCGATTCTCGGTATTTCACTTTGCTTCAACTCCGCGTTGCTACGTCTGCCTTCAGCCTATTAACTGTTGACTTGCAACTAATTATTAAAAACTATGAACTAAAAAACCATGAACTCATTATTTCTCTTTTGCATAGGCCTCCACAATATCCTGCACCAATCGATGGCGAACAATATCTTTAACGTTAAAAACAATCTGCTCAATGCCTTTAATGCCCTTTAAAATACGCATGGCTTGAACCAAGCCTGATGTTTGCGGATTGGGCAAATCAATCTGTGTAATATCACCGGTCACCACAAATTTGGCATTATCGCCCATCCGGGTAAGGAACATCTTTAACTGATTGGTAGTGGTATTTTGTGCTTCATCCAATATAACAAAAGCATGATTGAGGGTGCGTCCCCTCATAAATGCCAGTGGAGCAATCTGGATTGTTCCGTTTTCCATATACTCTTTCAACTTCACGGCAGGAATCATATCCATCAGGGCATCGTACAAAGGTTGAAGGTATGGGTCGATTTTTTCTTTCATATCGCCCGGTAAAAAGCCTAACTTTTCACCTGCCTCAACTGCCGGCCTGCTCAAAATAATCCGTTTTACCGACCTGCGTTTTAAAGCCCTTACAGCCAAAGCAATGGCCGTATATGTTTTCCCTGAACCTGCCGGCCCTACTGCAAAAAGCATATCATTTTGGTCGTATGCCTTAACTAGTTTACGTTGATTTTCGGTACGGGCTTTAATGGGTTTCCCATTTACTCCAAACAAAATAACATCGTCTTCCCCATTCGCGCCATTGCTCACTGTACCTTTAAACAGCTCAAGTATAACACTCTCTTTTAATATATTATACTGATTGTAATGCTGAATCAAAAGATTGATTTTTTCCTCGAATTCGGCTATTTCACCAGCCTCACCAACCGCTTTGAGCCAATTACCTCGGGCTACAACTTTTAATTTTGGGAAATGACCTTTTATAATATCAAGTTTTGCGTTTTTTACTCCAAAAAACTCGATCAAATCAACCGATTCAAGATAAATCAATTTTTCTATCATACAAAAATAAAGGGTAATCACTAACTTTGAACATTACAAATTAACAACATTTTTCGCAGATGGAAAGAGTGATAGAGGATATTTTTAGAAAGTATTGATATACAGAATATTGAATTAAGTGAGATTCTGTGAAACAGAAATGTTACGGTAAAAAAGAAAACTGATTACTGATTAAAGAAAATTGCTAATTGAATGATAAAATGGAATTAATAAAAGATACTTTTCAGCGTTTATTGGAAATAATGAACGAATTAAGGGAAAAATGTCCCTGGGATAGCGTTCAAACCAATGATACCCTTCGCACCCTGACCATAGAAGAAACATACGAACTGGCCGATGCAATTATTAAAAACAACGATGAGTTAATTGCCAAGGAGCTGGGCGACTTGTTACTGCACATTGTGTTTTATGCCAAAATAGGAGAAGAAAAAGGGGCTTTTGATATTGGAACGGTGATGAATAACCTGATTGAAAAACTAATCTATCGGCACCCGCATATATTTGGTGATGTTAAGGTTAAAAATGCCTCAGAGGTAGAACAAAACTGGGAGCAATTAAAGCTTAAGGAAAAAAATGGCAATCAATCGGTCTTGTCAGGTGTTCCCAACTCGCTGCCGGCCATGATAAAAGCCAACCGTATTCAGGATAAGGCTCGTGGTGTTGGTTTCGACTGGGAAGATCGCTCTCAGGTTTGGGATAAACTTCAGGAAGAATTCGCTGAGCTCAAAGCTGAAGTTGAAAAAGGTAATGAAGATGGCATTGAAGCCGAATTTGGCGATTTGTTTTTTTCGTTAATCAATACCGCTCGCTTATATGGTGTAAACCCCGAAAATGCACTGGAACGTACCAATAGGAAGTTTATTAAAAGATTTAATTACCTCGAAGAAAAAACAATAAAACAAGGTCGCAGTTTAAAAGATATGACGCTTGCCGAAATGGATGAAATTTGGAACGAAGCGAAAAAAATGGGTAACAGGTAGGTTATAAATATTTATTATAGACTCCTAGAAGTTTAGACTCGTGTTCCGGTTCATCGGAAACAGACAGATAGACGTGTCCCGGTTTTTTCAATATTAGACTTAAGAGAGTATACAGACCTGTACTTGCCAGGCTAGCCTGCAATAATGACATTGTGAATAATTATTTGATTTTATGCCATTTAGTATTTATCATTCCGACTCTTGGAACTCGGTTACACTTCGAGTCTTTTAGTCTTGTGTCTAAGGATTTTTAAGTTATCAATTTTAAACAGCTACAGAATAATCATTGTTATTTTCTAAAAGATAATTCAATCAATCACAAGATGATATAAATCATTTTCAAACCATACCATTTGTTTTAAACTTATTTCCTCTGTTTTTGTCTATTTGCATATTAAAAATAGTATTGAACCTTAAAACTTATTAAATGAAAAAAACACTCGTATTTGCGCTGCTATGGATAACTTTTGGGCCATTAATGCAGGCAAAAGAAGCCAGATTGATGCGCTTTCCAACCATCAGTCATAGCCAGATTGTTTTTACCTATGCCGGTGATTTATACGCCGTACCTCATACCGGAGGTTTGGCCAGAAAAATAACCGACCATAAAGGTTTAGAAGTATTTCCGCGCTTTTCTCCCGATGGAAACCAAATTGCCTTTACCGGCCAATACGATGGCAATACTGAGGTTTTTCTAATTCCATCAACCGGGGGAATGCCCAAACGCCTTACATTCACGGCAACCTTAAACCGCGACGACCTTGGCGATCGCATGGGCCCCAATAACATTGTTTTGAATTGGACACCCAGTGGCGAAATTGTTTACCGCTCTCGTCGTCAAACTTTCAACGACTTTAAAGGTCAGTTATTTAAAGTCTCAGTCAACGGTGGTCTTTCAAAACAGATTGAAGTACCTGAAGGTGGGTTTCTTTCTTTTTCGGCAGATGGAAAGAAAATGGCTTATAACCGTGTTTTCAGAGAATTCAGAACATGGAAATATTATCAGGGCGGAATGGCTGATGATATCTGGATTCATGATTTCGAAACCCGCGAGACTAAACGTATAACCGACTCTCCGGCTCAGGACATCATACCCATGTGGATTGGAGATGAAATTTTCTTTATTTCCGACCGCGACCGCACCATGAATCTTTTTGTTTACAATATTAAAACAGGCGAGACTCAAAAGGTGACCCATTTTACCGACTACGATATTAAATTCCCATCGCATTCTGATAAATATATTGTATTTGAAAAAGGTGGATACATTTATAAAATGGAAGTCGCCACCAGAAAAGTTGAAAAAGTTGAGATTCAGATTGAAAATGATTTCAACTATGCCCGCAATGAAATGGTTGATGCATCAGAGCGGATTTTTAGTGCCGACCTTTCTCCCAACGGCGAGCGTATCCTGCTATCGGCACGCGGTGAATTATTTTCGGTGCCCGCCGAAAAAGGTATAACCTACAATTTCACCAGAACATCGGGAGTACATGAGCGCAATGGTCTATGGTCGCCCAACGGGAAAAATATAGCATGGCTATCCGATAAAAGTGGCGAATACGAAATCTGGATTGGCGATGCCAATGGAATGGGCCAACCACGACAGCTTACCACCGGAGGAAATACTTATAAATTCAATATTTCATGGAGCCCCGATAGCAGAATGATTGCCTGGAACGACCAGCACTATTCGTTGTACATTACTGATGTGGAAAATGGAAGAACCCGTAAAATGGCCACCAGTGCTTATACCCGTTTGGGCGATTTTAACTGGAGCCCCGACAGTAAATGGTTAACCTATTCGGATGCAGGAGAAAACCGAATGAGCATTATAAAAGTAATGGATGCCCAAACCGGTAAAACATTTGACATTACCGACCAATGGCACGATTCAAGAGGGCCTGCATTTTCGGCCGATGGAAAGTACCTGTTATTTGTTTCCGACCGTACTTTTAATCCCATCTACAGCAATACCGAATGGAACCATGCTTACATCAATATGTCCAAAATATACATGGTTCTTTTATCCAAAGATACCCCCTCTCCTTTTGCTCCTAAAAATGCCGAAGTTAAGCCAATTGAAGCCCCAAAAGAAGAAAAAAACGATAAAAAAGGAAAAGCTTCCGAAACCGCCAAAGCAAAACCCGAAGAAACAACAAAGGATGTTGTGATTGATTTTGATGGAATTGGAAACAGAATTGTTGAGTTGCCCATTGAGCCAGGACGTTATTTTAATGTAAACAGCGTGGCTGGTAAAGTTTACTACAATAAAATGGTACAGGGCAATCGCGATGGAAATGGTTTAATGGTTTACGATTTGGAAAAGGAAAAAGAAGAAAACCTTGGAAATTATAGCTATACCCTCTCGGCCAACAATAAAAAAATGCTTGTTGGGCGTCAAAAAAACTGGGTAGTGGTAGATTTACCTTCGTCGCCCGTTAAAATCGATAAACCCATCGATTTGTCAGGGCTTAAAGTTTGGGTTAATTACCGGGAGGAGTGGCAGCAAATTTTTGATGAAGCATGGCGCCAAATGCGCGATTTCTTTTATGTTGACAACATGCATGGTGTCGACTGGCAAACCATTTACAACAAATACAATCCACTCGTTAGTCATGTTAACCATCGCACCGATCTCACCTATATCATTGGTGAAATGATTGGCGAACTCAATGCCGGACATGCTTATGTTAATACCGGCGACCAGCCAAAACCCGAACGCATAACAACCGGTTTGCTGGGTGCCCGTTTGTCGAATCACTCGTCGGGTTTTGCCCGCATCGATAAAATTTTGGAAGGTGCTTCATGGAACCAGGAACTGCAATCGCCACTGCGTGCTCCGGGTGTTAATGTGCGCGAAGGAGAGTTTATTGTAGCTGTAAATCAGGTGCCTGTTAACAGTACTGATAACATTTTTGGGCTTTTAATGGGAATGGCCGGTAAAACCGTTGAACTTTCGGTTAACAGCCAGCCCTCACTGCAAGGCGCCCGAAAAGTGTTGGTAACACCCATTGCCGATGAAAGTTCGCTTTACTATTATCAGTGGGTGAGCAATAACATCCGCAAAGTTGAGCAAGCCACCAATGGACAAGTAGGCTATATTCATATTCCTGATATGGGCATAACCGGCTTAAACGAATTTGTTAAATATTTTTACCCTCAGCTGCATAAAAAAGCGTTGATTATAGACGACCGCGGCAATGGTGGCGGCAATGTATCGCCTATGATTCTGGAACGTTTGAATCGCGTGCCCTATCGTGTAAACATGCGTCGAAATTCACCTGTGGTATCAACTGTACCTGCACAAACGCTGGTTGGCCCTATGGTAACATTAATTGATAAATATTCGGCATCTGATGGCGATTTATTCCCTTATGGATTCAGACAATTGGGTTTGGGTACCATTATTGGAACCCGCTCGTGGGGTGGTATTGTGGGAATTACCGGTTCACTGCCTTTTATTGATGGCACCGATTTGCGAATTCCTCAATTCACATCGCTTTCGATGGATGGAAAATGGATTATTGAAGGAGAAGGTGTTGCGCCTGATATTGAAATAGAAAACGATCCCTATAAGGAATTTATTGGCGAAGATGCTCAATTAAACAAAGCCATTGAAGTAATACTGGAAAAACTGAAAGAGAGGAAAGAACTTCCTACTATTCCTCCACCTCCTGTAAAAAACAGGTAAACTGTTTTACTATTAAAATTAAAAACCCCGGAAAGTATCAAATCTTCCCGGGGTTTTTGTTTAAGGCTAATATTAAAAATGGAATTATAAATTCTATTTTAGAAGGTATAGCTAATACCAATTCCCGGCAACCAGGCACTGGTATTGTAGGTGCCATAAAAACCAATGGGCATAGCTGCAGATGGGTAATCTCTGTAGCCGTCTTTTCTTTCTTCACCCATTATTCTTAATAATGAAGCATCAACACTAAATTTTTCAGATAAAAACCAGGATAATCCAAATGAAGCGCCAACTTTATTGGTTCCGGGAGTTTCGGGAGTGAGATAATCCTTTGGTATTGGTGTTTCATCATAATATACACCAGCTCTTAAAACGATTGTAGAAGAAGGTTTATAACTGGCTCCCAAACGATAAATCATAGTATTTTCAAATTTTCTGGCATTTTTAGAGTCCTGAACAGCAACAGATTCCTTTTCAAAATCAAAATCCAGAGATTTATAAGCTGACCATCCTACTGCTTGTAAATCAAAAGCAAAAAACCATTTTTCACTTGCTTTGAAACCTAAGCCTAATGTAAGGTTTGAAGGCATAGGTAATTCAGCTGAGAATTTATTATCTTCTGGAAATAAAGCAGAAACAGCAGTTGGGACAGTGAAATTAGCATCGCCTCCTTCCATTTTCATTAGCACTTTTGATCTGTAACTAACACCAGCTGAGAACTTCTCGGAAACTTGGTAAAATAATCCAGCAGTAAAACCATAAGATGTGGTACTCCCTTTTAAGTTCACCTGCCCATCGGGTAGAGCTGGGTTAATAGCAGCAAAACTCAATCCTCTGTTTAAATCAACAGATCCAAAACCAATTATTAAACCTGCTCCCACGCTTAAATTATCGCTTAATTTATAAGATAAAGTGGGTTTTACAAAAATGGCTTGCAGCGATATATCCTGGATTAAATAACGCCCTTGCCAATCATCGCCCCACTTTAATTAGTTACCGTAGGGCGAGTTAACGCCAATACCGGCAGCAAATTTATCCGATAATTGCATGGCACCATAAAAAAACAATGGCGTACCCATTGGATTATCACTTCTGGAAATACCTTCATTACCTTCAAATTTATTCTTCGAAAACACACCACTGGCACCAAGTGAAAAATCGTATTTCCCCGGCATAAAAGCCATGGCTCCCGGGTTAAAATGAATGCTGGTTGCACCAAGCTTTTGACCTGCACCGGTATGTCCCATACCTGTTTGTTTCTGGCTTTGCATATTTACCTGATAACCTTCGGCCATCATAGCAAAGGCTGAAAGTAAAAACAAAGCTGTTGAAAGAATTCTTTTCATGCGATTAATGAATTAGTTGTTTTGTTAACATAGTTTGATTTGAACAGGATTAGCAATACATTCAAGAATTTAATTGTATTTAATATAATATATGCCCAATCATATATTAGGTAAAAATTTGACTTTCAATCATTAAATATTTGCTTGTATTGCAATCGTACAGTTTCTTGTAACTAAAAATGAAATTTTTGTTATACGAAATTAATAATTATTTGAATAAATCAAATCTCTAAATATTTAATTTACAGAACATTAAACTATTCGTCTTGATTGGTCAAATTGTTATTTCTACTTATTAAACTAAAAAAGAACAATTAAGTAACGGTTTAAATTTAGTTTTCTGTTTTTATTAAAGACTATTAGAAGTTTAGACTCAAGTTCCGGTTCATCGGAAACAGACATATAGACGTGTCCCGGTTTATCGGGATTAGACTAAATAGAAAGAAGAGACAAACAAGACTGTTAAGTTATGCTACTTATTTTAAGCGTTACAAGGCTTATGTCTATTTCCGATGAACCGGAACACGTGTCTAAAATTCTTTTGTCTTTTGTCTAAAAAATAATTTTAAACAGATTCTAAGATTAATTAAAAATCAGAAGGTCAAACTGTTTATTGAATAAACTGTAGTTCATGGAGTAGGTTAAGAGAGCAATAAATAAAGGGAGCATCGTTAAATAATACCATAATATTATTATATTTATGAGTTTAAAAAACTCAAGGGTATGTTTACAAAACAAGATATTGGACTGTTGAATAAAAAAGGCATCAGCGTTGAGTTAGCTCAACATCAGATTGAAAGGTTTAAAAGCGGTTTTGCACCATTAAAAGTATTGCGGCCGGCTACCATTAACGATGGAATTAAACATCTCAATGCCTCAGATTCTGAAAAATACGCTGATTTGCTTCAGAAATCCATATCAGAAAATACTACCATTTCCAAGTTTGTTCCAGCATCGGGAGCTGCAACCCGCATGTTTAAAGACCTTTATCAATACCTTGAAAATCCCGAAGCATTAAAAAATCTATCTTACAGCCATCCCATAGTAAGATTTGCTGAACTATTATCACGTTTTGCCTTCTTTCCTCTTTTGGAAGAAAAGATGAAAGGCTACAATCTGCAAAACGTGCATGTGAGAAAATCAAAAGCCGCTGAAATTATAAAAACAGTTTTGGAACCTGCCGGGCTGAATTACGGTAGGCTGCCAAAAGGCCTTATTCATTTCCATCGGTATAACAACGACATTCGTACGGCTATGGAAGAGCATTTGGTGGAAGGCTGTTGCTATGCCATTAACAGCGATGGAATGGTTCGGGTGCACTTTACAGTTAGTCCTGAACATGAAGAGTGGTTTAAAAAACAGCTTTACGACCGCGGACCGGCCATCGAGAATAAATTTGAAACCGGATTGGATGTATCGTTTAGCTCACAAAAATCGCATACCGATACCCTTGCCGTATCTCCCAATAACGAACCATTCAGAGACGAACAAAACAATCTGGTTTTCAGACCCGGCGGCCATGGGGCTTTAATCGAGAACCTAAACGAAATAGAAGCCGAC
>CAZFTD010000147.1:0-9340 GCA_964521525.1 uncultured Marinilabiliaceae bacterium | reverse complement strand
ATATATGTAACTGTTAATTTTAAACATATCAGTTTAATCTCATATCAGAAAATAACTAGATTAATTTTTAATTGAAAAAAAAAAAAAAAGGAAAATATTTGAAAATATTTGGAATAAATAAAAACTTAATCTAATTTTGACCAGATGGTTAAACCAAATAGTTAAACCAAATGGATAGTTTACAAAAAACAGAAAATCAAGAAGTTTCACAGGAGCAGATAATCCTGGAAGCAGCATCAAAAGTGTTTATGCGCAAAGGGTATGAAGGTGCCAGAATGCAGGAAATAGCAGATGAAGCCGGTATAAACAAAGCTTTACTTCATTATTACTTCAGGAGTAAAGAATTGTTGTTTCATCATATTTTCCGGCAATCGTTCCGCAGTTTCTGGCCTTCCATTGAGCCTGTTTTATACAAGGCAGATTCAGATATCCGCAGTGTAATAAAAGCCATGGTATATGGTTATGCGAATTTGCTCGAAAAAATGCCTTACCTGCCCAATTTTATCATCAACGAAATTAACCGCGACCCTGCCAAAGTTGCGGGATTGATTCAGGATGCCGGTATTAAGCCTGAAATGGTAGTTTCAGCTTTTGAAAGGGCCATGAATAAAGGTGAAATTGTACGAATGGACCCCCGCGAATTAATTGTGAATATTATTGGGCTTTGTGTTTTTCCGGTTATCACCCGCCCGCTTTTGGGAACTTTGCTTTATCATGAAAAACATGCTTATGAACAATTTTTGCAGAGCCGAAAGGAAACCGCCTGTGAGTTTATTTGTCGGGCGGTATGTTTAAATTTTGCAGCCAAAAGTGATTTTTGAGTGAACCCGGTTTTTATTAAATAGTTGAATTTATGAAGAATAAACGCTTTTTTATTTTTTTATACCTGATGTTAATGGTAGTATGGTTGTTGCCTGCTCAAACCGTTACTCTGGAGGAGTGCTGGGTAAAAGCACGGGCAAACTATCCCCTTAACGATAAATCTATGCAGTTGATTGAGGCTTCTACCCGGCAGCAGTTGGAAAATATCCGCACTGCCTGGCTTCCGCAATTCGATATTGGCGCTCAGGCTACCTGGCAAAATGATGTGCCACACATATCGGGTATGCCTCTTATGCAGAATATACCAATGGCTCCTAAAGACCAGTACAAATTCGGTCTGGAAGTGAATCAAACACTCTATGATGGTAATGCTACCAAAGCCCGCTCCCAAATTGAAAAAGCATCGGGCAATATTGAAAAACAAAATATTGAAGTACAACTCAGAGAAGTCAGCTATCTGGTTTCGGAAATATATTTTACGCTTTTATTAGTAAGCGAACAGAAAAAACAGTTTGAATTGCTTATTGATGACCTGAACGGCAGATTAAAAGAACTCGCATCGGCTGTTGAGGCCGGTGTTATTCATCGAACAGAATACCTTATAATTGAGGTTGAACGACTAAAAATTGAAAAACTATTAATTGGTATTGATGAACAACGCAAGGCGCTGATTGGAACATTGTCGCTGTTTACAGGAAGCGATTTTGATGAAGGTTTAAATCTTGAAGTGCCCGATGCCGAAGGTCTGCAACAACCGGTTGTAAGGCCTGAGTTAGATTTGTTTCGCTATCAGAAAGAGCGCATTGAAGCCGACCGCGCCCTCAATAAGGTTACGCGTTTTCCGGTGGTGGCTGCATTTGGTCAATTGGGCTATGGAAATCCGGGGTTCAACATGTTGAAGGATGAGTTTGATGCCTATTACATGGTTGGTATCAGGCTTAAATGGCGACCCTGGGATTGGAATACAGCCCGCAGAAACAACCTTTCGCTCGATAACAGAGCGGCTATTGTGCAGATGCATCAGCAAGCATTTGAGAGAGAGCAAAGCAGGGCAACGCTTCAGATAGATGCTGAGATTATGCAATACCGGCAAAAAATGGATAAAGATGCCAAAATTGCTGAATTGCAGGCCTCAATAACCCAAACGTACCGTGTTCGGCTTAAAAACGGAACCATAACTGCCGCCGAATACATAACCGCAGTAAACAACTACTCAAGAGCTCAACTGGAAGTACAAATCACAAAAGTTGGCTACCTGCAAAGTTTAGTTAGAAAATATCTGACTTCAGGGAAGTATTAGTCAGCTAACAATTAATAATTGACAATATTTTAGTATAACGCATTAATTTTCAATAAATATGAACGTGCTATTTAAAAAAGCAATAACCATTAAAAAATGGTACTTTGTATCGGCCATATTGCTGGCAACAATGCTTGTGTCGTGCAATAATGGGAAGACGGTGGCCGATGCTTTTGGCAATTTTGAAACCGGTGAAGTGCTCATTAGTGCCGAAGAAAGTGGACGACTGCTGGAGCTCTCCATAAGTGAAGGAGACTATGTACAACCTAAGGTTGCTCTTGGATTTATAGATACTACCATGTTGTTAATTAAGCGCAAACAACTGCTTGCTTCGCGCCAGGCCTTGGAAACCAAGCTTAACCAGATTTCAAAAACCGCTGCTGTTCAAAAAGCGCAGGCCGACTTGATGCAGAAAGAGCTGCAACGTGCACTAAAACTTGCAGCCGGCGATGCCATTACAGCTCAGAATCTTGATAGGGTAGAGGGTGAAGAGCGTATTGCCCGGCGCCAACTGGAACAAATTCTGACTCAAACCGAACAGGTAAGGGCAGAGCAGAAAGTTATTGATGCACAAATTGAACAAATTAACGAGCAGATAAGGAGGTCGGTTATTATGTCGCCAATTGCCGGTACTGTTTTGCAAAAATATGCTGAAGAAGGCGAACTGGTGGCAGCCGGAAAGCCTTTGTTTAAAGTCGCCAATTTAAATGATGTGTATTTGAGGGCTTATGTTTCGGGAGGACAATTGTCTGAAATTGCCATCGGACAACAGGTTATTGTAAGGTTCGACAAAGGTAAAGCCGATTTTTATGAAACCAGCGGTGTTGTTTCCTGGATAGCTTCATCGGCCGAATTTACCCCAAAAATTATACAAACCAAGGATGAACGGGTTGATTTGGTGTATGCCATAAAAGTAAAAGTGGAGAACAATGGGCAGATTAAAATAGGTATGCCCGGCGAGGTAATTTTCAAAAAACAGGATAATGATTGAGGTAAATCAATTTTGTAAGCAGTTTGGAAAGGTAAAAGCCTTAAATGGTGTTAGCATTCAGGTAAACGAGGGCGAGCTTTTTGGTGTGATTGGTCCCGATGGTGCCGGTAAAACCACGTTATTTCGAATTCTTATTTCGTTGCTTTTGCCCGATTCGGGGAGTGCCAGACTTTGGGGGCTCGACCCTGTGGCCGATTTTAAAAAAGTGAGACAAATAATTGGCTACATGCCCGGGAAATTTTCTTTATACGAGGATTTATCCATCATTGAGAACCTTACTTTTTTTGCAACGGTATTTGGAACTACTGTGGAAGAAAATTATTACCTGATTGAAGATATTTACAAGCAAATTGAACCATTTAAAAACCGCCCGGCTGGCAAACTTTCGGGTGGTATGAAACAAAAACTGGCGTTGTCGTGTGCATTGATTCATAAACCCAGATTGTTGGTGCTCGATGAACCAACCACAGGTGTTGATGCAGTGTCGCGCCAGGAATTCTGGGAGATGCTTAAGCGGTTAAAGGCGCAAGGTATAACCATCCTGGTTTCAACACCCTATATGGATGAAGCTGGTTTGTGCGACCGGGTGGCTTTAATTCAGAATGGGAAAATTTTGGAAACCAATTCGCCCGAGGATATTATCGAGCGTTTTAATAAACCGGTATTTGCGGTTAGCGATAACAATATGTACCGGTTACTTAATAATTGTCGCCAATACCCCGGAGTGGCCAGTGTATACCCGTTTGGCGAAGAATTGCACATTACTTTTTCAGAAGGCTCTGTGAATCCGGTACATTTAAAAGAGTTTCTTGTCAGCAAAGGTATCCCTGATGCAAACATCAAACAAATTCAACCTACCATCGAGGATTGTTTTATGGAATTAAGCACCTAAAACCTAACAAACTGTGTCTGATTATGAAACCCTTCCCGATTCTCGGGACTGCGCTACGCTTGAAACCATAAAACCTTAAAACCCTAAACCCTGAACCTTAAACCTTAAACCCTGAACCTTAAACCCTAAACTCTAAACTCATCAACTAAGAAACTATGAACATCATTGAAGTTGATAATCTGGTAAAGAAATTTGGTTCGTTTATAGCCAACGACCATCTTACGTTTAACGTGCGTAAAGGTGAAATTTTTGGTTTTCTGGGGGCCAATGGAGCAGGTAAAACCACGGCCATTAAAATTCTTTGTGGTTTATCAAAACCCACATCCGGTAAAGTTATGGTTGCAGGGTACAACGTAAGCACTCATCCCGAAGAGGTAAAACGTAATATTGGCTATATGAGCCAGAAATTTTCACTCTACGATGATTTAACCGTTGTTGAAAACATCAGACTTTATGGCGTTATATATGGTTTATCGAGTACTGAGATTAAGGAGCGGACCGAAATTTTGCTCAACAGGCTGCAACTTCAGGATGCCCGAAAAAGGCTTATTAAAACGCTATCGTTGGGATGGAAGCAAAAACTGGCTTTTTCGGTGGCCATTTTGCATAGGCCGGCTATTGTATTTCTTGATGAGCCAACCAGCGGTGTTGACCCAATTACGCGACGGCAATTTTGGGAAATGATTTATGAAGCAGCCAATAGTGGTATTACCGTTTTTGTTACCACTCATTATATGGACGAGGCTGAATATTGTAACCGGGTAACCATTATGGCCGACGGAAAAATTGAAGCATTGGATACGCCCGCTAATCTTAAAAAACAGTATGGTGCTAATTCGATGAACGCGTTGTTTTTAAAACTTACCCGGAAAGAAACGGTGGGGCTTGATAATTAAATGATTATCTGATTTATGAAAACTTTTATCGCATTTGTAAATAAGGAATCGAGGCACATCTTTCGTGATTACAGAACCATGATGGTGTTGTTTTTAATGCCGGTGGCTCAGATTCTGATTTTTGGTTTTGTTATTTCCACCGAAATTCGCGATGCCGGCATTGGCGTTCTTGATAAATCAAAAGACGATGCCAGCCGGCGTTTGGTGCAGCGGTTGTCAGCTTCGGGCTATTATAAGGTGCAATCAGTTTTTAATTATGAAAGGGATATTGAACCGGCTTTTCAAAGGGGTGATATTCAATTGGCAGTAGTTATTGAACAAGGATTTGGTAATAATCTGCGAAATCCTGATGGCACTGCCATTCAGCTACTGGCCGATGCATCGGATGCCAATACGTCGCAAATGCTGGTGAACTATTGCAGTGGCATTATTCAAAATTTTGCCATTGAAGAATCTGATGTTGAGTATGCCCCGGTACTTACCACTGAAGTCAGGATGCTGTTTAACCCTTCATTGAAAGGGGTTTATATGTCAATACCCGGAACCATGTCCATGGTTTTGATTTTAATATCGGCTATGATGACTTCCATATCCATAACCCGCGAAAAGGAATTTGGCAGCATGGAAGTGTTGTTGATTTCTCCATTAAAACCATACCAGATAATTTTGGGAAAGGTGGTACCCTATGTGGTTTTATCGATGATAAATGCCATTTCAATTCTGGCTTTAGGGATAATTGTTTTTAAGATGCCTGTTTTAGGCAGTTGGATGTGGTTGTTTGTACTTAACCTGCTGTATATTTTATTGTCGCTGGCGCTCGGTATTTTTATATCCACTGTGGCACGAAATCAAATGGTAGCCATGTTTGCTTCCATGTTTGCCTTGTTGCTGCCCACCATTTTACTCTCGGGGTTTATTTTTCCCATTGAAAGTATGCCCTGGCCTCTTCAATGGCTCAGCAGGGTGGTTCCGCCGCGGTATTATATTCAGGCCATTAAAACCGTTATGCTTAAAGGTGGCGGACTAACCTATATGTGGCACGAACTGGTAACAATGACCGGATTTTTGGTGCTGTTTTTAAGTTTAAGCATTTATAAATTTAAGGTACGACTCGAATAATCAATCCTATGCGAACACTTTTAATTTTAATACAAAAGGAATTTTTGCAAATATTGCGCAATCGCACCATATTGCCGTTAATTTTTGTGTTGCCATTGGTTCAATTGCTTATATTGGTTAATGCAGCTACCATGGATATGAAAAATCTTCGCCTTGTGGTTTGTGATTTTGATAATTCTTCAGTGAGCCGCCGCATCGTAGGTGAATTGGAAGCATCACCGTTTTTCGTGCTTAATAACCATGTTTTTTCGGCCAATGAGGCCCTATCGTTTCTCGAAAAAGGAAGCGCAGAACTTGCTTTGGTTTTACCCAAAGGTTTGGAGAAGGATATAACCAACTCGGTTCCGGTAAAAATTCAATTGCTGGCAAATGCCATTAATGCTCAGCAGGCACAACTTGGCTATGGTTTTATACAGCAGGTAATTGGTCGATTTAGTAAAAATATGATTTTGGAGTCAACAGGATTTGAGCCGGTTGCCAATATTAAAATTCAAAACTCCTATTGGTTTAATCCCGATTTAAACTATAAGCATTTTATGCTCCCCGGTATTCTGACCATTCTTGTGTCTATCGTTGGCTTATTCTTGTCGGCCATGAATTTGGTGAGAGAAAAAGAAATGGGCACCATCGAACAAATAAATGTTACCCCAATCAGAAAATATCAGTTTATTGCCGCTAAGCTAATTCCCTTTTGGATAATCGGATTGGTTGAGCTTTCGCTGGGGATACTTGTTGGCTGGTTATTGTATGCACTTCCGCTTCAGGGTAGTATATGGCTTATTTTTGGTATCAGTTCCATTTATTTGATAGGGCTGCTTGGCATGGGGCTTTTAATATCGGCATTTTCCAATTCACAGCAACAAGTTGCCTTTATCAGCTACTTCTTTTTGTTGATTTTTATTCTGATGAGTGGCATTTTTACTTCTGCCGGCAATATGCCCGATTGGGCTCAAAGGGTTAATACCATCAATCCCTTGTATTATTTTATTGATGTTATGCGCAGCATTATGCTTAAGGGTTCATCATTTAAGGATTTATATAACCAGATAACAGCTTTAAGTCTGTTTGCAATAGTTTTGGTAAGTCTGGCTGTTGTTAGCTATCGCAAACGGGCTTAATACTGATTTAATGAGGGAAAGCAGAAATAACTTTTGCACTGAGCTAATTTTCATCAATCATTTAATTAAATTTGTTTTTGAACCTTACGGGATTGCAATAGCTTCTGGTTCAATTACAAGTATATAATATTTTTCATACAGCCTTTGTTTGGCCATAAATTTTAAATCAATGGACACTATTCTGAATTTTCTTAAACAAATCAAGGAAAACAATAATAAGGATTGGTTTGAAGCGCATAAATCGGAATTTCAGGCTGCCAACGAGGTTTTTGTTAATTTTGTTGAAAAGCTTATTGCGGGTATCAGCAGTTTCGACCCATCTATTAAAGGGCTTACAGTTAAGGACTGTACGTACAGGTTTTACAGGGATACGCGCTTTTCGGCCAATAAAATGCCTTATAAAACGCATTTTGGTGCCTATATTTGTCCGCATGGTAAAAAATCAGGTTATGCGGGCTATTATTTTCACATTGAGCCCGAGGGAAATGGTTTTTTGAATGGTTCGCAGTTAGATACCGGTCTTTATTGCCCCGACCCTAAAATTCTGAAAAGTATACGCGAGGAGATTGTCTTAAATGGCGATAAGTTTGAAGAAACTTTAAGAGATGCCGGCGGTTTTGTTCTTGAAGATAGTCAGGCCTTGAAGAAAGTACCCAGAGGATACCCGTCCGATTCTCCTTATGCTGAGTATTTGAAGCTTAAAAATCCATGTCTTTGTAAATCGGTTGATGAAGCTTTTATTTTAGATAAGAATCTTTTAGAGAACACGTTAAAGGCTTTTAAAACAACCGTGGCCTTTAATACATGGCTCAACAAAGCCGTAAAATATGCTTATGACGAAGGCTGATATGATTACTTAAATGGTTAATCATAATAATACCTGCTTAATCATGAGTTTTTTTTAACATATAAGGCATATAAGTATCATAAAAGAGAAAGCTTAACTTACATGTCTTTAACATTTCTTTTATGTCTTATATGGTTAAAGACTGCAGAAAAAAATATTTGAGAGTCTACTGTTTGATAGGCTATTAATCAACTTCTATGAAATTGAAACTTTTCCATATGGCCAGATATTCCTTTTTCATAATATTGAGTCTGATTTCGCTGGTTGCCTGCCAGGGAAAATCATCCGTTAAAAACGAAACTCAAACCAATGATAATCAATTGGAATACAAAGTATTCGCAACCGCTGAAGATTCGTTGATTTTCAATAATCTTATCGATTTTTTAAAAGATAAAGAATTAAGCACCCAAAATCGCATAACAGAAATAGCCAGGTTTTTTCTGGAAACACCTTATGTAGCCTCTACCCTCGAATTGGAAGGTGATGAGCAACTGGTAATTAACTTGAGGGAGATGGATTGTACCACTTTTGTGGAGTATGTGTTGGCTTTGACTTTATGTACAAATAACAATTGCCACAATTTTAGCGATTTTAAACGGCATTTGGCTAATATCCGCTATAATAATGGAGTTATTGATGGATATCCTTCGCGACTGCATTATTTCACCGATTGGCTCGTGAACAATCAACAAAAAGGAATATTGGAAATTGTTAGTGATTCAATTGGGGATATTCCCTTAAAGCCTGATATTAACTTTATGAGTAGTCATGCTCATTTGTATAAACAGCTTGATAATGAGCAATTTTTAGAAGATATCAAGGCCAGAGAGATTCAAATTTCTAACTATCAGGTGAAATTTATTCCAAAAAACAGCATTGATAAAATTGAACATCTGATACTTGATGGTGATATAATAGCATTGGTAACCAATGTTAAAGGTCTTGATGTGTCGCATGTTGGCTTGGCCATTCATCAAAACGGGCGGTTGCATTTTATCCATGCATCATCCACTGAAAAAAAAGTTGTCATTACCAATGAGTCATTGCACCAATATCTGGTGCCGCAAAAAAGAATTGACGGCATTTTGGTTGGAAGAGTAAACTTGCAACAAGTCAATAGTTATTAGGCAGAAGATAGAAGGGAGAAGATAGAAGGCAGAAGGCAGGAGGCAGAAGTTTTTAGTTCATAACTCCTAGCTCTTAGCCCTTCGCCCTTAGCAGCAACCCCGTCAATTGAAATTTATCTATTATGGAAAAACAATTGGAAAAGCAATCATGCAACTGGCCAAATGGCGATCCTTTAATGGTTTTATACCAAGAAAAATTATATGCAGCTGGAAAAATTCCAGGAGGAT
>CAZFTD010000146.1:6038-9425 GCA_964521525.1 uncultured Marinilabiliaceae bacterium | reverse complement strand
TGCAATTTCGAGGGAGATAAGGCCTATTTGCTGTTTAATATCAAACAAAGCTTCTTTTCGTTCCCTTTCAATTTGTTCGCGCGCATGACGAATAATCATTTCTGCCTCATTTTTTGCGGCATCTCTTGCTTCGCGAACAATTTCATTTTTAAGATCCCTGGCTTCTCTAATGAGATTTTCCCTTTCGAGACGTGCCGATTCCAACATCTGTTTTTTAGTATCGGCCATCTTTGAAACCTCTTCTCTTGCCTGGTGAGCATCGCGGATGGAAAACTCGATGTATTCTTCGCGTACCTTTAAGGCACGCAAAATGGGTTTCCAGGCATAACGCCTTAGTATAAGCAATAAAAGAATAAAGGTAAAACTGGTCCAGAAAACCAATCCGGGATCAGGAGACAATATCCCCATAACGTTTTAATATTAGTGAGTTTATCCTTTCAACCAGGCCACAACAATGGCAAACAGTGCAGCACCTTCAATAAGGGCAGCCACTACAATCATAGCTGTTTGAATTTTGGAACTGATTTCGGGCTGTCGGCTCATGGCTTCCATGGCGCCCTGCCCAATACGGCTGATGCCATACCCTGCTCCAACAATGATAATTCCTAAACCTACTGCTGTTAATGATAATCCTTCCATAATAAAGTTATTAAAATTAATGATGCGATTCGTTAACTGCCATTCCAATAAACAAGGATGTAAGCAGCGTAAATATATATGCTTGTAATAAAGCTACTAAAAACTCAAGTGAAAACATTATAAGCGACAATAATATAGTAAGCGGTGCCGCGTATATACTTTTTAACACGAATATTATGGCCGTAAGGCTTAAAATAATGATGTGACCTGCTGTAATGTTGGCAAACAAACGAAGCATAAGTGCAAATGGTTTGGTAAACAAGCCAATAATTTCAACAGGAACAAGAAACAGCTTTACATAAAATGGCGTACCTGGTGCTACCAATATTTCTTTCCAGTAATGCCAGTTGGCAAATAAATTAACTGATAAAAAGGAGGAAACCGCCAAGGTAAGGGTAAACGAAATATTACCCGACAAATTGCTGGCTCCCGGAAAAAACGGGATAAGGCCAATTAAATTATTTATCCAAATAAAAAAGAAAAGTGTTAATAAATAGGGCGTAAAAAAATCAGCCTTTCGGCCATGAATCTGAGCCCTGATTATGTCGTCGCGCACATACAAAACTATAGGTTCAATAACCAATTGAATTCCTTTTGGTACAGCTAATCCTCCTCGCTTTGAATAGGCCCGGGCTGTTGTTCCAAATATCAATAACATTAAAAATGCGCCTAAAAACATACTGGCAACATTTCGTGTTATGGATAAACTTAAAGGTGATGCATTCAGAATGTTTCCATTTTCATCTTTTTGAATGGTGCCTGAAGCATCGGTTAAATAAATATGACCATTATAAAGGGCTACATATTCGCTGCCAAGGGGAACGATGTTTTCGCCATGATGAAATTTCGAGGATAAAAATGACCATACTTTGCCCTTATGTATAAGAATAACAGGGAGGGGAAGTGTTATTTTAATGTGTTTCCCAGAAGGCCCCGTGAAAGAGATAACATGCCATTCGTGCGAATCGGCAATGTGATGCATTATCATTTCCGTAGCATCAAACTCTTCATTTTCAGATGCTCCGGGCTGTGATCCAAATAATTGACCTAATCCGGCAAACAGGAAAAAGACAAGGATAGCAACTCTCATTTCCAAGATGGTTAAAGACCTAAGTTAATAAAAAAATGGAACTAGTTCAATTTTGTAATTTTTTTATTGATCACAATTCTGAATGATTTTCAACTTCCATCGGATATCTGCAATAAAGCATATAAAATAACCTGCCAAACCGGCTATGGCCATCATACGATGATCATACTCCTGAGGTTTAAGAAAAATGAATAAAAGAGATAAAAAAAAGAGCTGATTGAAAAAAGAGAAAACTGCAAACACCAATCCCGGATAAGCAAAGCCCTTTTTTATCCATATTTTTAATAAGATTAAGCCTTTGAAAAAAACAAAAAAAATGAGCAAACAAAAAATTGACCATAATGTAAAAACAGACACTCCGGCAATAAAAAAAAACATTAAGCCCAAGAGCCATACCAGACCCACAAGAAACAGTTGCTTTATGACTAATTGACTCATATGGCCGTTGTTTGATGTTTTTTTCGATTCAATTATAATACTACATCCCAGCATGTTACAAAACCTGCATAATACTGTTACTATGAGTTTATCAAAATAAAACAAAAGATATCAATAAAACAACAAACCCACGTCAGGGTGTGTGACGTGGGTTAAAAAACAGCAATTAATTGAATCTATTTTTTTTCTGCTTGCGGCGTTGGTGCCGGATTGTTCCCCATTGTGCAAGTTCCTGAAAAAATGGCTCCTGGTTCAATGGATAGCTTACCCGATTTAATATCGCCATTTACTTTAGAACTGGCTTTTAAGGATAATAATTCGTTTACCACCAATTTACCATTTAATGTACCGGCAATTTCGGCGTTGCTGCAAACAACTTCTCCTTTCACAAAACCGTTTGCGCCAACCACCACCTTGCCCTTTGAATTCACATTCCCCTCTATGTTACCATCAATGCGAATATCGCCATTGGTTTCAATGTTTCCCAAAATTTTAGTTCCGGGGCCAATCATGTTTGGGAGTTTGCTTTCCGGTTCAATGTTTTTCATGTTATTGTATTATTTCTATATTAATAAACTGGTTTAATGTTTCGCTTTTCTATGATGGATATTTGAATAAACAAGATTATCAACGTTGTAATCTCTTTACTAAAAAATGCTGGCTAAAAATAACAAACAGATTTAAATTCCCTGCCTAATTGAACGAAAAAAACCGTTTTTCATTGTTCTATGGCATGGATTTCTATCATTTCACGCAGTTTTTCCATCTGTTTTTCTTTATTAATTTGCCGCATTTTAAGGGCTGTTTTAGTGTGGTAACGATGTTTTGAGAAAAAATCAAATTGCTTTTTTGTCCATTCATGGGGTGTCATTTTCCCGTTGAACTCCATCAACTCTTTATAAAGGTTTTCTGATAAGTGAATAAAGTCCAACCTTCCAAGGTAATCGAGGTCTGCATCTTTTAATATAGCCTGAAGCTTGTTGGATGGTTTGGCTTTTGGTTTAGTAACTTCAATAAGTTGAATTATCTGGTTGATTTGTGTTGGTGTGTAATGAAATCTAGCCAAAACATCTTTTGAAAGTTCAATACTTTTGTCTTCATGGTCATCGTACGAAATCAGAAAACCGGTGTCGTGCATCAACGCGGCTGTTTTTAATAGTAACAACTCTTCTTCAGTTACACCTTCTCCTCTTGCTATAATTTCTACCTGGGTAACCACA
>CAZFTD010000146.1:0-6028 GCA_964521525.1 uncultured Marinilabiliaceae bacterium | reverse complement strand
ACATCCTGCGTATGTTTGTAATTGTGGTAGTACATATTTCTTGGCAAATCATGGCTCAGCCTCTCCAAAACAGCTTCTTCCAAATCGCTAAACCTGATTTGCTGCAACCTTATTGCAAAAAGGGCATTGGGTTCCTTTCCCATCTCTTCCTCCGACAGCTCGGGTATTATTCCACGAACAAAATACATATCTATTTCCCCCTTATATTTAATTGGCATCTTCCCTCTGTATTCGCAAATAAAAAAATCTTTAACCTGCTGATAGGTGGCTCCTGTAATGTTAATTTCGCCAGCAACACCCGATGACTCCATTCTACTGGCAATATTAACCGTATCACCCCAAATATCCGGACTGGCTTTGTTTCTTCCCACTTTTCCTGAAATAACAGGCCCTGTGTGAATTCCAATTCTCAGTTCCCAGAAGTCTTCATGCTCATGCCGTTGCTCCTCCTGAAGCTTCAACATGTATTTCTGAATCTCGAAAGCCACCAATACCACCTCAATGGCGTGAGTGCTGTTTTTTTCGGGTAAACCGCCGGCAGCCATATAGGCATCGCCTATGGTTTTAATTTTCTCAATCCGGAATTTTTCAACCAACATGTCGAATTGTAGAAAAAACCGATCGAGTTCGTCAATGAGTTTTTCGGGGTTAAGATGTTCAACAATTTTTGTAAATCCCTGAATGTCTGCAAAAAGAACTGTAACGCTTTTATACTTACGCGAAACCATCTTAGGCGTACCATCAATGCTATGACTTACAGATTCGGTGTCAAATCCGGTTCGAATCCGAATCGACTTTTCCTTAATTTTCATAGCCTGATCGAGGCGCTCATTTACTTCGTGCTCCACCCTGCGGTAAAAATTACGCCTGATTATAAACCACGCCAACAAAAAGGACAACCCCCAAATCAGAAGAAATAGCATTAAAGCACTAATGGTTAATGACATGAACAAAACAAAGGAACTGCCAATCAAGGTAACAGGATAAGATAATATTGTAGTTAATCCGTTCATAAGAGCATAATTATCACCTCAGGCTTTTGGGCTCAATCGTAAACAAGTTGAATTAATTGGACGACCGGTTTCATCCATTTTTGCTAATTTAATACTTTGGCCTTACTTAAAAATGTTTTTTTGACTAATTATTGTTTTCTGTTAATAATATAGTTGAACCTATCAACCAAAAAGCGTACCTCAATAGTACCAAATTCTCGAGTTGTAATGAAGATATTGTGAAACGAACATGTTTGCGAAACAACGCAACTTGTCACAACTTTTCGGGAAACACCAATGAATTGAAAATCGGCGGAGCCAAAATAGCAAACATTGAAGTTCCCCCTATAACTCGGGGCAACCTGTTCAGCAGCGCGGAAAGCAATCCAACCTTAAACTAAAAATTATTTACGGATGAAAAAATTGAATTAAGTACCCTGCAATATGATTTAAGGTTCGTACAATAAAGATACAATCCATTCCCGGCATTTTTTTATTTGCCTCATTATGTGTATTATACACTATTGGCAATTTCGAATTTCATATAAATTCAATAAAATTATCGAATTACTTGCAATCAATCGTATTTTTTTTTTAACATTTGTATGTAAGTAATATCAAATGTACTATATTTATTCGTTGAAATAAACCCAGAATTCATTACCATATGGAAACCCTGAATCATAGCATTCTGGTACCTTACGATTTTACAGAGATTGCAATGAATGCCATTGCTCACGCTGTTACGCTTGCCAAGGTACTCGATACAAACATCACGCTTCTGCACATTGTAAAAAAGGAAGCTGAGATAGCTGAGATGGAACAACAAATGAAGGAAGAGGCCTTAAAAATTAATGAAATACACAACACTCTTCCCAATGTAATAGTTCGTGAAGGTTCAATTTTTCGAACCATAACCCAAGTGGCTCATGAACTAGATTGTGTTCTGGTAGTAATGGGAACCCATGGTATGAAAGGGCTTCAAAAACTTACCGGTAGTTGGGCCCTTAAAGTTATTGTAGGATCGAAGATTCCATTTTTGGTAGTTCAGGATCCACCACGAACCACTGATGTTAAAAAAATTGTTTTCCCGGTTGATTTTAAATCGGAGAACAAAGAGAAATTGAAGTGGGCTCAGTTTATGACTAAGTACTTCACCTCTAAAATACTATTGTTCTCGGCTACTTCAAAAGAAGGTGTAGTTGACCCAAGAACTAAAGCGAATTTGGTATTTTGCAAATCGTTCCTTGAAGAAAGGAAAATTGACTACGAATTGGTGCTTTCAAAAAACATAGCTTCTTTCAGTCAGGAAACACTTGATTTTGCAGAATCGCGCGATGCTGACCTGATTATTATAATGACTACCCGCGACATCGCATTTCACGATTATGTACTTGGTGCTCAGGAGCAATATATTATTGCCAATTCGGCTAAAATTCCGGTAATGGTAATTAACCCCCGTACCGACCTGATGAAATATGGTTATGGAAACTTTGGATGATGGAAAATAATAACTTTTTATCAAGAGCCCCCTTTAATTGTTTCAAGGGGGCTCTTGTGTTTTTTATCATTTCGGCATTTGATGCTTACTAAAACAATTGTATAAAAATTGCAAATTTGAATTAAAATGAAGCTTGTTTTTGCCACCCATAACCAACATAAGTTGAGGGAACTGCAACAGATTATTAAGAATGATATTCAACTTATTAGCCTTGACGACTTAAATTATTCAACAGAAATTGAGGAGACAGGAAACACCCTTGTAGAAAACGCTCTTTTAAAAGCCCGCTTTATATATGAGCGTTACTCCATCAGCACTTTTGCCGATGATACCGGACTGGAGATAGATGCACTAAACGGAGCTCCTGGCGTATACTCGGCGAGGTTTGCCGGTGAAGATAAAAATGCTGTTAACAATATGAATAAAGTGCTTGATTTGATGAAAGGGCTTACTAACAGAAAAGCCAGATTCAAAACAGTAATAGCCTTAGTTTTAAACGGAAAAGAATTTTTATTTGAAGGGGTTGTGGAAGGCAACATACTGGAAACCCCGGTGGGAACCAATGGTTTTGGATATGATCCCATTTTTCAGCCTATGGGCTATTCCATCTCTTTTGCACAAATGGATTCTGAAACAAAAAACAAAATTAGTCATAGAGGAAAAGCTGTGGAAAAGTTGGTTAGTTTCCTGAACCAGCTTAATATTTATTGGTGAGGGATTTTCGTTTCTTATATTATTGAGTAGCTGTTTAAAATCAGATGTAAGATGTTTAGATTGTTAGAAGGATAGATAGGATTTTTAAGATAATGAAGATACCTTCGTTTTCTAATAATCTCTCTTACTAAAAATCTAATCCTGATATCCGGGACTCCGTAAACTTCAATATGAATGATCTTGCAAAAATTTCAATAATATTTTAAAGTGATTCTCTCCATCCTTATATTTGACTTAACGCCAATATTTTGAAATCTATCAATAAAAGTTATGGCCTTACGTTATTTATATTGAAAAATCTATAGGTTTTATACCTTTACAAAAGAAAATTAACTTTATAACATATGGTATGCAAACCACCTGGTGTATAATGCAGAGAGAGCAAATGAACAATGTTATATGAGTTTTAAAAATCAGGAAAGAATGAAAAAATTTTGCCGGAATATTCAACAAAAAAAAACCCCGGGCTTACTAAGCTGTACAACTCAACTGCTTTTAACAAGTCTCATATTTGTTTGTTTCCTGGGGTTTCCCAAATCAACCCTGGCACAAACCAATTTAAAAATTGGAGATTGGAAGCATCATTTTGCGTTTAACGATTGCTTTTATGTTATTGAAACTCCCACCAACATTATTGGAGCCAACAGTTTAGGTTTAAATATTTATTCAAAGGGCACTCAGTCCTTAACATCTTTAACAAAGCTCAATGGCTTGTCGGATTATGACCTTACTGCAATCTCTTACATTTCTGAAAAACAAGCCATTGCCATAGGCTATGCCAATGGTAATATTGACCTTGTTATAAACAGTACTGTTTATAACATAAACGATCTGAAAATAAAGCAAATGGATGGGAGTAAAAAAATCAACCACTTCCTTTCGCATGGAAACACATTGTATTGCAGCACCGATTTCGGAATTATTTTAATAAATATCGACAAAAAAGAAATTGCCTCAACCTGGTATATAGGTAACGATGCCTCCAACCTGCGGATTTTTCAACTTTGCCTGAATGGTGATGAACTCTATGCTGCAACAGATAAAGGCCTTCGTAAAACATCGTTAGCCAGCTCAAATCCTGCACTCTTCGATAACTGGCAAGTGGTATCGCCCACCACCGACCCCTATAATTCAGTAGTTTGGTTTAATGACCAGCTAATTGCTGCACTGGGCTTAAAGGGGCAAACCAATACTTTGCAATCCTTTTCAAATAACGGAGTGGTTGCCTTTTTTTCCATTGCCTCGTTTCAAAATCTGAATACGCATAACAATGAATTAATTGCTGTTTCCACTAATGCGCTTCGATTTTTCAATTCATCCAATCAGTTAACCCAAACCATATCCGCCCCAAAAATTAACGATGTTGCGTTTACACCATCATTTAGATTTGCTTTGAAAGATATGACTAACAATTTTTGGGTTGCCGATAACAACCAAGGACTATTAAAATGGGACGGGTTGAGTAACTTTTCGGCATTCCTGCTTCAAGGGCCTAAAACCAACCAGTGCCATCAATTACTTTACGCCGGAAATAACCTTTGGATGGTTGCCGGAGGGTTAACAACTGCCTGGAATAATGCCAACATAAAAGCCACGGCCTCTGTTTTAAAGCCTTCAGGATGGCAGCATATTACATGGGAAAATACACCTGAACTTGAATTCACCCGCGATTTAATAGGCATAACAGCTCATCCGCGTAACCCTGATAATGTTTTCATTAATTCCTGGAGTGAGGGCGTTTTCGAATTCGAATTGCTTGATGGCTCTTTTGTGTTAAAGAATAATTTTAACAAGTCGGAAAATGGTCTTCAGAATATTGATGTTGCTGCTCCTTCGGGTTATGTGCGAATTGGAGCTACAGCATTTGACAAAAACAATACTTTGTTTATGACGAATTCATCTGTTGCCAACGGTATTGTAGCTTACTTCCCAGAAGACAAGTCATTTCTCAGGCTTAGTTATCAATCGGTTAGCAACACCCATTATCTTGGAACACTGCTGATGCCTTCAACCGGAGACAAATGGATGATAATTCCCAGGGGAAACGAGAGGGGCTTGTTTGTATGGAACGACAATAACACCCCCAAAAACCAGACTGATGATAAATACAGAAGTGCTATCCCCCCGTCTCAGGAAACTGATCCTCGCAACGCTGGTCAGTTACTGCTTTGGGACGACAAAGGCGAGGAAATAACAAGAAATATTTTCTCCATTGCCGAAGACCAAAACGGTTATATATGGATTGGCACAGATATGGGAATAGTGGTACAGTATCAACCTCGAACCATTTTTACCCGTGAAAAACCCATCTTTTCAAGGATTAAAATTGCCCGGAAGGATGGTTCTGGCCTGGCTGATTATTTGCTCGAAAATGAAACCGTAACAACCATTGCTGTTGATGCCGGTAACCGAAAATGGATTGGAACACGAGGTTCGGGCGTTTTTCTGGTATCGGCCGATGGAACAAAAACCATATCATCTTATAATACCCAAAACAGTCCATTGCCATCCGATTATATATCATCTATTGTTATTAATAATCAAACCGGAGAGGTATTTATTGGCACCGAAAAAGGTGTTGTTTCAACCAGAGGTTCGGCAACACAAGGAATGAAAAGCTTTAAAGAAATATATGCTTTCCCAAATCCTGTAAGACCTGAATTTTCGGGTACCATAACAATTACCGGGTTAATGACAAAATCAAATGTGAAAATTACCGATGTGTCAGGTAAATTGGTATATGAAACAACTTCGGTAGGCGGTCAGGCTTTCTGGGATGGAACAAACCTTTGGGGAGAAAAAGTGAAATCGGGAGTATATA
>CAZFTD010000145.1:0-9427 GCA_964521525.1 uncultured Marinilabiliaceae bacterium | reverse complement strand
TGTTGGTAAACATTTCTTTGTAAGTTATTAACAAACGTTCTAAATCGTCGTTTTTCATGGAAGAAATGAACGATGTAAAAAAAGCATCGGCCGGACGTAGTTTGTTAACCAACAACAAATCGCTGGGAGGCACCAATTGCCCGAGGTAAATTACTTCAGCACCTTCTTTACGGGCAATAAGACTATAAAACAACAAACCAATATCGTGTAGCTCTCGTTCCGGAAGAAAAAACACGATACGTGGGCCATTAACAGAACTGTTTTGCATCTCATTATCGATGGCTACAATTAACTTTTGCCTGATTAGGTTCGACATGAAATGCTCCTGAGCAGGATTAATGGTGCCAGCTTGCCACAAAACACCAATTCGCTCAAGAAATGGAAAAAGTATGGTTTCTACCGTATCTTCAAAACCATATTTTATGATAGATGCAGAAAGCGAGTTGGCAAACTTTTTCTCATCCAGTTCGAGCATTGAAATCATTAAACTCTCAATCTGAACATTAGAATAACGGTTATCCAACGATAAATCGAGCACCCGATTTCTAATCTGATTATCGTCTAAACCGGCAATATGGGAAATTTTAATACCATTCTGATTTAGAATAGAAATATTGAGCAAACGCTTTAAATCAGCATCTGAATAATACCGGATATTGGTATCGGTACGGCCAGGTTTTACAATTTTATACCTGCGTTCCCACATCCTGATAGTGTGGGCTTTAATGCCCGATATTTTTTCTAAATCTTTTATGGAATACCTTGCCATTGTTTTGTTCTATAAATGAAAAACCGACCAAATTCGATTTTGTTCATTTTTCATCAAAAAAAAAGAAACAAAAATATGAAAAAACAGAAATCCGCAAAATTTTTTCATATTTTGCGGATTTCCTGAACAAAGCTCAAATCAGCTTTAGTTTTAAATCCACCTGCGTTGAGGTTAAGATTTAATGATTGTAATTATGGTAATATCACCTTGTTAATTACGTGCACAATTCCGTTTTTCCCTTGAACATCGGCTAAAACCACATTAATATTACCATTAATGGTTACGCCTGAACCAACACCGATAGCCAAAGTCTGGTCTCCATTTAAAGTTGGAACCGTGCCATTAGATAGAGCCGAAGAGGCCACATTGCCGCTAACCACGTGTCCAAGAAGCACTGCTGTTAATGTTTCAAGGTCGATACCTTCAACACCCGATACACCAAGAGAGGTGAAAAGCGCTTCGAATGCTGCATTGGTTGGAGCAAATACTGTAAACGGCCCATCACCATTCAATGCATCTACTAAACCTGCACGAACAACAGCCTGCACCAGATGTGTGAAGTTACTGTTGGCCAAAGCTATATCAACCACAGTTGGAGGTACAATTACTTTGTCAATAGCATGGATGATACCATTTGTAGCAACCACATCTGTAACCACTACGTTTGATGAATTGTTAAGTTTAACACCTGAAGCAACCTGAACATACAAACTTACGTTTCTTGATTGTGCAGTTGAAAGTGTTGGAACATAACCAGTAGCCACATCACTTGATTTTACTACACTGCCCAAAACATGGTACAATAAAATTGGAGATAAAGCTTCTGCAGTTAAATCGTTCAATGTTACACCGAGCCCGGTTAAAAACTGTGTGAAAGCTGCATCAACCGGAGCAAATACAGTAAATCTTCCTGATGCATTGTCGAGCGCACCCGCTAAATCGGCTTTGGTAACTGCTGCAACCAATGCACTAAAGCTACTATTGGCAACGGCATGTCCGGTAACTGAAAGAGGCAAAATCACTTTATCAATTACGTGAATTACTCCATTATCGGCCATAACATCAGCCTGAGTAATAGCTGCACGATTATTAATTTTAAGAGCCGCTTTATCAATATACATTGAAACGGTTAAATCGTTTGCAGGGCCGGGACTTAGGGAGCTGTAATAACCTGTTGTTATGGCCGACGACATTTTTTGTTCGCCTATAACATGATACAAAAGAATATTCTTAAGAGCATCAACCGGAACATCATTTAAGCTTGCATAACCAAGTTCTGTAAGCAGCGACTGAAATGCTGTGTTGGTAGGAGCAAAAACTGTTAAACGGGCAGATTGGTCGGACAATGCACCAACAAGGCCTGCCTTTTTAACTGCATCAACCAAAATAGAAAAATTGGGATTTTTTGACGCAACATCAACAATAGAGTTGGTAACCGGACCTTTAGATTCTTCATCCTTTTCGCAGGACACCAAAGTTAAAGCAGGAATAACCATCATCAAAATGACTGCTGTTTTAAGAAAATTTTTCATGGTAATAAAGTTTTAGTTGTTAGATTCGTTTTCTGTTTTGAGAGTTAAACCGGAGAGTTTTAAAAATGTTCGATTTTTGTTTAATTTATTTTATTATTTCTTAGTCATTATTTTTTTTAATTATCGACATTTCAGATAATTACATCCTTAATTTTTTTATATTTTTTTCGTTCACACATTTATTATCACACTATTTATCTGTTATTTGCAATCTTAATAACTATATATAATTTAAAACTACAAACAAAAACACCCATTACCAGCCATTTTTTATTGTTTATTATTTTCTGCTATTTTTTATACAATATTCAAATCATCAACACATGTTATTACTTTCTTAGTAAATGACTGGAATCGGGAGATGCATTTACATACTTAAAAAATAATTACTTTTGTTTTTTACCAATGATACATCCATGATTAAATCAATGACTGGTTTTGGGAAAGCGGTTTGCGAGCTACCCACCAAAAAAGTGCATATCGAGATTAAGTCGCTCAATAGCAAGCAACTCGACCTAAACACAAGAATTCCTGCTATTTACAGGGAAAAAGAACTTGAAATAAGAAGCGAACTGGCCAGACAATTACAAAGAGGTAAAGTTGATGTTACCATTTTTGTTGAAACCATGATACCTGATAAAATAACCCAATTGAACGAACAGGTTATCTCTAACTATTATCAACAATTAAGCTCCATATCGCAAAAGCTGGGTATTGATAGCAATACCGATTTTTTAAGAGTAATTATGCCTTTACCCGACACCCTAAAAGTTGAACAAACCGAACTGGATGAGTCGGAATGGGAACTGATTTTTAAAACCATTCAGCAAGCCGTTCAAGCCATTGACCAATTCAGACTTCAGGAGGGCAAAATGTTGGAAGCTGACATTTCGGAACGCGCAAAAATTATTTCCAGGCTGCTTGAGCAGGTTCCGCAATTTGAAAAGCTAAGAATTGAAAAAATCAAAAGCCGCATTAGAGAAAATTTAGCTGAGCTGGCTGAAAAAACCAAAATGGATGAAAACCGATTTGAACAGGAGTTAATTTATTATTTGGAAAAACTGGATATATCGGAAGAAAAATCGCGCCTTGAAAACCATTTAAAGTATTTCTTTGAAACTTTTAATGATGACGAGCCTGTTGGAAAAAAACTGGCTTTTATTACCCAGGAAATAGGCCGAGAGATAAACACGCTGGGTTCAAAGGCCAACGATACCGATATGCAGCGATTGGTAATCCAAATGAAAGACGAGCTCGAAAAGATTAAAGAGCAAACGTTGAATATATTATAAAGGCAACCGAAAACAGGAGACGTAACATAGTGGAGTTCCGCCTAGCGGAAAGGGAGGCCGGAAACAGGAGACAGGAGATAAAGAGAGGCCATGCCAATAATTTTTGGATGAGATTATAATTGCAATAAAGATAATGACCAAAGGGAAACTAATTATATTTTCGGCGCCATCGGGGGCAGGTAAAACAACCATAGTACGCTACCTGCTTGAGCAAAATCTGAATCTTGCTTTTTCGGTTTCGGCCACCAGTCGCAAACCACGCATTAATGAACAACACGGCGTAGATTATTATTTTCTCGATCAGGAATCGTTTATGCAGAGAGTTGCTAAGGGCGATTTTCTGGAGTGGGAAGAGGTATATGCCGGAACCTGTTATGGCACTTTGAAAAGCGAGGTAGAACGCCTGACTTCGGAGGGTAAAAATGTACTTTTTGACGTGGATGTTATAGGAGGCCTAAATATCAAAAAGTTTTATAAAGAGCAGGCTTTATCGGTATTTGTGCAACCACCGTCCATTGAAGAACTTCGTAACCGGTTGCAAAAGCGCGCCACCGATACTCCAGAAGTAATAGAAAAAAGGGTTGCAAAGGCAGAATATGAGCTTACATTTGCTCCTCAATTCGATTATATATTAATCAACGATAATCTTGAAAAAGCGCAGATTGAGGCCGAAAACCTGATTCGAAAATTTATTAGTAACCCATAGTAAAGCATTATGACCAACCCAAAGGAAATAAAAACCTGCTTGCTTTTTGGTTCGTTCAACCCAATTCATATCGGCCATCTGGCGTTGGCAAATTTTATTTTGGAGTATGCTCCACTTGATGAAATCTGGTTTGTGGTGAGTCCTCAAAATCCATTTAAAGAATCGAATGAATTAATTGATGAGAACAAAAGGCTTGCAATGGTGGAATTAGCCATCAAGCCTGAGTCACGTTTCAAAGCCTGTAATATAGAGTTTAGCCTGCCGAAACCTTCTTACACCATTAATACGTTACAAAAGCTTCAGGAAAATTATCCTTTACACCGGTTCATTATTATTATGGGAGGCGATAACCTTTTGTCTATCAACAGATGGAAAAATGCCGATGAGATAATTTCCGGTTTTCCCATTTTAGTGTACCCACGACCAGGTGTTAAAATACAGGATATTCCCCAAAAAGGGGACATCCGGATAATGGAAGCCCCTTTACTCGATATTTCTTCTACATTTATCCGGCAAGGTTTATCTGAAGGTAAAAAGCTTAGATTCTTACTACCGGATGCTGTTTTTAAATTAATTGAAGCCGAAGGATTGTACCAAATTAATCCCCCAGATAGTCGGTATTAACCAACATGTACAAAGTGGCAAAAACCAATTGCACTCTGCGGGTCATTAAGGGGAAATCAATTTTATCTACTGTATCTCTGGGCGTATGGTAATCGCCATGCAAACCGCTAAAAAAGGAAACTACAGGTATCCCCTTCCGGTAAAAGTGATAGTGGTCGCTACGCGACATCATACCACTTGAACTTGATTCTCTGCCATGAGCATAATCAAGTTTAAGGTTCACAGTTTGAATATTGGCATTTTGGTGTATTTGATGAGTAATAGGATTTTTTGCAGTCCCCATAACATATACATAGTTTTCCTTTGTGGCAGTATCGCGCCTGCCAATCATATCAATATTGATATTGGCATGAAAATCGGCACGCTCATAATCTTTCATAAACTGTTCAGAGCCAATTATACCAAGTTCTTCAGCACCAAAAGCAACAAACAACACATCGCGAACAGGCTTTTTCTTAACAGCATTATAGGCAGCTGCCACCTGAATAATGGCAGAAACACCGCTGGCGTTATCGTCGGCTCCCAGACAAACGCCATCCGACTGACGTCCGACATGGTCGTAATGAGCAGTTACTGCCACCGGTTTTAAATTAGGATTCGTTCCTTTTAAAACGCCGGCGATATTCCAGGTAATAACCTCATCAATCAATACTGGTGACTTAATGCTAACTTTTTTAGTGAGCAAATTTGAGCCATCGAAGCGCATATCGCGAAGTTCAGTATCAGAAAAACCAATAATTGCCGGCAACTGATTGTTGTTTAAAACAAATAAACGCACACCCCGCTCAGACGGAACAGGCATTCGGGGACTCAAACCAACCAGCTTACGCATACGGTTATTAAAGCTCACAGCATTGTGAAACTGAGATAAATCCATGGAACAAAAAGCCAGCACGCCCCAAACTCCTTTGGCTTCAAGCTTATTCATTATGGTATAACTACGGGTAAGCGGATTTAAATCGACCAACACCAATTTATCGGTAAGGTCTAATGCATTTATAATACTGTCGGTTGCATTGGCAATATAAACAAGTTCCTTATGCTCAAACTCATCAACCGAGCGGTTGCCCAAATAAAAAATAGCATCGGCACCAGATATTTTTACATCGTTTACCAAAAGAACAGGGTCTTCCCATTTTTTGCCATACAATTTAATCTCTTGCCGGTACGAATTTCCAAAATATGGTTTTAAGCCATTTTTTTTGAATTCCTGTTCAATAAAATCAGCAGCTTTAATATCGCCCGGAGTTCCCGGAGCACGCCCCTCAAGGCTATCGGAGGCTAAAACACTTAAAGTGCGGTATAACTCTTCTGAATTAATCTTTTTTAACCCCTTTTGAGGCACTGCAAGCTTTTGTGCCGATAAGGTAACAGATATAAAAAAAACAAAACAAACCAGGAAAAATCTATTGGTCATCATTTAGTTGATTATGGTTAAAGTTGTAAGAAGCATGCAAAGTAGCAATTACATATTTAGTTTCAAAACCAGGTTTACGTGTTAAATTTTTAATTTACGAAAAATTGATTAAAAAAGTTTCTGAATGAAAAGGTTGCTATTACCTTTTGGATTTAATCCGAACCGGCCGCTTTTTTTCATTTAAGCAGGCAAAAACAAAAGCACCTTCCATCACCTTCTCCCTGTTAATGCCATACAACTCTTCTGCGAAGATTTCCACTTTCACTTTAAGCCTGGCAGGCTCAACCTTTTCAACCCGGCCAATTAACTCAATTATCTGATTGGGGTTTACCGCTTTAAGAAAGCGAATATTTTCAGAATTAACGGTAAACATATGCTGACGGGTAAACCTTGTGGCGGTTATGTAAGCCACCTCGTCCATCCATTGAAGGGCACATCCTCCAAATAAAGTTCCATTGGCGTTTAAATGAGTTGGGAAAACAGCTCTAAATTGATGCGTTTCAGCGTTTTTTATTTTTTCATCCATAACAACAAGTTTATTTGCTACAAAAATAACCATGTTTTGAACAAATGTTCATTTAAATTATATATTTTTGTATCAATATTATAAAAATATGCCTCGACCAAAACGAAAACGACTCATTGTTAATCCCCCCATAATGGAGGGATTTAAGCCGTTTGGCATTCCAATAACCAACCTGGAACCATTGGTATTGCTGTACGAAGAATACGAATCGATAAGGCTGACCGATTATCAAGGGCTTACTCAGCAGGAAGCCTCTGAAAAAATGGATGTTTCGCGCCCGACATTTACCCGCATATATGAAAAGGCCCGACAAACAATCGCCAAAGCTTTTGTTGAAGGGAAAGCAATATTTATTGAAGGTGGTGATTACCACAGTTCAGACTTTTGGTACCGATGCGAACAATGCTATAAAATCAGTATATCGCCTCACCTAATTAATCGTTGTAATTATTGCCACTCAGGGCAGATTCTGCACCTAAACCAATCAAAACATCCCAACAATGAAGATATCCATTGTATTTGCGTTGAGTGCAACATAAAAATGCCTCATCAGGAAGGAGTTCCCTGTAGAAGCATCAATTGCCCCAAATGTGGTAAAAGTATGATGAGAGAAGGAAGTTACCATCATCAGTTATATTTAAACAATAAAAAAGAAGAATAATATGAAGATAGCAGTTCCAACACGCGGAGAGCAAGTCGACGACCATTTTGGCCATTGCCAGGCTTACACTGTTTTTACAGTGAACGACAACAAAATTGAGAAATCTGAAACCGTACCATCGCCTCAGGGTTGTGGATGCAAAAGCAATATTGCATCAGTTTTAAAGCAAATGGGCGTTACAGTAATGCTTGCAGGTAATATGGGCACCGGCGCACTCAATGTTCTTAACCGCCAGGGCATTAATGTTTACAGAGGTTGTTCGGGCGATGTTCGTCAGTTGGCTGATGCCTATTTACAGGGAAAGATTAACGATTCGGGAGTAGGATGCCATCATCACGAAGAACACGATGGAAACCATGAATGCAATCATTAATTAATAAAAAATGGCACAATTATCGGGAAGTGGGCCGGAAAATAAGGGCAGTAAAACAGGACGCCGCCTTGGGTTATGTGACACATCTGCCAAACAGATAAAGGGTATTATTGGGAATGGTATGGGATTACGCAGAAAATCGGGAGGAGGCTCAGGGCAGGGGAAACGCCGTAAATATAATATCCAATCAAATGAGAGTAAATGTATTGATTGACAACACTGAACATCCTCATTTCAATCTGCATTCGGAGCATGGTTTAAGCATTTACTTTGAAACCGGTGGATATCATTATTTAATGGATGTTGGAGCTTCGGCTAAATTTGCTGCCAATGCCAGATTGTTGAACATAGATATCAGCAATGTGGATTTTCTGATTTTATCGCACGGCCATGCCGACCATACCGGCGGATTGGAAGAGTTTTTCAGACTTAACAATAAAGCAAAGGTTTATTTGTCGCCATATGCCATGAATAAATCGTTTTACTCGATGCGCCTTGGAGAAAAACGAGAAATCAGTTTTAACCAGTCTGTTGTAGAAAAACATCCCCATCGATTTATTTTTCCAACCGAAAATCAGAATATTTCCGAAACTGTTGCCCTCATTTGTCAATTCAAACCTCGTTTCGCTATGCCTGAGGCAAACAGTGTTTTATTTATATCGACAGACAAAACCAGGCTCGTGCACGATGATTTTAGTCATGAAATGGCTTTAGCCGTAAAAACTGAAAAAGGACTTATTGTTTTTTCAGGCTGTTCGCACAACGGGTTATTGAATATTTTAAGTGCATCAGCAGATTATTTTAAGAGCCTACCCGTTATTGGCTGTATTGGTGGCACACATCTGATTGATAACTATCACCATAATCAGTTTGAAACTGAATCAGACATTAAAACTATTGCCTTGGAATTGACAAGATTATTCCCTCAATTAAAACTCTTTACCGGTCACTGTACCGGCTCGGTTGCAAAAACAGTATTTGCTCAAGAACTTGGTGACCGCGTTAAGGTTTTTTATTCCGGGGCATTCATTAACGATACATCCTGGCAATAACTCAATCTTAATATAAGTTCTTATTTGCTGTGCTTAGGGGTTGTTTAAGTTTAGATTTAAGATATTTAGATGCAAAGCATCGTGTTTCCGGTAAACCGGAACTGCGCCTGTGGCTTGAGGTCCCGAGAATCGGAATAAGATAGATAGTGAAGATTTTAAGTTTTTATAGACGTATTCACCTCTTTACAGACTTACCTATCTGTCTAATAAACTTAAATCTAAACAAATTACCAGTAAAAATTTAAAAAGCGACTTAATTCACTTCCTTTACAATTAAAATGTAAACCGGGAAGTGGTCGCTGTAGCCACCATGATAATTATCGCCTACATAGGTTCGAAACGGGTAGCCTTTAAACCGGCCTTCGTGCTGGGTTAAAAAACTTTCGTTGAATACCCGGGAGCTATGATACCTATAGCCTTTCTGCTTTTTATCAAGAAATGCCTGAGTAATAATTATCTGGTCGAAAAGATTCCA
>CAZFTD010000144.1:0-9488 GCA_964521525.1 uncultured Marinilabiliaceae bacterium | reverse complement strand
GTTTAGGGCTTTAATGGTTCCATTTTATTGAAATTTATGCCATCTTTGGCCTTTGTTTGCTTGAATGTGCTAATTTAGTAACATTTTCTGACAAGCCGTTTACATGCATTCAATATTAAGGTCTCATTTCAAATACAGATTGTTATGATTACTGTTCAAACCACCTATCTGGGTAATTTACGCACAGAAAACATCCATGTTCAATCCGGAACAAAAATTCTGACCGATGCCCCAACCGATAATCGTGGCAAAGGAGAAGCTTTTTCGCCTACCGATTTGTTGGCCACTTCGCTCGGAACCTGCATAATGACCATTATGGGCATAAAAGCAATGGATAACAACATTGATATTACCGGAACCAAACTGGAAATTACCAAAATAATGGCCAGCGATCCACGAAGGGTTGATGAAGTGGTAATGAATTTTCATTTTCCATGTAAACCATACACTGCCGAAGATAAAAAGCTTATTGAAAGTGTTGCCGGCATTAGCCCGGTTCCCTTAAGTGTTCATGCAAATTTAAAGCAAACTGTACGGTTTCACTGGTAAAATAATGGAATATGATTTTAGTTACAGGAGGTACCGGCCTGGTTGGGTCGCATTTGCTTTACAACCTTACAAAAAAAGGGCTTCAGGTAAAGGCCATTTACCGCGAGAGCAGTAATCTTGACGAGGTTAAAAGGCTGTTCAGGTTTTACAATGATGATGCTGAAGTAACCTATAACAGGATAGAATGGATTGAAGCAGACCTGTCGGATTATTTTGCCTTGGAAACGGCACTCCAAGGCGTAAAACAGGTATACCATGTTGCCGCTATGGTTTCGTTTAACCCGGGCGAATCTGATAAAATGCTCGAAACCAATACTCAGGGAACAGCCAATTTAATGAACGCCTGTATAGCCTGCAAAATAGAGAAAGTTTGCTATGTTAGTTCCATTGCATCGTTGGGAAAACAAATTGATGGCGGTATTATTGACGAACAGGTGGAATGGCAACCCGACGACCATCGATCAGCTTATTCGTACAGCAAGTTCAGAGCCGAAATGGAAGTATGGAGAGCTTCAAAAGAAGGCATACATACCGTTATTGTGAACCCATCGGTTATTGTTGGCCCCGTGAACTGGAAGCGCAGCAGCGGCAAACTGTTTTACTCGGTAAAAAAAGGAATGCCATTTTATACCAAAGGAGCCACCGGCTTTGTGGATGTTAGGGATGTTGCGCAGGCCATTGTTCTATTGATGGAAAGTGACGCCATAAACGAACGGTTTATTTTAAATGGCGAAAACCTCACATTCAAAGAATTTTTTACCATGGTTGCCATTGCCATGAATAAAAGGCCGCCTTTTATAAAAGTTTCGCGATTGATAACCGAGATAGGCTGGCGTTTAAATTTGTTTCTCTGTTTTTTATCGGGAAGAGCCCCTGCCATAACCAAGGATACTGCCCGTACCGCTCATAATGTTTCGGCCTATTCGGCGAAAAAATTCAGCGACAGGTTCAATTATTCTTTTATTCCGGTAAAAGATTCCATTGAAAATGCCGTTAATTGGTTTAGAATGATTGGTAACTAAATTTAGAAGCTGTTATTTATGCCCCCCAAAAAAGCATCAAAGAAAAAACAAACAAAAAACCATAACCTAAAAAAGAAACTGTTTATCTGGTTTTTTAAACTTTCGGCTTTTGGTCTGGCTGCGATTGTTGTTTTTCTGTTTTTTATTTGGGTGGGGCTTTTTGGAAACCTTCCGGGCTTAGAAGAAATTAAAAATATCAGGCACCAAACAGCATCAGCAGTGTATTCGGCCGATGGCGTTATGATAGGCAAATTTTTCTATCAAAACAGGTTAACCATCGACAACAAACACATATCGCCCAATATTAAAAATGCATTGGTAGCCACCGAAGATAGTCGTTTTTTTGAGCATAAAGGGCTCGACTTTATTAGTCTGGGCAGGGTTTTTATTAAAACCATTGTTCTGCGTAACAAACAACAGGGTGGAGGCAGTACCATTAGCCAGCAATTGGCAAAAAACCTTTACCCTCGTCGGTCGTATGGTATTTTATCATTACCCGTTAATAAATCGCGCGAAATATTTATTGCTGCCCGCATCGAAAAAGCATTTACCAAAGAAGAAGTGCTTGGGCTGTATCTTAATACCGTTCCGTTTGGCGAAAATATTTACGGTGTTGAAGTAGCTGCCAACCAGTTTTTTGGCAAATCATCATCAACCCTTACTGTGCCCGAAGCTGCCACGCTGATTGGTATGCTGGCTGCCAACACGGCTTATAATCCTCGAATAAACCCCGAACGTTCAAAACAAAGAAGAAACATCGTGCTCGACAGAATGAAAGATCAGGGTTTTTTAACTGCCGAGGATGCTGAGAAACACAAAAAAACAGGCATCGTGCTCACCTATTCGCGAATGGACCACAACCAGGGCCCGGCTCCTTACTTTCTGGAGCAGGTGCGCATGGAGGCAGAAAAAATTCTGAAAAGCGAATATGGCAGCGAATACAATATTTACGCCGATGGCTTACGCATTTATACGACTCTGGATGCCACACTGCAATCGTATGCTGTAAAAGCATTGCAGGAACACATGAAATATCTTCAAAAAACGTTTGAAGAGCATTGGGGAAAACGCGACCCCTGGCACGATAAACCGGAAGTTTATTACAATGCCATTCGTCAGTCGGATAGGTACAAGCAACTTAAAAAATCGGGGTTAGATGACAAACAAATTTTGGAAGAGTTTAAAAAACCGGTCAATACCACCCTGTTCTCGTATGATGGGAATAAAAAAGCAACCATCTCGCCGGCCGACTCAGTAAAAAACGCATTGCGGCTGCTTCATGCAGGTTTCATGGCCATGAACCCCGCCAATGGTCATGTGTTGGCGTGGGAAGGTGGCATTGGTTTTCAACATTTTAAATACGATCATGTTACAGCTAAACGCCAGGTAGGTTCAACCTTTAAACCCATTGTATTTGCCACGGCACTCAACAAGGGTTTTGACCCATGCGAATTTATTTCGAACGAACGAAGAATTTACAGCCGGTATAATAACTGGTCGCCTACAAATGCCGATGGAAATCACCTGGGATACTACTCATTAAAAGGTGGGCTAATCCATTCGGTTAATACCATATCGGCCGAAGTTATTAATAAAACCGGGGTGAGCGATGTTGTTTCAATGGCCCGCAGTATGGGAATTTCATCACCTATTCCATCGGTACCTTCCATCGCCCTGGGCACCGCTGACATTTCGTTAAAAGAAATGGTTACTGCCTATTCGGCCTTTGCTAATTACGGTACTGCTGTTGAACCTGTAATTCTTTTACGCATAGAAGATGCCCACGGAAAAGTGCTTTACGAAGCAGAACCCGCTGAACCTTTAGACCCCGCCTTTAATGAAGAAACATCGCGAATGATGGTTCAAATTCTGCGCGAAGTTATTGAAAAGGGCACAGGAAGGGGGCTTCGCACTCGTTATGCGTTAAAAGGTGATTATGGTGGCAAAACCGGAACTACTCAAAATAATGCTGATGGCTGGTTTATAGGTTTCACACCCAACATTGTGGCAGGGGCCTGGGTGGGTGGCGCCAATCCGGCTATTCATTTTCGAAGCACTGCACTCGGGCAGGGAGCCCACATGGCATTGCCAATTTTTGCCCGATTTATGCAACAAGCTGAAACATCGCCCCGCCATCGGTATATTCGCAGTCAGATGTTTTATCCATTGCCCGAAGAACTGGTGGCTATGCTCGACTGTCCTGATTTTGCCGATGAAGACCCCACTGAAAGGAATTTCTTTCAACGGCTGTTTAAGCCTGACAAACCCCAGCCTCCAAAACTGGAGAAAAGAGAAGAACCTACCGAAGAAAAAACAGAAAAGCCAAATCTGCTCGACCGGATGAAAGATTTATTCCGAAAGAAGAAGGAGTAACTCTGACTTTAGCTAACTTTTGATACGCCGCCTGAAACAATAAATTTCATGACTTCGGCTGAGTGAGCATCTATTACCTCCACATTGGATTCAGGTACAATGACCAACTCGCCAAGTAATCCGTACGAACTTGGCATATAAACGCCAATGTAACCCTTGCCTATTCCAATTTGGGTTAAATCGGCAGCAGTAATAAACCCTAAGCGGCGAACCACACTGTTGTCGTCAAGCTTAACAAGAACAGGTTTTTCAAACTTGCGTTCTTTCCCCACAAAAGCCGATAATAGTTCTTTTACCGATGTATAGATAATTTTCACAAGAGGGGTACGGTTAATAAGTCGCTCTAAAATAGACAACAGCGGTCGTGACAATAATTTTTGCCCCAAATACCCCACAATGGTTAGTCCCCCCATTATAATAAGCACACCCAGACCCGGAAAGGAATATTTCGATAGCGGCCCCTCATGAAACAATTCCAAATCGCGCAGTAAGCCATCTATCCAGCTAAAAGCAAACACAATTACATAAATGGTTACGGCCAAAGGAGTAAGATACAACAACCCCTGAAAAAAATAAGATGCAATTTGCTTCATAGTATGCTTATTAACCTCATTATGAATTTTTTTACTAATAAGTTATCAAATACCGTTACCAGCTAATTGGGCCTTTACCGATTTTGGCAAGGCACTATAAACCAATTGGTACGACTGCTTTATCCAATCTCTCAAAGTTTTATCGTTAATTGAGCCATCAATATCAACTGTGTTCCAGTGGTTTTTATTCATGTGGTATCCCGGTTTTACGGCAGGATACGACTCCCGAAGTGAAACGGCTACCTCCGGATGGCATTTTACATTTATGCTAAAAGGCCCGTCTAACCCGGTTAACAAATACATTTTACCGCCTATTTTAAAAACCAGAGTTACCTCATCAAAAGGAAAATCTTCGGTAGTATCCGGCAACGACAGACAAAATTCGCGAAGGTCTTCGATATTCATAATTCCTATATTTATTCCACCTGAGCAGTAAAAGCTCCCTCAATGTGATCAATGTCCCATTTCGTTTCGTCAATTGGCATGCAAGTTACCACATCGAAACGAATTTTGTTATCAATTTTATGCTGCATCACAAATTCTTCGGTGGCATGCACCAAAAATCTGATTTTACCCGGAGTAATAGATTCACGGGGATGCTCCCAATTGGATGAGGTTCGGGTTCTTACTTCGATGATAACCAGATAATCACCATCAAAAGCAATAATATCCACCTCTTTATGCTTAAACCGCCAATTACGGGCTATAATTCGAAAACCCTTATCGCGTAAAAAATCGGCAGCCACCTGTTCGCCTTGTCGCCCCAGTTCATTATGATCGGCCATAGTTTTAGCAGTTTAAAAACGACAACTCCGATTCACTTTCCGAAACCGATATCCTGACTTTAGCCCCCAGAACAATTGGTTCGTTTTGCCGCGAATGACCTGCCGGAAAGTCAAAAATTACCGGATATTGATACTCTTTTACAACTTCGGCAATTATTTGGTTGGCAGTAAAGCCAAATGGTGTTTCATTATCCTGCATATCGGTCATTTGACCCACAATTAACCCCGACAGCCCGGCCAGTTTTCCACTCACTTTTAATCCATACATCATACGGTCGAGGTGATAAAGGTATTCACTTACATCTTCTATAAAAAGAATTTTCCCTTTAGGGTCAAAATCGTATTGGCTGCCAATAAGCGAAAACAGAAGCGATAAATTGCCCCCTATAAGAGTGCCTTTTGCCACCCCTGGGCGATTCAGGGGATTAGAATAGATTTTATATGAAGGAATCTCTCCTTGAAGAAGATTCCACAACCGGCTCATACCGGTATCTTCGTAACTGCCTTCTTTCAAGCTACGCACCATAGGACCATGTATCGACATCATCCCCAACCTGCTTTGCAAAACCGAGTGAAAAACAGTAATATCGCTATAACCGATTAACCATTTGGGATGTGATAGAAGAACAGAGAAATCAATTAAATCAAGCAACCGAATGGTACCATAGCCACCTCGCGAGCACCAGATGGCATCAACTTCGGCATTTAGAAGCATCTCCATAAAATCAGCAGCTCTTTTTTCGTCGGTTGCCGCAAACTGATGCCAGGCATCGGCCACATGAGGCGCCCTGATATGCCTGAAGCCATGAGCATCTAAAAAAGATTCTGCTCTCTTAATCTCATTTTCGGCAATTTTTCCGGCCGGAGAAACCAGCCCCACTAAAGCACCTTCTTTTAAAAACGGTGGAACTATCATAATCTATCGATTTGCTAAAAATATCAGTAGTTGTATAATCTACATTTCAGATGGTTAGTTGCCAAATTCCAATTAATTCAGGGTATCAGAATAAGAAGTATTAATGAACGGGTTTTCAATTCTTCTTATCTATCCATCTAACCATCTTAATTCTAATCATCTAAATAAAACTTATTAAAAAATGCTTCTAATCCTTATATAATTCAAAAAAACACCAGTTTTTAAATGTTTGGTTATCTTTGTGAAGTTAAAAAAAATACTGATTATTCAAGGAGTTGAAACTATTACAAAAACTTCTTGAGTTGCAACTCCATCAGAATCAAATTAAAAAGAAAAACAATTTCATTATAAAACAATGAAGCAATTTAAACGCACCCTGGTTACTACAGCTCTTCCTTATGCCAACGGCCCTGTTCACATTGGTCATTTGGCCGGTGTTTATGTTCCTGCCGATATTTATGTTCGTTATTTGCGGTTAAAAGGTAATGATGTTTTACTTATTGGCGGCTCGGATGAACATGGTGTGCCCATTACGCTTAAAGCCCGTAAAGAAGGCATTACGCCCCAGGATGTTGTTGATAAATATCATCGAATTATAGAAGACTCGTTCCGCGATTTTGGAATATCGTTTGATGTATATTCGCGTACCAGCCGTAAAATACATTACGAAACAGCATCACAGTTTTTCCGCACACTTTACGATAAAGGTGAATTTATTGAAAAAGAGTCAGAACAGTATTACGATGATGAAGCCAAACAATTTCTGGCCGATCGTTACATAACCGGAACATGCCCCCATTGTGGTAAAGATGGTGCTTACGGCGACCAGTGCGAAAGTTGCGGGACATCGCTCAATGCCACCGACCTTATCAATCCAAAATCGACCATATCGGGCAGCACACCTGTTTTGAAATCCACTAAACACTGGTATTTGCCGCTCGATAAGCACGAACCTTTTTTGCGCCAATGGATTCTCGAAGAGCATAAGGAGTGGAAAAGCAATGTGTACGGCCAATGCAAATCGTGGCTCGACCTGGGCTTACAACCACGTGCAGTTAGTCGCGACCTCGACTGGGGCGTACCCGTGCCTGTTGATGGCGCCGATGGCAAAGTGCTTTATGTGTGGTTCGATGCTCCTATTGGTTATATTTCAGCCACCCGTGAGTTAACTCCCGATTGGGAAAAATACTGGAAAGACGACGAGTGCCGACTACTTCATTTTATTGGAAAAGACAACATCGTGTTTCACTGTATCGTATTCCCGGCCATGCTTAAAGCCGAAGGCTCATTCATATTACCTGAAAATGTGCCGGCCAATGAGTTCTTAAACCTGGAGGGCGATAAAATTTCAACCTCGCGCAACTGGGCGGTTTGGCTGCACGAATATCTTGTTGATTTTAAAGATAAGCAGGATGTGCTGCGTTATGTACTCACTGCCAACGCACCCGAAACCAAAGACAATGATTTTACCTGGAAAGACTTCCAGGCACGCAACAACAACGAGTTGGTAGCCATTTATGGCAATTTTGTGAACCGCTCAATGGTGCTTACCCAAAAATATTACGATGGAAAAGTTCCGGCGTTGGGAACTTTAACTGATTTTGACAAAGAAACCCTTAATGGAATTGGCACTATTGTTAAAAGCACCGAAGAAGCCCTCGAAAATTTCAAATTCCGCGAAGCCATTAAAGAGGTTATGAACCTGGCCCGGTTAGGGAACAAATACCTGGCTGATACAGAGCCTTGGAAACTCATAAAAACAGACCCTGACAGAGTACCCACCATTATGAATATTGCCCTTCAGATTACCGCCAATCTGGCCATATTAACCGAGCCATTTCTGCCATTCTCAGCTCAAAAGCTACGGAATATGCTGAATATGGGCGATGCCAACTGGAACCTGTGCGGTAATAAAGAGATTTTAAAGCCGGGTCACGCCATTAATGAGCCATCATTGCTTTTCGATAAAATTGAAGATGATGCCATTCAGGTTCAACTGAACAGGCTGGAGCAAACCAAACTTGCCAATCAGGCCGAAACCAAAACAGCAGCACCGGCTAAAACAAACGTTAACTACGATGAGTTTTCGGCCATGGACATACGCATTGGCACCATTCTGGAAGCCGAAAAAGTTGCTAAAACCAAAAAATTACTGAAGCTGAAAATTGATACCGGTATTGACCAGCGCACTGTTGTTTCAGGTATTGCGGAATACTTTCAACCCGAAGAAATTATTGGCCAACAGGTTTCCATTTTGGTAAATCTGGCTCCCCGAAACATTAAAGGCATTGATTCGCAGGGTATGATATTAATGGCCGAAGATGCTGATGGCAAACTTGTTTTTGTAACACCCTTGTCCAAAGTAAAAAATGGCTCGGAAGTGAAATAAATTTCATTGAGAACCGGAAGAAAGAAAAAAGGAATTAGATTTCCATACTACGGATGAGGCTGTCTCGAAAGTTTTTTAAAGCCTCTGAGAATTGAATATTTGGAAAACTTCTCAGGTAGAAATACGAATAAAAAGAGGGTGTCTCGAACTTTTGAGACACCCTCTTTTTTGTATAGACTAAATTCCTAAGAGTTGCATTAAAACCCACCCATCTTTATAAAATCTTTATACTTTCGGTCATAATCTTAACCTGTTATTTATGGTATAGACTGTTAATTTGCGCTCTGCAAAATTGTGTGGAATGAATCATCTGATTAACTACAAAATTGTTTTAACGGTTCTAAGCCGAAACCTTTTTATTTTAACAGGCTCCTTACTGGTTTGTTGTTTGGTAGCCATTATCTATTCAGAAAATATCTGGTCATTTGTGTTCTCTGCTATAGTTTCATTATTGGCAGGTCTTTTGGCATTTATAAGTTGCAAAGGTTTTGACAAAAACGAGAAAATTCAAAGAAGAGATGCCTATTTAACCGTAACTCTGTCGTGGTTAATTATTGGTTTAATAGGATGCTTGCCCTACCTGTTTTCGGGAGCCATACCCGGATTTATTAACGCACTTTTTGAATCGGTATCGGGTTTTACCACCACAGGCTCTTCCATCTTAACGGATATTGAGTCGCTTCCAAAGTCTATTTTGTTTTGGAGAAGTCTTACACATTGGATAGGAGGCATTGGTATAATTGTGCTGGTAATTGTAATTATGCCCTCGCTACAAATTGGCGGATATCACCTTTTCACATTAGAATCGTCGTTACAGGATAAAATACAATCAAAAATAAAATCGGTTGGAAGGCGATTGTT
>CAZFTD010000143.1:0-9490 GCA_964521525.1 uncultured Marinilabiliaceae bacterium | reverse complement strand
GGGACTTTTTTGTTCTCGTTATTATTAATGGCAACCCTTTTATTGTTAGTAAAATACTTACGGACAAAAGACAAACTCAATAATTCGCTTCAAAAACTGGTTGACAAAAAAACATCCGAGCTTCAAAATGCTATGATTCAAGCTGAAAAATCTGACAAACTAAAATCAGCTTTCCTGGCCAATATATCACATGAAGTTCGAACCCCCATGAATGCCATTGTGGGATTCTCAAATCTGGTAATGAATGAAGAGTTAAAAAAGCCCGAACGTGACCAGTTTCTACAATACATTAATACAAATACTTTAAGGCTTCTAAAGCTTTTTGATAATGTTACCATGCTGGCAAAATTTGAGCAGAACGATGTTCATAAAACTACAGAAATATTTACGCCTTACAAAATGGTTAACTTATTAATTAACAAAATTAATGAAAACAATCAGATAAGAGATCTGGTTTGCGAAATCCAGAACAGAATAAATCCTGATATTACCGTTATTACAGATAAAACTATTTTTGGGATGGTGATGGAAGAGCTCATCGACAATGCCATAAAATTCACTAAATCAGGCGAAATATCAATTTCGGCCCAACTCGTCAATAATACCTTAAAAGTTTTAGTAACAGATACAGGTATTGGAATTGCACCGGAGCATTTGCCAAATGTATTTGATAAATTTACAAAGTTTGAGGCCTCATTAATACCCGGATACGATGGCCCGGGAATTGGCCTTAGTATTGTAAAATGGGGAATTGAGTGTTTAAAAGGCCATGTGAAAATAGATAGTCAGAAAAATTTGGGCACTACAATATCATTCTCAATTCCTGTTAATTAATAATATCTAACTTCCTTAAAAAATTCAGACATTTGGACTTCGTTTCAACTGGGAGACATACAAACCTGATATAGCCAGAATTATACCAATAACTTTAAGCATATTGATGGAATCGCCCAAAAGCCACCAGGCAAAAACAGCAGTAAATACCGGTATTGAGTTGGTGAAAACATTGGCTTTGCTGATGCCTATCTTTTGGATGCCATAAATAAACAATAAAAAGGCCAGAGTAGAGGCAAACACTGCCAATTGAATCACAGCCATAACCGAACTTGTTGTAACCGGGGTTGACAGAAAAGCTTTTAACTCAAAAATCAGGAAAAAGGGTAAAAACATTAAAATGCCTATCCCATTTTGAACTGTAACCAGCGTAAACGGATTATAACGGACCGACAGTCGTTTTACCACCAAGGCATATGCAACTGCAGAAAACACAGCCAACAACATTAGCAAAACACCTTTTAAGGGTGTCCGGCTGCTTAAATCGGGATTTATAACAATGAGGGTGACTCCAATTACCGAGATAATGATACCGCAAATATTTATCCAGGTTAATCGTTCACCATAAAAAATAAATGCCGCAACCGATGCAAACAAAGGAATGGTAGAAACAATTACCGATGCTTGAGTGGATGTAATATACAACAATCCAAAACTTTCGCCCATAAAATATAAAAAGGGCTCTAAAAAGGCCAGCAATAAAAACCATTTGCGGTCGCCCTTTTGAACAGGTTGCAGTTTTTTAATGAAACTAAAAGTAACTACCAGCAATAAAGTGCTAATAATTAACCTTATAGTTATTATTGAAATGGGTAAAAATACCTGATTCGCAATTTTAAACCATACAAACGAAAATGCCCAGAAAACCATTGAAAGCACAATGGCCAGGTAAACCCTGAAATTACTTCCCATAGATTCCGGCCTCAAATATAATTTTCGATGGGTTGGCAGGTACAGACCAGATTGCGATCGCCATAGGCATCATCAACCCGGGCAACTGGCACCCAAAACTTATTGTCGCGCACCCATGGAAGCGGATAAGCAGCTTTTTCGCGACCATAAGCATGAGTCCAATTATCTGAAGCGATAACATATTCAGGGTGCGGCGCATTTTTGAGTACATTATCATCCTTGTGGGCCACTCCGCTTTCAACCTCTTTAATTTCATTAAAGATTTGTTGCATGGCTTCAACAAACCGGTCGAGTTCAGCCTTTGATTCACTTTCGGTGGGCTCAATCATTAAGGTGCCATGCACCGGAAATGATAATGTTGGCGCATGAAATCCATAATCCATCAAGCGCTTGGCGATGTCGGTTTCGGAAATCCCCGATGAGGCTTTTAAATGGCGACACTCCAAAATTAATTCGTGAGCCACGCGGCCATTTTCACCCGAATATAAAATTTCATAACCTTCTTTTAATTTGGCTGCCAGATAATTAGCATTTAATATTGCTATTTCTGTTGCTTTAGTGAGGCCCTTGGCTCCCATCATTTTAATATATCCATAGGTAATGGGCAAAATTCCTGCACTACCCCATGGAGCAGCCGAAACCGCCATTATAGCCGGACGGCGGTTGTCAATAACAGGATGTCCCGGTAAAAAGTCGACCAGATGAGCAGCCACACCAATGGGGCCAACGCCGGGCCCGCCCCCACCATGAGGTATGGCAAATGTTTTATGCAGATTTAAATGGCAAACATCGGCGCCAATTAAACCCGGGCTGGTTAATCCAACCTGTGCATTCATATTGGCGCCATCCATATAAACCTGGCCGCCAAATTCATGGATAATATTGCAAATTTCTTTAATGGAGCCTTCAAAGACGCCATGTGTTGACGGGTAGGTAACCATCAAACATGCCAGATTCTCTTTGTGCATCTCTGCTTTGTTACGCAAATCGTCCATATCAATATTTCCGCGCTCATCGCATTTTACAACTACCACCTGCAATCCGGCCATAACAGCACTTGCGGGGTTTGTTCCATGTGCCGAAGATGGTATTAATGCTATTTTGCGGTTCCCTTCCTGTCGGCTTTCATGATATGCCTGAATAACCATTAGCCCGGCATATTCACCGGCCGCACCCGAATTGGGCTGTAAGCTAATATCGGCAAACCCGGTAATTTCAGCCAAATCGGACCGTAGTTCTTTCATCATCTCCTGGTAACCAATGGCCTGATGAATGGGTACAAACGGATGCAACCCGGCAAATTCGGGCCAGGTAATTGGAAACATTTCAGTGGCAGCATTCAGTTTCATGGTACACGAACCCAACGAAATCATGGAATGAGCCAAAGAGATATCTTTCCGCTCCAAACGCTTGATATAACGCATTATTTCTGTTTCGGAACGGTATTTCCTGAAAACATCCTGTTGTAAAAAAGCACTGGTTCTTTTTAACTCGTAAGGAAAACAAGTACTTATTGCGCTATTGATTTCAGGAACAGGTTTACCGGCAAAACTGGCAAACAACTCTATTAAAACACGCAAATCATCGTAAGTTGTTGTTTCATCCAAACTTAATCCAAACTCGTAACGTCCGGTATAAAGTAGGTTAATTTCCTTTTGAAGTGCCTGCCAGCGCAAATCGCCTGAAGTTAAACCTGTAGGAAGTTTAAATCTGAGCGTATCGAAAAACACACGGTTGGTACGTTCAAAGCCTAAAATTTCGAGAGCCTCTGCCAACTGACAGGTCATTTTATGTACCCGCGCACCAATATTCAACAATCCATCGGCACCATGATAAACAGCATAGAAACCAGCCATATTAGCCAATAGAGCCTGCGCTGTGCAAATGTTCGAAGTGGCCTTTTCGCGTTTAATATGCTGTTCGCGAGTTTGAAGCGCCATGCGCAAGGCACGTTTGCCATTAACATCCTTGGTAACTCCAATAATACGACCGGGCAAACTGCGCTTAAACTCCTCTCGGGTTGCAAAGAATGCTGCATGCGGGCCACCATATGCCATTGGTACGCCAAATCGTTGCGAGGAACCAAAAACAATATCAGCCCCCCACTCTCCGGGAGGAACCAACATGGTTAAAGCCAACAAATCGGTAGCCACGGCCACTTTCCCTTCGCCAGCATGAACCTGTTCAACCAGTTTGCGGTAATCTTTTACCTCACCGTTACCATCGGGATATTGAAGAATAACGCCAAAATGTTCATCAACCTTGTATACCATATCTTCAGCTGGCATGTATTCAAGTTCAATTCCTAAAGGCAATGCCCTTGTGTCTAAAACAGCACGTGTTTGCGGCCATATAGCTTCATCAACAATGCATTTTACAACACCTGTTTTTTCCTGATTTCGGCTTCGCGTATTAAACATCATAATCATGGCTTCGGCAGCAGCGGAGGCTTCATCGAGCAATGAAGCATTGGCAATTTCCATGGCCGTTAGTTCAGCAACCATAGTCTGGAAGTTTAGCAAGGCTTCAAGTCGTCCTTGTGAAATCTCGGCCTGATAAGGTGTATAGGAGGTGTACCAAACCGGATTTTCAAGAACATTGCGAATTATGACCGAAGGTGTATGGGTATTGTAATAACCCATGCCTATATAAGTTTTAAAAAGCTTGTTCTTAGAGGCCAGAGCCTTTATTCTTTCCAAAAATTTAGCTTCAGACATTCCTTCCCCAATAGAAAGGGGCTTATTCATCCGGATGGATGCAGGGACTGTTTGCTCTATAAGTTCATCCACCGATGAAACTCCAATTACTTTGAGCATTTGCTCAATATCTGCTTCCCGAGGACCAAGGTGACGGGATATAAATTCGTTGTCAGCCATATTGAAGGTAAATTTTCGGTAAATCCTAATAACAATAAAATAGACTTCCTTTAACAATGATGCTTATAGTTTGACTTATTTACAAAGTTCGGCTATAAAGAATCAAAATAGTAATAAAAGATTGATAAGTTATTATCAAAAAATGAACAGCTTCTAACTAAATATTATGCAGAAAGATACATAATAAAATTCAACAGAAAACCTATTGTGCTTATATGAATTCTCCTGCTTGAACTTCTATCAATAAATGTCAGACATAACACATTTAAAAACTGATGTAATGAAAGTAATTATTTTATACATCAACAATGATATTTATCAAAATGGTAGTCACAATACTGCGTTACTTATATTTTTAATTGTCCTTTGTTGATAGTAATTAAAAGCAATTTACCATATAAGACATGCAAGAAAGGATAAGCTATTTGTTAAGACCTTCTTAAATAATACGAATAGGCCTGATAGGTATCGAAAAAGTCTATCAACCTATATTGAATTCAAAATATTTCAAGAGCCATCTAAACAATACATTTTGGCGCTTTACAGAAAAGGATTATTTGATTTCTCAAAGCCAATGGTTGTAGATGGTCCATGCCCCGGGTAAACTTTCACATCATCGGGCAAAAGCATCAGTTTCTCATTAATGCCATCAATCAACTCATGATGATTACCTCCGGGCAAATCGCTTCGACCCACGCTGCCTTTAAACAAAACATCACCGGCCACCAAAATCCCTGAAAGTTCGTTATAATACAAAACTCCTCCTGGTGAATGGCCGGGAACGTGAATAACTTTTAATGAGGAGTTGCCAAACTTCACTTCATCGCTGTGGTTCAGGTACCCTCCCAAAGCTGGTGGGTTTTGTTGAATAATTATTCCAAACTGCTGAGCGTAAGACTTTGTGACTTCAAGAAAAAACTCATCCGCCTTATGCGCCATTGGCGACAATCCAAATTTTTCAAGCACAAAACCGCATCCCAGCACATGATCGACATGTAAATGCGTTTGAAGGGCAACCACCGGTTTAAGTCCCAACTGGTTAATAACAGCAACAAGCTTATCCCTTTCGGCTTCTGTTAACATGCCGGGATCGATAATGGCACACTCCTTTGTCTCATCAAAAAGTAAATAAGTATTTTCCTGAAAAGGATTAAAAACCAATGTATATATTTCCATCATAGCGATTTACAAGTTTATTTTTTTATTTGGCTACCCCCGACAACATTGGAACAAAAGCACATTCGCCAAATGTTTCCTGTTCAAAATCATCGTCCGATAGGCGCCGGATACGTGTCATAACCTGTTTGAAAGTTCCAATTGGAACCACCATAACGGCTCCGACTTTTAACTGCAACAGCAGCTTTTGGGGTAAAGTGGCAGCCCCTGCTGTAACCAAAATGGCATCGAAGGGAGCCAAATCAGGTAAGCCTTCATATCCATCGCCTAAAAACAATCTTAAACGATTATAACCCAAAGATGGCAAAAAAGTTTGCGCTTTCTTAAATAATTCGGGTTGTCGTTCTATGGAAAAAACAGTTATACCCATTTCGCTTAAAACGGCAGCCTGATACCCCGAACCTGTTCCCACTTCCAAAACGCGGGCTCCGGCTCCCACATTCAACAATTGACTTTGCAGGGCCACCGTAGATGGCTGCGAAATGGTTTGCCCAGCACCTATTGGAAACGCCTTATCCTGATAGGCAAACTTAACAAATGAGCTATCGAGGAAAAGGTGCCGGGGAACAGCATTGATAGCTGCAAGAACCGCTTTGCTTGTAATGCCTTTAGCAATCAACTCTTCCACCAACCTGGTTCTCAATCCCTTATGTCGAAATGTATCTTCTTTCATAGCGATTACAAAAATAACAGAGTCGCTGTTAGATCAATCATTTGAAGCGAAAAACATTTAATTTGATTAGAAGCAACTGTTTAAATTTAATATTGAAATTATTATTAGGATGATTAGATGTTGGATTATTAGACGGATAGATAAGTCTGGAAAGGGGCTAAGACATATATAAAAACTTATAAATCCTTTCTATCTATCTTATCCCGATTCTCGGGACCTCAAGACGCAGGCGCAGTCCCGATTTGTCGGAAACGCGATGCTTCGCTTCTATAAATCTTATATCTAAATTTAAACAGTTACTAATAGGAAACAAATCAGCAGCCACAGACCAAATATCTTAAAAGTTGTATTACAAAAAAACATCTTTATTTTGGAAAGATGTATCTTTTTTAATATGTTTAAAAATGTTTTTATTTATTACAACAGCCAATAGAGGTTTGAATTTAACTACTTGTATCACTTGATAGTGAACAATTAAAACGCATCACCATTTGAGTAGATTATTTTTCTGATATTGGCAATAATATGGTTCATATTTATTTATAAAGGCTAAAAGCACCAATGAATATTTCAACAAAAAACATAAAAAGAAGACTTCCTGCAATAATGGCTCTGATATGTGACTTTACAGCAGCATTCATAATATTGTGGCTTTCATCAACATTGAGCACAACGAGTTCAATTGTGTTGCAGATATTGCCAATAGGAATAGTACCGGCCACTTTCATTGTTCCGGTATGCCTTGTAGTTGTTTTTGCCTTTTTAGGCAGTTATCAAAGCAATATTACGTCGCTTGGTCATGTGTCATTAAAAAGGCCAGCTATGGGTTTAACGCTTATTTATCTGTCGCTGCTTTTTTATTTTTCAAACAATCGTGAAATCAATAATACCATTTATATTGATTTTTCAAGGTTGCTGGTTTTAATGGTAATATATTTCCTGATAATAGGATTCATTCGTTTTATCATTCACTTATTTTACACCACCTTGTTAAAAAAAGGCTGGATTACTCATAAAATTGTTATTGCCTTTCAATCAGAACCTGAAACACCCTACCTGAAGGAATTTCTTAGGTATATCAGCCTCAACAATTTAACGCTCGCTGGTTATTGTGGCCCGGCAAATGACTCCAATGACACTTTGCTTAACACGCCGTTTTTAGGTTCTTTTGATGATATTCCACAAGTGATAAAAACAACCGGTATTGACGAGGTTATATTTCTCGATCATTCGAAAAATCCGAAGCAAACAGAGAAAATTTTAACCGAAATTGAATCGGAGCAAACTCTAATAAGGATGGTTCCGGGCACCCTTGAAGCCATTTCGGGACAAGTGGCACTAAAAAATCTGGCCGATATTCCGGTAGTTTCAATAACGCCATCACCCATCCCATTATGGCAAGCCATTGTAAAACGATTATTTGATATCGTAGTGGCTTTACCAGGTTTGTTTATAACACTTCTGCTTTTGCCTGTGTTTGGCTATTATATTAAAAAAAGTTCCAAAGGGCCATTATTATTTAAGCAGGAACGCCTGGGTAAAAATGGCAAACCGTTTACCCTGTTAAAATTCAGAACCATGTATGAGGATGCTGAAGCTGAGGGACCTCAACTGGTTGATAAGGACAATGACTTAAGAATAACGCCCATTGGTCGCTTTCTGCGTCGCAATCATTTAGATGAATTGCCACAATTTTGGAATATCCTGAGGGGAGATATGTCGTTGGTGGGGCCCCGACCTGAAAGGGAATTCTATGCCCGTCAACTGGAAAAAGAGGTTCCCTATTACCGTTTTGTAAAAAAAGTAAAACCAGGACTCACCTCACTGGGCATGGTTAAATACGGCTATGCTCATAGTTTAAAAGAGATGACCGAACGATTGGTATTTGATATTATTTACATCAATAAACCCTCTTTAATGCTTGATTTTCAGATAATTATATACACATTGATTTATCTTCTAAAAAAAATGTTTTTCAGGGAAAACTAAAAAAGTGCAACGAATTCCGGAACAGGAAATCGTTGCACTCAACCTAACCACAAACCTAAAAATTTATCGGATTATTTTGTGATGTTCCAGTTTACCATCAGAAAATAATACTTTAATTATATATACGCCTTTTTTCCATGAGCTTACAGGCAAAGCTGTTTGTTGCCCTGAAACATTATAGCGCTCCTTTAGGCTTCCATTCATATCAACAACCATAATTTCGCTGATTATTGCTTCTGATTGGATAAACAAAGTTTCTTTTACCGGATTTGGGAACACAACAGACTTGTTAACTTCTTCGGGTTTAGGTTTCACTGAAGATATCACTTCAAAGCCCGCCATTTTCTTCTTCGAAAACAGGTAGAATTTCCCAGGTGCCAGAGTAACTTGTTGATTTATATCGGTAACCATAATACTATCGCCTCTAAAATGATTATACCACCAACCTGTTGAGCTGAACGCAGGGGCAACTGTTTTTAATTCCACATCGAAATTACCAACCAAGCGAACGTCGTTACCCGGATAATTTAATGCAATTCGTTTTACGGATTCGGCCACATTTAAAGAAAAATCAGAGGTTGAAAAAACAGGTTCTGTTTTCTTTAGTTGTATCATATGTGCATACATATTGAATAGCTGTGCCCTATCCGGATCGTTTTTATACTCCCATTTGGGAGGCTTTTTACCAAGACGACCGCCATTATCAATACTAATGTCGTAACCCAGTTCGCCAAACTGCCAAATCATTTTTGGGCCTGGAATAGAAAACAGAAACACCGCCGCTGCACCTTTACGTTTGATGGCGTTGTATGGTTCTTTTACAGAATATTCGGGAACCACTCTGCCATAAGTAAGAGCCTTATAGGTGATGCGTTCCTCATCGTGACTTTCCATGTAACCAACAATATGAGGATTTTGCCATGTTCTTTGTTTGTAAGAAGCCCACGAAAAATTTGATTTGTTGCTATCGTGGTATCCCATCACAGCTTCGCTGAAGTTAGGCGCTCTCGTGAGGCGGGCATCCTCCATC
>CAZFTD010000142.1:7752-9535 GCA_964521525.1 uncultured Marinilabiliaceae bacterium | reverse complement strand
TGTGAAAGGTGGCATGTACAAAATTGTTGAAAGCCTTGTGGAAGTTTTGGAGCAAAAGGGTGTTAAATTTCATTACAACACCGAGATAACAGATGCCTTGCAGAAAAACGGGTCTCTTTTTGCGCTAACCGACCAACATGACCAAAAATGGATAGCCGATTATTTTGTAATTAATGCCGATGCGGCCTGGTTCAGAGGTAAAATTCTGGGTAACCAAAAATATACTGAGTCAAAACTTGATAAAATGAAGTGGACTATGGCGCCGCTAACCATTTATCTTGGAGTAAAAGGAAAGCTTGACAATTTGCAACATCATAACTATTATTTGGGGAACAATTTCGATGAGTATGCCAAAGGCGTTTTTAAGAACCAGGTTTCATTCCAAAAGCCTTATTACTATGTAAATGTGCCATCAAAAAACAATCCGGAATATGCACCCGAAGGCTATGAAAGTTTGTTTATTTTATGCCCATCGCCCGATTTGCGCTTTAAACCCGATTGGAGCGACCGCGAAACCATAGCTCAAAATATTATTGACGACCTATCGGAACGAAGTGGGTATCCATTAAATGAATTGATTGTAAGTAAAACAGTTTTGTCGCCCGAGCATTGGGAAAGTATGTTTAACCTGTACAAAGGAAGTGGTCTTGGACTTGCCCACAATATGAATCAGATTGGTTGGTTTCGGCCAGCCAATAAGGATGAAAAATTGAATAATGTATATTATGTGGGAGCGTCCACCATTCCCGGAACCGGATTACCAATGACCATTATCAGCAGTAAGCTCACAACCCAGCGATTACTGAACGATGTAAAAAAAGAACAGTAGGCTAATAAACTAACAAACTCACCAAACTATGGATAAGTACCGCCTTAATAACTTGCGTTGCAGCATCAACACCACCCGAATTTACAGCACCTCATTTTCGCTGGGTGTTCGATTGCTCGACAAACAATACCGTGACCATATTTACAGCATTTACGGCTTTGTAAGATATGCCGATGAAATTGTGGATAGCTTTTTGAATTACGACCGAACCACATTGTTAAAAGAATTCCAGGAAGATACTTGGAAAGCCATTGAGCGAGGCATTAGTCTTAATCCAATTCTCGACAGTTTCCAGCGCACGGTTAACGATTGTCGCATCGATCATGCGCTTATTAAAGCTTTTCTTAACAGCATGGAAATGGACTTGCACTACACTACCTATAGCAAAAGCGATTTGGAGCAATACATATATGGTTCGGCCGAAGTGGTAGGCCTTATGTGCCTTCGTGTTTTTTATGTTTACGAAGATGAAGCATACGAAGCTTTAAAATATCCTGCCCGCAAACTTGGAGAGGCATTTCAGAAAGTAATTTTTCTGCGCGATGCTCAGGACGACTATCAAAACAAAGGGCGAATTTATTTCAAAAATATTGATTTTGATAATTTTACACCTCAAGCCAAACAAACCATTGAAAAAGAAATTCAATTCGATTTTGATGAAGCTTTTAAAGGAATAGTCCAACTGAAACCACAAGTGCGCTTGGGCGTTTACCTGGCTTACCGCTACTATTTGAGGTTGTTTCATAAAATCAAAACCGCTCGCCCGGAGGCTATTTTAAAACAACGTTATCGGGTTTCTAATCCTCAAAAGGGTATTTTAATGTTTAAAGCATCGGTTAGAAATGCGGTTGGAATTTTTTGAAAATCATAAAACTATAAAATCATCACAATAAGCTGTTAGCTGCTAGGGGTTAGCAACTAGCTAATAATTAACAGATAAGAACTAACAACTAA
>CAZFTD010000142.1:0-7652 GCA_964521525.1 uncultured Marinilabiliaceae bacterium | reverse complement strand
GAACTAACAGCTAAGAACTAACAGCTAAGAACTAACAGCTAAGAACTAACAGCTAAGAACTAACAGCTAGCCTCCCTTTAATATCGCTAACCTCCTGCTTAATTTCCGACAAAGTGCGTACCAAATGGTCCATCTCTACACGCTCGGAAGGCAATTCAGGACTTATATAATGCACAAAATGCCAGATTTCCCTGATATCAGAAACCTTTAACGAAAAGGGCTGATACAACGGATTCAATGAAATGCACTCTATTTGTCCATCTTCATTAATGCGGTTATGAATAATTTTAAACGATATACCGTCGTCCAGCGTAAGAATAATATAAGCCTCGCCACTTTTTATTAACGACCAGTCGAGCACAAACTCACCTGTAACCCATGCTCCGTGAGGAATTGGCCACATAGAATCGCCACTAATCTGAAAAGTTCTGTATTTGCGTGCTTTATCCAAAAAAGGCAATCGAAACATAGGCAGTGATTCAATATACTCAGGGTCGGAAAATCCGGTTAAATAACCTGCTTTGGCCTTTTCGGGTACCAATTCTATATTTTCTTCGTTATCAGCTCCAACTGTAGAGGTTAAAACCCTCAATTTGCTTCCGCGAATAAATACATCGTTACCATTTTCAAGCTCGCGAAGCTGGAATTGCGATAAACCCGATAAATCAACCCGAAGTAAGGTATCAATGGAGATACCAAAATAATCCGACAAGCGAATCAGCATATCCACCGGAGGGGTAGCCACCCGATTTTCGTAATTGTTCAGGGTGGGTCTTTTAATACCTAAAATAGCAGCCAAATCATCCTGCGTTAAACCTTTCCGTTTTCGTAATAACTTAAGATTTTCTGAAAGAAACATGATTATAATTTTATCTTTTTTTAGATTATTTTAAAATCAAAAGTATAAATTAATCATTCGAAAAGCAACATCTGAAAAAGTTTTTTTTACACCTAAACTGCATCAATAAAAACAGTTTAACTCTTGACTTTTGCAAGATTTTGATGTAATTTAGAAAGTAAACCAATTAAATGAATGCCATGATGAGATTTGTAATTTCACGTCAGGCCGGGGGTGAGTTTCAGTTCCACTTGAAGGACACAAGTGGTCGACCGGTTTTATGGAGTCCAAGGTACCCTACAAAAACACAGTGCCTGAATGGTATAGAAAACATTCGCAATTTAGCAGGACATAACGAACCTTATGTTGGAAAATGGCAAACTGATAACGGCAGGTTTATTATCAATGTTAAAAATCAGGAGGGACATTTGCTGGCCATGAGTTCTCCGTTTAACAGCAAATTTGAGTATTCAAGATTTATTGAGGAATTAAAGCAGGAGGTTAAAAATGCGGTTCAGGAGGATATCACATTCTGATTCTCCAGATCTTTTCTTTATGGATTTTTTTCGATCAATAAAAGCCCCTAAACTTTATTACGAGTTTAGGGGTTTTTGATGCTTTACTGCCCGAAACTGGCAGGCAATTCATAATATAATCCGGCACCGGGGCCAAGTGGAAGTCCAAGCGTTATCCAAAGAATAAGCAATATACTCCACCCAGCAAAAAACAAAATAGAATACGGTATCATGGTAGAGATAATGGTTCCCATACCGGCATTCTTATCGTATTTTTGAAAATAGGCAATAATCAAGGCAAAAAAGCTCATCATGGGCGACACCACGTTGGTTACCGAATCGCCTATGCGGTAAACAGCTTGCGAAAGCTCGGGAGAATAGCCCAACAACATAAAAATGGGTACAAATATAGGTGCCATAATGGCCCATTTGGCTGAAGCACTTCCCATGAGCATATTCACAAAGGCTGCCAACACTATAAACAGCAACATCAACGGAATAACCCCAAGATTGGCATCCACAAGCACTTCGGCTCCACTAATAGCTAAAATAACCCCCAAATTACTCCATCTGAAAAAAGCTACAAACTGAGCTGCAAAAAACACTAAAACAATATAGTGCGCTAAGGTTTTTAAGCTTTGAGCCATGCCGTTGGCCACATCGCCATCGTTTTTAAACTTTCCGGTAATTGCTCCATAAACAACTCCCATACTTCCAGCAATTAAAAACAAGAAACTTATTATTCCTTTCATTACGGGAGAATTGATAAGGCTGCCATCGGGGCCTCTCAAAATTCCATCCGATGGTAATAACCCCAGCAGAATTATTGTAACCCATCCCCCCATCAGTAATAAACTCCACCTAAGGCCTTTCTTCTCCTGATGGTTTAAAGGTTCAATGGCTTCCTGTTTCACGTCGCCTTCATAGGTTCCAAAACGGGGTTGAATAATTTTTTCGGTAATCCAGGTTCCCAAAAAGGCAATTAACAAGGTTGAAACCACCATAAAATAATAATTGGCGGTGGGATTTATTTCGTATGCCGGGTCGATAATATGAGCTGCCTCCTGCGACAATCCCGCCAAAAGCGGGTCAATGGTTCCAATTATTAGATTGGCACTGAAACCACCAGATACGCCAGCAAAGGCGGCTGCCATACCTACAAAAGGGTGGCGCCCCATGGCCTGAAAGATAATACCGGCAAGTGGAATAAGTAACACGTAACCGATATCGCTGGCCGCATTAGACAAAATGCCTGAGAAAACAACCACAAAAGTAAGAATGCTTCGTGGTGCAGAAAGAACCAGCAAACGTATAAAAGCACCAATTAAGCCACTGGTTTCGGCAATACCAATACCAAGCATGGCTACTAAAACTATGCCCAATGGAGCAAAGCTGGTAAAATTGGCCACCATTTGGTCAAGAATCCTCTCCAAACCTTCTTTCGAGAGCAAATTAACAGCCGATATGGTTTCACCGGTGGCAGGATGATTTACCTGCCAGTTGAGCCAATATCCAACAGCCGACAAAAGCAAAACACTTACAGCAAACAAAGCAAATAAAGTGGCCGGATGAGGCAAGGCATTTCCTCCTTTTTCAAGAAAATTCAGAAAATAATCGATAAATCGTTTTTTTTGTTTGGTCTTAGTCATCTATCTAAATTTTACAATTTCCATTTTCCATAAAAACCAATGGCTAAAAATACATATATCGTACCTAAAGTAAAAAGGAAAAACCACAATAAAGACAAAAACTAATGTTTCATTCCGGTTTCAATTGACTCAACAAAACCAAACCAATTTGGTTATCTTTGTTTCCAATATTTAGTAATTATTTTAACAATAGCTCAGTTATAAAGTTCAGGCAATGGCTAATCATATAGATACTCAAATTGATATAAGGATTAAAAAAGGCGACCGGTTTACCATATTTCATTTGCCAGGCGAATCGAATTGCACATTAATCGATTTTTCAGAGCCAATACCCTTTTCGTATCAGCCTTTTGATAACTTAAATGAATTTGAAGGCTTTGCGGTAGTTCCCTTTGATGAAACCACAACACAGGGATGGTGGTTTAAACCGGTTGATTTATGGGATATGCCATTAAAAACCAAGGCAAAACCTGTTAAAGCAAAACCATACTCCAGCCCCTATATCAGTAACGAAACGGATTTTGAAGTTTACTCAAGTCAGTTTCAGCAAATGATGAAAACCCTGAAAAGCGGGGAGTTAAAGAAAGTCATTTTATCCAGAGTAATAGCTTACCAGAGTGATGCTAAAAACTATATATCAACATTGTTTCAGCAACTATGCGCACAATATCCGGGCACTTTTGTTTACCTGTTATCAACTCCTGAAACAGGCATTTGGATGGGTGCATCACCTGAACTTTTGCTAAAAAAACAACATGGAACTCTGGAAACCATGTCGCTGGCCGGAACCCGCCAATTAGACGAAATGGATCCGGCGCAATGGAATGCTAAAGAACTGGAAGAACAAAATGTTGTAAGCACCTATATCGACCGTCTTTTGGACCAGGCCGGGGTAGGTAATTATAAAAAAAACGGTCCGGCCATAGCTAAAGCCGGATTGGTAACACATTTAAGAACCTCGTACCAATTCTCGGAAGAGGGCATTAAAGGTAAACTGGGTGAATTTCTTAAAAACCTTCATCCAACCCCGGCTCTGGGTGGGGAGCCTAAAGAAACTGCTCTGGAAATCATTAAAAAGGTGGAGACCCACCCACGGTTATTTTACGGCGGTTTTATTGGGCCTGTTAACTCCAACAATATTAACCTGTTTGTAAACATCCGATGTATGCAAATTGAAGATAACCAGGTAAAAATATATACCGGAGGCGGATTAACGGCCAGTTCCGATTTAGTTCAGGAGTGGAACGAAACCATTTTAAAAAGCCAAACATTATTGTCGGTACTGAATCAAATAGAACATAATGAGGCAATTAGAAATATATAGGTATTGCTTATAATAAAAGTTACTCAAACAAAAAACGCCAAATGGAATGTCAATTTTTTAAAGATGTTAGGGGTTAGCTGTTAGGGGTTAGGGGTTAGGGGTTAGGGGTTAGCTGTTAGGAGTTAGCTACTAGGAACTAAGAACTAAGAACTAAGAACTAACGTCTGCCTTATAATTATTGACCTGCCAAAAATTATTTATTCATGAACAATCACGTTTCGGATAAACCAGTTGTAAAAGAATTGATTGATTTATGCCATCAATATGGTATAGAAGAAGTAATTATATCGCCCGGGTCGCGCAATGCACCATTGATTCTCTCTTTTAACGGTAGCCATTTATTCAATTGCTTAACCATTGTAGATGAGCGCAGTGCAGGTTATTTTGCATTAGGATTGGCCAGGGCCCGACGAAAACCGGTTGCCATTATCTGTACAAGTGGAACAGCCGCATTAAACTATGCCCCAGCCATAGCCGAGGCTTTTTATCAACAAATTCCCCTGGTAGTTATCACCGCCGACCGCCCCACTGAATGGATCGATCAGACCGATGGTCAAGCCATTAATCAGCAGGGAATTTACAGTAATTATATACGTTATCAATGTCAGTTGCCGGTTTCTATCAACCATGCTGATGATGCATGGTTTGTAAACAGAACCATTAACGAAGCCTTATCAGCCGCAACAGAAATTAATCCAGGCCCGATACATATTAATGTGCCTTTAAGAGAACCGCTCTACGGAAAAACAGTTTTCCCTGCCAACTCTGCCAGAAAAATCATGTCGTTCCAAAGCAACCAGACTTTGGCCAATGAAGATTTACAGACGCTTCTGGATGAAATTCACCAATGCGACAGAGTAATGGTTTTAATGGGTGCCCATCATAAAGACGATCGGCTTCATGCAGCACTTGCATTATTGGCTGATAAAGGTGTTATGGTACTTACCGAAACATTATCGAATACCCCAAATGGCAATTTCATCAATACCATGGACAGAGTTGTGTCCACCATCCCTGAGGATGATTACCCAATTTTCGCCCCCGATTTGCTCATAACATTTGATGTTCCGGTATTATCAAAAATGATTAAAAAAATGCTGCGAACCAGAAAACCAAAATCGCATTGGCATTTTTCCAATCGTGATGCATTAACCGATACCTACCAAAGCCTTACCCGAAAAATTGAAGGGAATGCAGGTTTAACCATACATCAGGTTGCTGAAAATATTACCCCAAAAAAACATAGGTTCACCGAAAACTGGAAAAAAAAGGCCGAAGAAGCTCTTAATTTGCACCATCAATACCTGAACAGAATTGGCTGGTGCGATTTGAAACTTTTCCAGACATTAAACGCCACATCTTTCCCCGGCTACCAAATTCATTTAGGAAACAGTACACCGGTGAGATATGCCCAGTTGTTCGACTGGGACAATAGTCATACCTGGTTTGCCAACCGCGGCACCAGTGGCATCGATGGTTGTGTGAGTACCTCAGCAGGTGCTGCTTATGGCTCTGAACAACCGGTTTTACTCATAGTTGGCGACTTATCGTTTTTTTACGATTCAAACGGACTATGGCATCAATATTTGAAACCCGATTTCAGAATCATCCTCATCAATAATTCAGGGGGAGGCATTTTCAGGTTTTTACCGGGTTCGAGCGAAACTGAAGAACTGGAACAGTTTTTTGAAGTAAAGCAAAATATGAATGCACAAGGAATAGCCCAAACATTTGGATTAAATTATCTTAGTTGCAATAATGAAGCGGCGTTTAATGATGCTCTGAAAATCTTTTTTGCACCATCGGATAAACCCTTTATTTTAGAAGTGTTTACGCCAAATGTTGAGAATGGGATTTTACTAAAAGATTATTTTAAACATTTAAACCGGAATTCCCATGAAATCGAACATTAGAACGTTAGATTCTTGGATTTAAGACATTTAGTTATTAACAATCTCTTGAAATGATTAGCTGTTGGCTACTTGTAGCATAGAACAAATAGCATAGAGCATAGAGCATAGTGATAGGAGCGAAAACTTCTGCCTACAGCCTATTAACTATTGGCTCGACACCAATTAACTAAAAAACAACCATAAACATATTATTTATGCGTAACTGGAAAAATGAAAAAGAATATCAGGATATTAAGCTAGAATCCTGGGAAGGCATAGCCAAAGTAACGATTAATCGTCCACGGGTGTACAATGCTTTTCGCCCCGAAACGGTTAAAGAACTCATTGATGCCTTTGATATTTGCAGAGAGCGGCAGGATATTGGCGTAATTATTTTAACAGGTGAAGGCGACAAAGCATTTTGTTCAGGTGGCGATCAAAATGTTAAAGGACACGGTGGCTATATTGACGAAGGTGGCGTACCCCGCTTAAATGTTCTGGATTTGCACAAGCGCATCCGCTCCATGCCAAAGCCTGTTGTGGCAATGGTAAATGGCTATGCCATTGGTGGAGGACATGTTTTGCATGTGGTTTGCGATTTAACCATTGCCAGCGAAAATGCGTTATTTGGCCAGAGTGGACCAAAGGTTGGGAGCTTTGATGCCGGATTTGGTTCTTCGTACCTGGCACGCCACGTGGGCCAGAAAAAAGCCCGCGAAATTTGGTTCCTTTGCAAACAATACTCAGCAGCCGAGGCCGAACAAATGGGGCTTGTTAATAAGGTTGTGCCATTTGACCAACTTGAAGATGAAACCATTGAGTGGTGCAAAATCATGCTGCAACGAAGCCCCATGGCGCTACGCATGATAAAACGCGGTCTCAATGCCGAGCTCGATGGTCAAACCGGAATTATGGAGCTGGCAGGCGATGCCACATTGATGTTTTACCTGATGGAAGAAGCTCAGGAGGGGCGTAATGCATTTCTGGAAAAAAGAGCTCCCGATTTTAAAAAGTTTCCTAAATTTCCATGAAAATTCTTCAACTGAACTACCACTAATCTATCTAAAGCGGAGGATATCCTAAACACAAAGGAATTTCCTCCGTTTTTTTAATTCTATTTAACATTGGTATTTGTCAATTGATAAATATCCAAAAATAATACATAAACGTTCATAGATAATTGACTAAAATAAAGCTGTCGATTCTGTTATCATTAAAAAAAAACAAATATTTACAATATTAATTCAAATAATCAATTAATTAAGTAACCAAATAATTAAATTATTTTTTTATATAACAATTAATCAATTGCAACTAAACCCAAACCCTTATGCAGAAATTAAAATTAATGGCGTTATTGCTAACCCTCTGTTGTAGTTTTGTGTCGGGCCAAACAGCCCAGTTCAAAGCGCTCTTTCTTTACAATTTTGCACA
>CAZFTD010000141.1:0-9613 GCA_964521525.1 uncultured Marinilabiliaceae bacterium | reverse complement strand
AAAAGCATCGGCAGGAATATTGGTGTGCAATAAATCTACCTGACTTTTAGCGCCATCGGCAAATATTTTAATGGTTACCACCGATGGCTGTTCCTGCTCGCCAAAGTACCATTCCTGTACCACCTTTTGGTTGGGAACCAGTTCGAGAATGCGACCCGAAATATCACCATCCCACATAGAAAATTCCGCTCCTGCTTCAGAAGGCATCTCAGCAGCATACCCCGACCACAATTCAATGGTAAACGGATTGGTTAAGGCAGCATAAACATCGGCAGGTTCAGCTTTTATCTTAAATCTGGTTTTGAAATCTTTTAGTTCCATTATTTATGTTTTAGGGAAATTTCAGTTATGCAAAGCTAAACAAAACCCCACATAAAAAGAAAACGAAAGAACCTAAGCATCTTTTTATTTCAGATAGATAGAAGTGTCATTTTTTTATTTCAATGGGAGAATTAATTTTATATCATAATTAATAACAATAAAATGGATACTAACGACTCATTTGTAGAGCTTTCCAAACTATATAACCGCAAAAAAAGCGATCAGGATATTTTTCAGGAACTAATGGCATTTAAAGTGACTGAAGTATTGCTGGTGGCTACTTATTACGATGCCTACTCCATTGTTAGGGAAGGCCGGTTTTTTGATAAAATTATGGGCGAATACCTTCAGCTCAATTTATTTTCTGCACCAAGGGTAACCAGCGTAACTTCCAACGAAGAGGCGCTTGAACTTTTGAAAAACAGAAGGTTCGACATGGTAATTCTAATGGCCGGACTCGATAAAAATAACCCATTGCTCATCAGCACTGAAATTAAAAAAAGCCAGCCCTCATTGCCTGTTCTTTTAATGGTAAACAATAACCAGGATATTAAATATTTCGATGAAGCTTCGGGCCCTTCGGGCACCATTGACCGTGTATTTGTTTGGAATGGCGATTCACGTGTGTTTCTGGCCATGATTAAATATGTGGAAGACCGCGCCAACCTTGAAAATGATGTTAAGGTAGGCGATGTTAGAATTATTTTACTGGTTGAAGATTCGCAGATTTATTACACCCGGTATCTTCCATTGCTCTATTCAATAGTGATGATGCAGACCCAGAATATCCTGTCGGAAGAATCGGGCGACAGAATTCATAAAATCATGAAAATGAGGGTCCGCCCTAAAATAATTCTGGCGAGCACCTACGAGGAAGCTGTGGATATTGTGGACAAATACACCGATAACCTCATTTGTCTTATAACCGATGTTAAATATCCCAGAAATGGAATTCCTGATGAAAATGCCGGCATCGACCTGATTAAATATGTCCGATCCAAAACCGTTGTTCCCGTGCTGATGCAATCTTCTGAACCCCAAAATGCCCAAAAAGCAGCCGAGGTAGAGGCTACATTTTTGGACAAAAACTCTGACAACTTAAGTTTTGAAATTCAGAATTTTATCAACCAGAAATTAGGTTTTGGCGATTTCATTTTCAAAAACTCAAGAGGCCTACAGGTAGCCCGTGCCCATAATTTAAAGGAATTTGAAGATTGCTTACGTCAGGTACCGCCCGAAAGTCTTTTATACCATGCCCGCCGTAATGGTATCAGCACATGGCTAATGGCCAGAGGCGAAATCTCAATGGCCAAAAAATTGCGGCCTTATAGTATTGACGATTTCGAAAGCTCTGCCAAACTTCGCTCAACCATACTCGATATTTTTGAGCAGGCCCGACTCGAACGATTAAAAGGCCGTGTGGTTCCGTTCGACCCCACAATGGTTCACAATAACCGCTTTGTTATGCGTATTGGTGAAGGTTCGCTGGGCGGCAAAGGCAGAGGTTTGGCATTTTTAAGCAACTTTATAGAAAATATTGATTTTGAAACCCTTATACCAGAACTTGAAATTCATGTGCCCCCAACATGTATCATTGGGGCCGGAGAGTTTACCCGATTTCTGGAGAAAAACAACCTTGAACCAGTCATTTACAACATTAAGGATGAAGATGAAGTAAAACAGTTTTTTATTAACTCAGAAATTCCGGAAGATATTACAGCACTCTTACGAAGTTACCTCGAAAATATGCATAATCCGCTGGCCGTTCGCTCGTCGGGTTTGTTCGAAGACAGTTTGCTACAGCCTTTCTCCGGAGTTTACAGCACATTTATGCTTCCCAATAATCATCCCGATTTTGAAATAAGGCTTAACGAGTTGTGTTTGGCCATTAAATTGGTTTATGCCTCTATTTTTAATGCATCGGCACGGGCTTATTTTGAGCTGACCAACTATAAAATCGAAGAAGAAAAAATGGCAGTGGTTATTCAGGAGGTAGTTGGACGCCGTGTTCACAATAAGTATTATCCCCATGCCAGCGGAATAGCCCAATCGTATAATTACTACCCGTACAGCTATATGAAGCCCGATGATGGCTTTGCCGTTATGGGCGTAGGTTTGGGCCGTCACATTGTTGGAGGAGAAAAAGCCTGGCGCTTCTGCCCACGTTACCCAAACCTGGAATTGAGCAGCCTTAGAGACCAAATACGTGAATCGCAAACACATTTTTACGCCATCAACCTAAAGTCCGGTCAAAGCGATTTGGTAACCCAGGGCGAATTGTCGTCAATAATCAGATTAAGCATTAACGAGGCCGAAGAGGATGGCAATCTAAAGCATTGTGCATCAGTTTACGACCCTAATTACGATGCGCTGGTAACCAACCTCAGTATTAAAGGACCAAGAATTATAAATTTTGCCAATATATTAAAATACGAACGTGTTCCTCTGGCACGAACTTTGGATTTGCTGCTGCGATATTTGAAAGAAGCTATGGGGGCTCCGGTGGAAATAGAATATGCGCTCGACCTTGAAGGGTATAGTAATGGTTTGCCAATTCTCTATTTGTTGCAGATTAAACCTCTTACCCGAATTGCCCAACATGAAGATGTTGACTTTAATACTATTGACCAGTCGAAAATTCTGTTGAATACCGGGCATGGTATGGGCAACGGGCGAATTACCAATATTTATGATGTGGTTTTGGTTGATATTGAAAATTTTGACCGCACCAAAACCAACGCCATGGCTGCCGAAGTTGACCAAATAAACAAGAAACTGGCCGAAGAAAAAAGAGAGTATGTACTTATGGGCCCAGGACGCTGGGGCACCCGTGACCCATCCACCGGAATCCCGGTTTATTGGTCGCAAATATCTCATGCTAAAGTTATTGTAGAAATGGGTCTTCCGGAGTTTCCATTGGAAGCATCACTTGGATCGCATTTCTTTCACAATGTAACCACCATGAATGTGGGATATTTCTCAGTTCACATGGGCTCTGCCAACAATTATATTAACCTTGAAATATTAAACAAGCAAACAATCATTAACCAAACAAACCATATCCGCCATTTCCGTTTTGAAAAGCCATTGACCATTTTGATGGATGGCAAACAACAAAAAGCCATGATTCAATGGAATGAGTAAAAAGAAGTCGGCGTGTGTTCCGGATTTTTCAATATATTTGCCTCCGCATGAGACGTATTTTAATTTATATATCAATATTTCTGTTGCCGAACCTTGTTGTTAAGGCGCAGATTGTGCAGGAGCGTAACCTCAACCGGGGAGGCATGTCCCAATCTGGCAGCCAGAATCCGGGAGAGGGAGTTAATGGTAATCAGGAGGTTCCCAAATCGCCAGTTAAACACGAGGTGCGAAACTGGAAACTAACAGATGATTATACCCGCACCGATTCCATACCTGTGGACACTTTATCGCAAGGCTTTCAGATTCATAGCCCTGCCTTTCGTGAATCGATGGTTAACGTTCAACTGGGAAACATTGGAGCGCCCTGGAAATCGGCCATGATTTCAGATATGCCAATTTATTCAAGGTTTTTATTTACCGAAAACCTTAATTACTTTTTTGCAGGACCTGAGACCTGGCGTTATTATAATACACGTACCCCTTATACCAACCTGTATTATCAATACAGTGGCCCCAAAAGACGTTCAGAAGAAGTGGTAGGCGTACTTTTTACCCAAAACATCAATAAAAACTGGAATGCCGGGTTTAATTACCAGTTAATATCATCCATAGGGAAATACGAAGCTCAGAAAGTTGAAAATCGCCATTTCAGATTTTTCTCAAGCTATTCGGGCGTACGATACCAAATACACGGTTCGTTCGTTTATAATCGCACCGACCAATTGGAAAACGGTGGTATTACTGATGAGGACTTTATCCTCCATCCTGAAAAATATAAAGAATATAAGCAGGCCGAAACCATTCCCGTGAATTTTTACTCGGCCAATAACCGAACCGACAACTTTCAACTATTTTTAAATCAATCGATTAACGTGGGAAACATAACCATTTCCTCGCATGAAAGTGAACCCACCAAACTACCAGTTGCTACTGCTCTACACACACTACACATCGACCGGTCGCGCCGAATTCATAATATTAATGATCTGAACAGATACCTGAGAGAAGATGCATCATCATTCTACTACAAAAACATTTATGCTGATACTTTAACAACCCGCGACTCAGTTTACTATGTAACCATAAAAAATACTTTTCAGCTTCGGTTTAACGAAGAGGCCAACTCACTTTTGAGATTTGGTCTTAGGGTATTTGTCACCAATAACGTTGAGAAATACAAGTACCCGTTGCAGCCTGTAAATTTTTACCAATCAACCAATCCTTTGATGTTACGTCCCGAATACCTGATGGGTGACACTACATTTACAACCACATTGATTGGTGGACAAATTTTTAAAAATGAAGGTAAACATTTCCGGTGGAACGCTGGCATGAAACTTTATTTTCAGGGCTACCGCACCGGCGACAGTGAAATAACAGGCGATATGCTAACCCGTTTCAGAGTGCATAAAGACACCGCCCAACTATTTGCCAACGGAGGTATTTATTTGGTTACACCTGAGTTTTTAGCCCGGCGTTATTATTCGAATCATTTTATGTGGAATAATCGATTTAATCAGGTTAAAACTGTTAAACTAAGAGGAGGATTGGAAATTCCGACACGCAAACTGGAACTTTCTGCAGAAGTTCGCCTAATAAACGATTATGTTTTTTGGAATCAGGAGGCCCTGCCCGAACAATCATCAGACTACATAAAACTCATTGAAGTTGAGCTGTTTAAACATTTTAAACTGGGAAATATCCACAGTAGAAACACCTTTCTTTACCAGGTATCAAGCAACCAGGAGGTTATCCCATTGCCTGATTATGCCATTTATAGTTCAAACTATTACCAGAATACGCTTTTTAAAGTTTTGTTTATCCAGCTTGGCTTCGATCTCCGATACACCTCTAAATGGTTCACACCAGCCTACATGCCTGCCACCGGTCAGTTTTACCTCCAGCAAGTGAGAAAAATCGGTGACTATCCTTACGTGGATCTATTTCTGAACATGCAACTTAAGCGTGCCAGAATGTTTATTAAGATGGACCATATTAACCAGGGAATGTTAAATAATAATTATTTTCATACCATCAACTATCCTGTAAACCCGAGAGGACTTAGGTTTGGAGTTTCCTGGAATTTCTACGACTAATTCCACTGTTTGAAGCGGGAGAATTTCTTCTTAAATTTGTGGCCTGTTTTTTGTTAAAAACAGTCTGTCAAACATATACATTGCTGACAGATAGAAGTTTTACTCAAAAAATGCCTATGCAAAAATTTACGCTTTTGCTTCTTTTATTAGGATTGGGAATCTTTGCCATCAGTTGTAACTCAACAGAGCGCAAAGGGAAAAAAGGAACTGAAACCGAGCTCCAGATACAGGACCTCCCTGAAATAATTAAATCGGGCAAAATTCGGGTTGTTACCAATTATAACTCCACCAACTATTTCGTTTACAAAGGCCAACCCATGGGATATCAGTTTGAACTTCTGCAGGAGTTTGCAAACTTTATGGGATTAAAACTTGAAGTTTCGGTTAGCAATGATTTACAAGCCAATTTTAACGACCTTCAAAACGGACATCTCGATATTATAGCCAGTAGCCTGGCTGTTACCCGCGAAACGGAAGAACTTGTTGCCTTTACCGAACCACACAGTTTTAGCCGTCAGGTTCTGGTTCAGCAAGCATATATGCCTGTTAAAGGCAATTCAAACAACCGGATTTACAATGAAATAATCAGAAACCAGCTCGATTTGGCAGGTAAAAGTATTTATGTGCAAAAAGGTTCGGCCTTTGTTCAGAGACTGCGCAGCCTTGCCAACGAAATTGGCGACAGCATTAATATTATTGAGATACCCGACTATGAGGTTGAGCAACTCATTGATTTGGTTGCTGCCGGCGAAATACCTTTAACCGTTTGCGACGAAAACCTGGCCAAAGTCAATTTGAATTTTTATCCCAATATTGATATAGAAACTGCCATTAGCTTTCCTCAGAAACAAGCCTGGGCAGTGAATAAAAATGCACCCGAATTGCTAAATGCTGTCAACAATTGGATGATAGGGTTTAAAAAAACAGCGAAATATCAGAGAGTTTATCAAAAATATTTCCTCAACCAACGTTCTACGCATATTGTAGATGCAGGTTTTCATTCCATTAAAGGTGGCCAGGTTTCGGTTTACGACGATTTGATTCGTAAAGAAAGTGCCAAGTACAATCTCGATTGGAGGTTGATTGCCTCCTTAATTTACCAGGAGTCGCGCTTTATTCCTGATGCAGAAAGCTGGGCAGGCGCCATGGGATTAATGCAGTTAATGCCCGAAACGGCTGATAGGTTTGGCGTACAATCAATCACATCGCCATCCGAAAACATCAGGGCTGGCATTCAATTTCTGCAATGGCTCGATGAGCGGATGAAACCTCGGGTTGAAGATCCTGCTGAAAGGCTGAAGTTCGTTTTGGCATCGTACAACGTAGGCATTGGCCATGTTCTGGATGCCATGTTGCTGGCCGAAAAAAATGGGAAAAACCCGCAAATTTGGGACGATAATGTGGATTATTACATCCTTAACAAATCGAATCCAAAGTATTATAACGACCCGGTGGTAAAATTTGGATATTGCAGAGGCGAAGAGCCCTTTAATTACGTTAAAGAGATTCTTGAGCGATATGAGCATTACCGGAATGTAATGCGTTAATCCATTGAGGAGCTTTTTGTTTAAAGGCTTCAATCAGTTCACTGAGTATCATAGCAGTTGCTCCCCAAATTTGTTTGCCATTAACATCAAAATAGGGAGCTTCCAATTGATGCCCATTCACATTGCGTTCGAAACGCTTAATTTTAAACGGCTGAAAAAAATCTCTTACCGAAACTTCGAAAACTTCTGACACTTCGAAAGGATTGGGATTAAAAACAGGCCTTGCAGGTAAAAAACCTACCTGCGGAGCCACTATATAATTACTGTTGTGGATGTAAATTTGCGACAATGCGCCCAGATACTCTATTTGTGACGTATCTATTCCAAACTCTTCACGTGTTTCACGCAAAGCGGTTTCCCAAAAAGAAGCATCATCGTTTTCGCACTTGCCACCTGGTAAACTCACCTGCCCACCATGCGCGCCCTGATAATTTGGACGTTGAATAAAAGGTACAACTATATTATGGTGGGTGGGGTAAATTAAAACCAAAACACTGCTGTAACGCGGATGCTCACGTGATTCCGATGAATTTTCAGTAAAACGGACACTTGGAGCCATCAGGGCATGTGCGCCCTCTCCCGGTAAAGGCGGCTCCAATGCTTTCTTTATAGAATCCTTCCACGCAAACATCACATACTCCTTTCCTGATTCAATAGTGGGTGTTAAGGCAAAACAGAAAAGACCGGAAAAAGTTGATCTAATCTTATAAATAACAAGGTTTAACAGGTATAAAAATACAAAAACGATGATAAAAATCACAACAATAGTCCACTATTATAACAAACAAAAAACCACCCATTCACGTTTGAAGGGTGGTTTCTCTTTTTGTCCCATTTTTAATCTAAACCTTAAACTTATACACACTAAAAAGCGTGCCAAAGTTTAAAAAATATACGTTGCTCAGGCTAAAAATGTTTCATAAAAATAAAATATAGTCATACACAGCGCTAACCATCTGGCCTTCAAAAAAAACATAAAAACATGCCGGATTGAAATACATTATTTTTTTTGGGGTACCGCAAAAGGAGAATTGAATTTTAATACAAAAAAACGCCCGGAAACGGACACAATGTGTTCGAATATGCAAATATCAATCAAATAAAATGGCTCTAACAGGCGAAATGCGCGCAGCCAGATAAGAAGGGCCCAGCATCATTAAAAAGATTGCAATAATGGCGCCTGTGTTTAATAATACTAAATGTAATGGATTCAGTGCAATTGGCACTGTTTCGAGAAAATAATTGGCAGGATCGAGTTTTACCAAACCAAAATTCTGCTGAACTAAACAAATTCCTATCCCCAGAATATTACCCCATATTAATCCCCGAATGGCAATATGAGTAGAAAGATATAAAAATGTTTTGCGTAAGGGCCAGTTGGCCATACCAATGGCCTTTAATATCCCTATCATGTTGGTTCGTTCGAGTATCAGAATCAGTAAGCCTGAAATCATATTAAATCCGGCAACCAATAATATCAGAATAATGATGACAGCAATATTCATATCGAGCAAATCGAGCCAGTTAAATACCTGAGGTTGTGCCTGTCGTATGGTACGTGTACGCAACATGGTACCATCATCGTAAATCTGTGTGGCACTGAGCGTGTAGACTTCTTCCCCAATTTCATTCATGCTGTCATAATCGTCGATCAGAATTTCATAGCCGGCAATCTGGTCAAAAGCCCAATCGTTAAGGCGCTGGACTTGACGAATATCGGCCACAATAAACATTTTATCCAAATCGGGGAGGTTGCTGTCGTAGATGCCTGAAACTTTAAATCGTCGTGCTCTGATTTGATCCTGAAAGAAATACATAAACACATCCTGTCCAACTTCGAGATTGAGCATCCCGGATAAATCGTCGGATATGAGAATTTCAACCGATGTACTATCGGCATAATATTGTGGAAGATTGCCCTTAACCAATATTTTTTTAAAGAAAGTGAAGTCGTAATCGGGGCCAATACCTTTGAGAACAACCCCCTGCATTTCCTCTTCGGTTTTTATTAAACCCGGCTTAGTGGCAAAACGCTGAACATTCTTTACACCTTTAACCGATTGGAGCAATGCCAGCAATGATGGGTCGTGTGGAATGGGATTGGCTTCGTAGCTTAAATTATAATCATAGCTCACCACCTGAATATGACTGCCAAACCCAATAATTTTCTCCCTTATTTCCTTTTTAAAGCCGGTTCCAATGGCAATGGAAAGTATCATAACTACCATGCCCAGAACAATGCCGCCAACTGCAACCTTTAAAACAGGACCAGCAAAGCGTTTTCCGGAAACGCCCCCCGATTTAATCTTCTTTGCTATAAAATATTCAGGCTTCAAATGCATTTGTTTTTGGCAAAGGTAAAAAGTTTTTGGTTTTAACCTTTGCGTTAACCATTCATAAACGAGTAGCTATGCAAGCATTAGAAACCTTTGCGGTCAATTTTCCTTATAAAGTGCGACCCGGGTAGGCTTCAAGCGCTTTTTCAAGAGTTTCCAAGGCTTTCTC